>CAYGVJ010000101.1:0-20658 GCA_964353255.1 uncultured Solibacteraceae bacterium | reverse complement strand
GGGGCCATGATGATCGAGCCCACCGAGACCGAGAGCAAGCGCGAGCTGGACCTGTTCATCGACGCGCTGATCTCGATCGCCCGCGAGGTGGAGGAGAATCCGGAGTTGGTGTTGAAGGCCCCGCACAACACCCGCACTGCCCGCGTGGATGAGGTCACCGCGGCGCGCAAGCCCGTGCTGAGGTGGCGGCCGCCCGCCGGCTGATCGGACTGCGATGCGCCTAAGGCTGCTGCTCGTTCTGGCTGCGGTCCTGCTCATTCGACTGCCCTTCCTCAACCAGGCCATCCAGGGCGACGACGTCTACTACCTGGCCGGCGCCGAGCACGCGCAGATCGACCCCTGGCACCCCGGCCACGCGCGTTACCCGTTCCTGGGCGACGTGGTGGATATGCGCGGGCATCCGCATCCGCCGCTCAACGCCTGGTTTCTCGCCGGGCTGTTGGCGCTCCTGGGCGATGTCCGTGAGGTCCCGTTTCACGCCGCCTACCTGCTGTTCTCGGGTGTGGCCGCGGCGGCCATGTGGTCGCTGGCGCGGCGGTTCTCGACGGCGCCGCTGGAGGCCACGCTGCTGTTCCTGGCGACACCGGCTTTCGTCGTCAACGGCGCCTCCCTCGAGGCCGACCTGCCGTTCCTGGCTTTCTGGATGGCCTCGGTGGCCTTGTTGGTGAAGGCCGCGGACGCGCGCTCGGCGCGCTGGCTGGCAGCCGCGGCGCTAGCGATGGCGCTGGCGGCGCTGGCGGCCTATCAGGCGGTGCTGCTGGCGCCGGTACTGGCGGTGTACCTCTGGCTGCGGGCCAGGGACTGGCGGACGGGCTGGGTCGCTCTAACCACGCCGGTGCTCACCTTGCTGGCTTGGCAGCTCTTCGAGCGCCTCTCGACCGGCGCGCTGCCGGCCTCGGTGCTGGCCGGGTATTTCCAGGCTTACGGTTTCCAGGCGCTGGGGCGCAAGCTCGCAAGCGCCGCCGCGCTGACCGTCCACGCCGGCTGGATTGTTTTCCCCCTGCTGGCGGTGGTGGCTTTGTGGCGCAAGCACTCCTGCTTGCCGCCTCGACACTCGTGTCGAGGCGCGAGAGCCGAGACGCCCGGAACGGGTCCGCACGCGGAAGGTCTCGGCTCGGCAGACACGAGTGTCCGCGCCACATTCTGGGCCGCTCTCGCTATCGCGGCTTTGGGCGCGCTGCTCGATGCGCATCCGCTCTTCTGGGCTTCCTTTGGCGTCGGAGCGCTGGTCATTCTCGCGTGCCTGCCGGCAGTCCGGAAGCGGACAGAAGCAGACGCCAGGTTCCTCGCGGCCTGGGTATTGATCTTCTTCGCCGGGGCCTTGATCGTCTTCTTCGCCGGCTCGGCGCGGTATCTGTTGCCACTGGCGGCGCCCGTGGCGCTGCTGGTTTCGCGCGCGCTGCCCCGGCGGCGGTGGCTCGCGGCCGGAGCCGCCGCGCAACTGCTTCTCAGCCTGGCGCTCGCCTGGGTGAACTACCAGCACTGGGACGGCTACCGCCAGTTCGCGCAGTCGCTGGCCAAGGAGACCGCAACTAGGCGGGTTTGGATCAACGGTGAATGGGGTCTGCGGTACTACTTCGAAGGCGAAGGGGGCCTGCCGTTGATGCGCGGCCAGGCCGTCGAACCCGGCGATGTGGTAGTCACGAGCCGCCTGGCGCTGCCGCTCAGCTTCACCACCGGGGGCGGCGTGCTCGTGCCGCTGGCCGAGCAGGAGATAAGCTCCTGGCTGCCCTTCCGCCTGGCCGGGCTGGGCGCCCGCTCGGCGTATTCGTCCGCGTCGTTCGGCCTGCGCCCTTTCGACCTGAGCGCCGGCCCCATCGACGTGGTGCGGGCCGAAACGGTCCTGGAGCGTAAGCCCACCCTCTCCTATTTGCCCATGGGCGCGCCTGAGGCTGAGCAGCAAATCTTGAGCGGCATCCACCAGCTTGAAGCCGGACGCTGGCGCTGGATGAGCGAGCGCGCCGTCGTGCTGCTGAAGCCGCCTCCGGCGCCCGCGCCGCTGCGGGTGGTGTTCTTCATTCCCGAGCAGGCGCCCGCCCGCCGCGTTTCGCTGGCGGTGAATGGCCGGACTGTAGCGGAGCAGACGTACTCCGCGCCCGGCAGCTACACCCTGGCTTCGCCCCCGGTCACGGTGGCCGGCGACACCGTCACCGTCACCATCACCGTTGACCGCACTTTCGCGGTGCCGGGCGATCACCGCCAGTTGGGGATCATTGTGAGTGAGGTGGGGTTCCAGCCCGCCGGATAGGTCGGAGGGGTTATGATTGGGGGTATGGTGCAGCTCCACATGAGCGAGGCCGAGGTGGCCAGGGACTTCACGGCCGTGCTGGAGAAGGTCGAGCTCGGCACGGAAGTGGTCGTGGAACGTGACGCTGCGCCGGTGGCCGTGATCAAGCCGGTTCAGTTCCGGGGCCGGTCTATCGACGAGTGCATAGCCACGGCGACAGCGCGAGGCTCGCACGCCACTCTCGACGAGGACTTCGCAAAGGACCTCGAAGCCATCATCAACAGCCGTCGTGAGCCACTGAGTCCGCCGTCATGGGACTAGTCCTGGACTCCAGCGTTGTGATCGCCGGCGAACGCAAGGGACTGCCTGTGGAGGAGATGCTCGCCGTTTTCCGCGCGATCACCGGACCAACCGAAGTTGCGCTATCGGTCGTCAGCGTGATGGAACTCGAGCACGGCATCTGGCGGGCGAAAAACGCCGCAACGGCCGATCGGCGGCGGCAGTTCGTCCAAGATCTCATCGACAGCGTCCCGGTCTATCCGATCACAACGCGCATGGCGCGGAGAGCCGGCCGCATCGACGCCGAGCAGCAGGAACGGGGAATCCGAATCGCCTTTCAGGACCTGCTGATCGGAGCCTGCGCCCTGGAACTCGACTATGCCGTTGGCACGGGGAATCCGCGCCACTTCCGGTTGATCCCAGGACTTTCTGTTGTGGCGCTCTGAACCCACACGGTTACCGGTGGCGGGTCAATCTGCGGTTTGCCGACTTCGTCGTTGAAGTACAATGGGTATGATTGGCCCGTAAGATGGTCAGCTTTCGGGCTCCAGAGACGAGCTGACACGGGGAGTGCAAACCTGTCCCACAGGAGGCACATGCCTCAAAGCAGTTCCGGGTCTCAACGACCGACCGGTCTGCGCCTGGGGCCTCTAACGGAGCGACTCCTCTTCGGTGCCCGGTGGCAGGGCGCCGACCAGTTTCCGGCCTCGCAGGAGTGGGCCGATGATGTCGAGGAGGTACTCAGCTTCTTGCAGCGTGAGGGCCGCCTCGAGGTATTCCTGGCTATCATCCAAGCCGTTCAGACGCCACAGCACCGCAACGCTCTTCTCGCCGAAGCCAGAGGTGCCTTTCATCTCGCGCGGAGCGGCTTTCGCATCGTCCAATGGGAGCCACCGGGAGAAGGCACAGCCAAAGGGGATGTACTCGTGTCCCTTGCCGACTGCCCGGACATCTTTGTTGAGATCAAACAGCCTGGCTGGCAAGGCGAACACCTGCCCCGACGGGTTGCCGAGCGGCGGGGTCTCTCACAGGATGCCAAGCAGAAACGCTTCGCGCGGATGAGGCAGGACAAGTACTTGCACGGCGAAGGCGGGGCAGTTGCGCCGCATCGAGCGGCGCTGGATGTGGTCAGACGGAATGCTCTTCCGAAGCTTACCGATCGATGCCCCAACCTCGTCGTTGTTGTTGACGATTTGAAGGTTACGCCCGTCGGGTTGCCGGGGCTCGGTGACCGCGTAGAGCGAGAATTCGCGAATCCCGATCACGATCCCAACGATCCCGAGGACGTTTTCACCTACGAGCGTCTGGGCGGGGTGTTGTTCCTCCACCCAGAGCCGGAAAGAAGCCAGATGATCTACTATCGCGCCGATTTTGTGCTCAATCCAAACGCTTTGCCAGCTTGCGCTTTGCCGCCAGCGGTTGGCACCCTTTTCTCGCAAATGCGGGATAAGAGCCGGTTGCGGCGTGAACAACAGTTTGCCGGTCGTCCGTCCATTTTCGACATAGTCAGGCAGCAGCGGAGCTGAATCGCCTGATGCCTGCGGCTAGCTTGCTGATTCGTTTCGCGCAGCCGGACCCACTACCCGCCTTCCAGACCGGCTGGCGCCTCTTCGACGGCGAGCTTCCCGCTGCCCGGCGTTGCGGCCAGAGACAGACTGAGGCGCTCATCCTTTCATCCAGGTCTCTGCACTTCTGTTGGTTCTTGAAGAGGCTGTTGACGTGCGCCAATTCCACTGTCGTTGAAGCCGCCTCCGGCGCCCGCGCCCCTGCGGGTGGTGTTCTTCATTCCCGAGCAGGCGCCCGCCCGCCGCGTTTCGCTGGCGGTGAATGGCCGGACTGTAGCGGAGCAGACGTACTCCGCGCCCGGCAGCTACACCCTGGCTTCGCCCCCGGTCACGGTGGCCGGCGACACCGTCACCGTCACCATCACCGTTGACCGAACCTTCGCCGTGCCGGGCGATCACCGCCGGTTGGGGATCATCGTGAGCGAGGTGGGGTTTGAGCCAGAGAAGTGAGGGGTGACGCGTCTGCGCTCCACTTCAGTCCCGCGGCGCACTGCGGGGCAGAGTTGTGGAATACTGGGAGCAGGCGCGGGCGATGAAGAGTTATAGCTTCAGGATCGTCGTGGAGCCGGACGGTGAGCGCTGGTACGCCTACTGCCCGGCCTTGGTGCGGCAGGGCGGCGCTGCCTGGGGCTACACCCAGCAGGAGGCGCTCAAGAACATCCAGGAAGTCGTGCAGATGGTCGTTGAGAGCCTGATTGAGCACGGAGAAGCCGTGCCGGAGGAGCCGAGCGATCAAGTGCAGGTGTTCTCAGAGCCTCAGGTTGCTGTGACCGTTTGAGGCATGGCGCTCGACTGGTCCCGCCTGCGCAGCCTGACGGCGAGGGAACTGATATCCGCCTTAATGCGGGACGGGTTTGTGCTGGACCGGCAGGTCGGCTCTCACCAACATTACCTTCACCCCGATGGGCGTCGCGTCACGGTCTCCTTCCACCGGCCGGGAGAGACCTTCGAGGTCAAGACGCTCAAGGCCATGATCGACTTGCAGGCTCGCTGGACCGAAGACGATCTCCGGCGGCTGAAGCTGCTCAAGTAGCCCTGTTCGTCGCGCCCGGACGGCGCATCCCGGGCGGGTCGCCCCTTCTGATCGGCATCATCCCCCGCCGGCGACAGCCTGACCGTCACCATCACCGTTGACCGAACCTTCGCCGTGCCGGGCGATCACCGCCCGCTGGGGATCATCGTGAGCGAGGTGGGGTTTCGGGCAGAGGATTAACCCACCGCCCCTCCACCGCAGCCAGCACCCGGTTCAAGGGGATGCTCTCAATCGGCTCGCCTGGCTCCCCGGTCGCCACTACCTCGACCCGCGGCCCGCGCGGCGCCCAGACGGCCGGGTCGGTGGGGCCGAACAGCGCCACCACGGGCGCTCCCGTCGCCGCGGCCAAGTGAGTGATGCCGGAGTCGTTGCCGATGTAGAGACGCGCGCCGGCCAGCCAGCAGGCCAGCTCGTGGAGATCCGCGAACCGCACTGCGCCCTCCAGTGGCTCTTCCGGCCCGGCACACCAGCACACGGGCATCCGCGCACCGAGCGCACGCGCCAGCTCGCGATACCGTTCAAGGGGCCAGTTCTTCTTCGCGCTGCCCGAGAACGGCTGGATCACCGCGAAGCCGCCTTCCCACCTGGGGCAATCCAGCCGCGGCAGGGCAGAACCCCGGCCGCCGACCTGCGCCAGGTAGTAGTCGGCTGCGTGCACCTGTAGACCTTCCTCCCACAGCGCCGGCAGGAACCCGAAAGGCAGGCCCGCCACCGCCGCGCGGAACTCGGCGCGCGCGGTTCCGTACCAGGAGACGATCTCGTCAAAACCCGCCAGGTAGTCCATCAGCTCTCGAGCAGGCTCGCGGTCCGGAATTCCCACCATATCCAAGCCCGTGGACGCAATCGAGCGCATGCGGTCGGCGAAGCGCACCAGCGGCACGTTCGGCGCGGCTACCCACACCTCCAAGTAGTCGCACCGCAGAAACTCCATCGCTGGAAGAGTCAGTACGCAGTCGCCGATGGCGCCCGGGCGGATCAGCAGGCGGCGCAAGGCTCAGCGGATCTCGTAAGGCAGCCGGACCTCGGCGGTCCGGGGAGGCAGGCAGGAGTCTTCGTCGCAGGCCTGGTAGCGCAGCTTGCCCGGCAGGACTCCGGTTCCCGCGGGCGCGTCCGCGCTCGCCCGCACCTCGGTGAGAATGAAGAACTCTCCCGTGAACACTGAGAGCGGCTTCTCCGAGAAGCGGTACTTGCGCAACTCCGGCTTGGGGTAGGTGACCTCGACGGCCTTCAGCGGGCCGCCGTCGTCCCAGCGCAAGGCGAGAGGGATGAGGTAGTCCTCCTGCGGGCTGTGGCTGTTGACGTGGTAGCCGCTGCGGAGCTGCACCCGGATCCGCGCCTGGGCCGCTCCCCCGCGCTTGACCGCCACCGGGCGCTCGGCCGAAGCGGTCAGCACGCCACTTGCTGACGCGCGTGGCTCGGAACGGGCTTCCGAGCCGCGACCGTCAGGGAGCGGTCTGTCCGGAGAGCTGCGATGCACTCCGCTACCTTGCCCCGCCAGCCACGGCGCCAGGACGAGCGTTGCGATCGCCGCCGTCCCCCAGCAGTTCATTGAGCTCCATTTCATAACGGCTCTTGCTCACCAAGCCCAAGTGCATCTTCGCCACCTTCCCCTCCCGGTCGATCAGGAAGGTGGTGGGCAGGGAATCCACCCCGCCGTACAGGCTCGCCACCTCGTCGTTGCCCAGCAGGACCCGGTAATTGATCCCGACGCGGGACATGTACGGCCGAACGACCTGCCAGCCGTCCTCGTCCATCGAGATGCCGAGCACCGCGAAGCCCTGGTCCTTATGCCGGCGCTCGAACTCCACAAACCAGGGGACCTCGATAGCGCACGGCCCGCACCAGGTGGCCCAGAAATTCAGCAACACGACCTTCCCGCGGTAATCGGAAAGCCGGACGGCGCGCCCGTCGGGATCCCTCAGGGCGAAATCGGGCGCGACCCGCGCGGTCTTCGAGGGGCGGCAACCCGGCGCCAGAAGAGCGCACACTAGGACAACCAAGCCGGCCCGCGCGGGGGACAAATGCATGCTGATACCACCATTATAGCGAGATTGCGGGCCGCGCCAGGAAGCGCCGGAACCAGTCTCGCCGGGCGCGCCGGAAGGAGGCCGCCAGGGTGAACTCTTCGTGCGCCCGCCCACCCGCCGCCAGCCACGCCGCCGTGTCGCAGAAGCTCTCGCAGGCGTACTCGCGCCAGCGCCGCGTGCGCCGGGCACCATCCGCCGCCGCCAGCGACCGCTTCCTCGATTCCGCCGACCACCCCAGCTCCCCGCGCGCCCCGCGGCGCAGCTCCTCGACCAGCAACCGCTCCCAGGAACGCCGCGTAGCGTTGTCCAGCCGCGGCCAGACGAAGTGGAAAATCTCGTGTACCAGGATGCGCGCCAACTCCCCAGGCTGCCGGAGCAATTCCGCGTCCAGGACTATTTCCCGCCGCCGCGGGAACCCGCCCGCGTGTACGGCTGTGCCGCCCGCGGCGCCCTCCCGCAGCCGGCCCCGCCGGGCCTCCAATCCGGGCGCAAAACGGACCTGGAGGGGGCGGCCCTTCCCTCTCATTTGGGCGGCGGCGGAATGTTCAGGGGATAGGTCTTGGGCGCGAAGAATTGCGGGATCTCGACCTTGATCTGGATGCTCTTCTTCAACGACTCCATCCACTCCACAAAGCGAGCGTTCCGCAACTCCTCTTGCAGCGAGACGCGGACTTCGTCCAAGCTCTGCACCGTGACTTCCTCGACGCGGAACAGGTAGAAGCCGTTGGGCTGGCGCACCGGGCCGGCCACCTCCCCGGGCTTCAGCGAGAAGATCGTCTCTTTGATGGCGTCGGGAATCTTGTCTGACCGGTGGATGACGCCGAAGTCGCCGTCCTTGTCCGCCGAAGTGGCATCCTCGGAATGCTGCTTGACCAGCTTGACGAAGTCAGCTCCGGCGCGGATCTGCTTGAGCAGATCCTCGGCCTTGGCTTTGGCTTCGGCTTCGGTGAGCGCCTTCTTGGCCTTGGGGTCGGCCTGCGGCGGCGGGCTGGCGACGAAAGAGATGTAGATCACCTTGACCCGGGCCTGGGTGAACCGGTCCTTGTGGGCCGCGTAGAACTTCTCGATGTCCTCGGGGGTCGCCGTAATCTGCATGTACTTCTCGTTGACCATCGCCTGGTAGAGGAGCTGCATCCGGCCGTACGCGAGGCCCTCCTTAAAGGGGCTCTTCTGGTCCAGCTTCTGTTCCTCGGCCAGCTCGGACAGGCGCCGGAGCAGGGCGTACTGCTCGACGAACTTCATGCGGTCCGTCATGGCCTGCTGTCCCATCTCGGCGGGCAGAGCCCGCAACACGGTTTGCAGTTCGCCGTAAGTCACCGGCTTGCCGTTCACCGTGGCCACCACGGTCTCCGGCGCCCAGGCTTGCTCCAAGGTGACCGAGGGCGCGCCGGGCTGTTGCGCCCACAGGCCGGCCGCCAGCAGGAGAACAAGGGATGGAAGGTTTTTCATCAGGCAGGTCCTAATCTGGGATAACTACAGAGTGTAACACGTGCGGCGGGCCTTCAACCTGTCTCCTGCGCCGGCGTTCACCCCCTACGGCCGCGCCAGCACCGCGATGGAAGAAGCCGCCGCGCGCCGGCGATAGACGCGCTGGGTGGCCTTCTGGAAATCGTTCGCTTTGGCCTTGGGGATTTCCACGAACTTCTGCGGGTTGCGATCCGTCAAGGGGAACCAGGAACTCTGGATCTGCACCATGATGCGATGGCCGGGACGGAAGGTGTGGTAGACGTCCGGCAGGTCGAACTGGATTTTGGCCAGCTTGCCGGGCTTGAATGGTTCTGGCTTCTCGAAGCTGTTGCGGAACTTGCCGCGGAACGGCTCGCCACGCACCAACTGCTGGTAGCCGCCCAGGGGGTAGGTTTGGCCCTTGGGCTGAGGGTATTGGCCGGGATAAACGTCGATCAGCTTGACCACGAAATCCGAGTCGGTGCCCGTGGTGGAGAGGTGCAGCGTGGCGGTGATGGGCCCGGCGACGGTGAAGTTCTTCTCCAGCGGGTCGGTCTGGTAGAGGAGCACGTCGGGGCGCGTGGCGGCGAAGCGCTGGTCCTCGGTCATGTAGTCGGCGTTCATCGGGCCACTGGGACGGTTCAGATAGGGTACCGGCCGGTTGGGGTCGCTCACGTACTCATCGAAACCGTCGGAAGCGGGCGGCGCCGGCGAGAGCTTGCTGCCCTCGGCGAAGTAGAGCGTCTTCTTGGCAAACTCCTTCGGGGGCCAGGCCGCCCACTGATGCCAGGCATTAGCGCCGGTCTCGAAGACGAAGGCCTCTGGGAACTTGCCGTCGCCCTTGTCCTTGAGGAAGTAGTCGAAGAACTTGAGCTCGATCTCCTCGCGGTAGAAGACCGAGGTCTTCGCGCCGAACTCGACGTTGCCGACGCGATCGCCGTCGGTGCGCCCCCAGCCGCCATGGGTCCAGGGGCCCATGACCAGGAAGTTCACCGTGCCGGGGCTGGTCTGCTCCACTTTGCGGTAGACCCCGAGCGGCCCGGCCAGGTCTTCGGCGTCGAACCAGCCGCCCACGGTCATCACCGCCGGCTTGATCTTGTCCAGGTGGCGCACGATGGCCCGGCTGCGCCAGAACTCGTCGTAACTGGTGTGCTCCAGGTGCGCCGTGAAGTAGGGGTTCTGACGCTTGAAGTAACGGTCCTCGGCGTTCCAGAGCGGGCCGAGCCGGAGGAAGAACCCATAGGCGTCATCGGCGTTGTACTCGAAGGCGCTGCGGAACTCGCCCGGCGGCGCCGGCTCACCGCGCCGTGGCTGGAAGAAGGAGAAGAAGCGAAAGATGGCGCCCAGCATGAAGGCGCCGTTATGAAAGGCGTCGTCCCCCATGTAGAAATCGCCGATGGGCGCCTGCGGGGAGGCGCACTTTAGAGCGGAGTGCGCGTCGATCATGCCCGCGGCGACGTAGAAGCCCGGGTAGGAGATGCCCCACATGCCTACCCGGCCGTTGTTGCCAGGGACGTTCTTCACCAGCCAGTCGATGGTGTCCCAGGTGTCGGTGCTTTCGTCGATGTCCTGCGGGCCGCGCTTGGCGGGGTTGTGCGGCCGGCTCTCCACCCACTCGCCTTCCGACATGAAGCGCCCGCGCACGTCCTGGAAGACAAAGATGTAGCCTTCCCGCGTGAGCCTTTCCGAACCGCCGAAGCCGCCGCGGTATCGGTCCGGACCGTAGGGCCCCACGCCATAAGGCGTGCGCTGGAGCAGGATGGGACACTTCTTCGACTGGTCCTTGGGCGCATAGACCGCAGTGAACAGCTTCTTCCCGTCGCGCATCGCGATGCGATGCTCCTGCTTGGCGTAGTGCTCGCGGATGTAAGCGGCGGTGTCCTGAGCAGACGCCACGCCCCAGGCCAGCAGGAGGGTCGGGGCGAGCCAGCGATTGAGTGGAGAACAGCGGCTCCGGGTGCGATAGTCCATAAGGGAGTATGATACCCGACTGCTGAGGAGCGCTCCCGCTCGCCGCACGGGCCTCACTGGCCGCGCGGTTGAGAGCGCGCCTGCGGGGCCTCGCCGCGCTTGATCTGGGCGCGCCGACGGCCCGTCGCCAGATTGGCGGAAGCCTTCTGCTTCGCCGCATCACTGACCTCGATGCGGTTGACCACTTGCCGCGCGCCGGAGTTTTTGGCCAGCCGGGTGGCGACGCCCTTGTGCTGGAGCACGTCCGTCTTCCCGGTGAGGGTAGCTACGCCGCCTTGTACGCGCACCTGGAAGTGGTTGGGGGCGATCTTCGAGCGGGCGAAGCGCTCCTGGATGGCTTTCTCCAGTTGCTGGTCGCTGAGCGCGGGCCAGGCGAGGTGGGCGGCAAGCAGGACGAACAGGGCGCTCAGCAGGCGCTGTCGCGCGGGCTTCATTCTGATAATCAGTCCGCCGGCGGGCTATAATTCTCACATGCCGAGCACACGTCGCGATTTTCTGTGCGGCGCCACCCAAGGCGCCGTGAGCCTCTCCGCCGCCTCCTACTCCCGCATCCAAGGCGCCAACCGCCGGATCAACCTGGGGGTGATCGGCTGCGGCGACCGCGGGCTCCACGACATGGGGATGTTCCAGAAGAGCCCCACCGTGGAGGTGATGGCGGTGTGCGACATCTACGGGGTGCAGACCGACCGGGCGCAGCAGAGAGCCCCCCGCGCCAAGGCCTTCAGCGACTACCGCAAGCTCCTGGAGATCCAGGAAGTCACTGCCGTGCTGATCGCCACTCCCGACCACTGGCACGCCCGGACCGCCATCGACGCCCTCAACGCCGGCAAAGACGTCTACGTCGAAAAACCCCTCACCCTCAGGATCGAAGAAGGCCCCGAGATCGTCAAGGCGGCCCGGGTCAACGAGCGCATCTGCCAGGTGGGCATGCAGCAGCGCTCCGGCAAGCACTACCTTCAGGCGAAGGCGGAATACTTCGACACCGGGCGGCTGGGCCAGATCACGCTGGCGCGCACCTGGTGGCACGGCAACAGCTATCACCTGCGGCGCGCCCCCGCTTCGCTCCAGAAGCGCCCCTCCAACCTGGACTGGGCGCGTTTTCTGGGGCCGGTGAAATGGCGGGACTACGATCCCCAGCAGTACTTCAACTGGCGGGCCTACCTGGACTTTGGCGGGGGGCAGGTCACCGACCTGTTCACCCACTGGATTGACGTGGTGCACATGTTCCTGGGGCGCGAGATTCCCACCTCGGCCGTGGCCGCCGGCGGAGTCTACTGTTACAAGGATGGCCGGACCGCGCCCGACACCATCAACGTGCTGCTCGAATACCCGGGCGAGTTCACGGCCACCTTCGAGGCCACCCTGGTGCCCGGCGTCCGCGGTGCCGCCATCGAGATCTGCGGGACGAAGGGGCGCCTGTGGATTGATCGCAGCCGCTACGAGTTTTATCCCCTGGGCCGGGACGTCCAGCCGGTCATAGTGAAAGCTGAGTCGGAGGAAACCAAGTTCGACCAGATGACCCTGGACCACGTCAACAACTTCCTGGAGTGCGTCGAGACGCGCCAGTTGCCTCGCGGCGACGTGCTCATCGGCCACCGCTCGGCCCAGGCCTCGCATCTGGGCAACATCGCCTACGTCCAGAAGCGGCGCCTCAACTTCGACCCGGTGCGCGAGGAGATTCAGCCGGGGTAGTCTGGTTTCACGCAGAGGTCGCAAAGGTCACAGAGGTCCCTGCGCCCCCTGCGCGCTCTGCGTGAAACCCTCACGCTCGGCCGGTGGTGGCGCGGGCCGCGACAAGCAGTGCCGCAGCCCGATCGCCGCTGCGGCGGCCATCGGAATCGACATTGCCTGAGCGGTGGGAACGCCCAGGAGAAACTGGTCGTGGTCGCCCCGGAAGAACTCCAGAAGAAACCGGGAGACCGCGTAAAGCAGCCAAAAAAAGCAGAAGGTGGCGCCGGGGCGGTGGCGAAACCTCTTCCAGTACCAGCTCGTGAGAAAGAACAGGAGGAGGCCGTTAAGCGAGAGGTAGAGCTGAACGGGATGCACGGGCAGCGAGAGGTCATCGAGCGGGAAGATGAGGTGGGCGCGGGCTTGCTGCGCGAAAGGATAACTGCCGTGGGGGAAGCGCACCGCCCAGGGCAAGTCGGAGCGTGTGCCGAAATCGTCGCCGTTGAGGAAGCAGCCCCAGCGACCGATCGCGATGGCCAGGCCAATCGTGGTAGCGAGAAGGTCAGCGTAGGGCTGCCCCGGCAGGCGGTAGCAGCGGCAATACAGCAACAACCCCGCGGCGCCGCCCAGGTAGGCGCCCCAGGAGACGGTGGCGCCGCCGAGATCGAAGATTCGCAGCGGCTGGGCCAGGGTCTCCGGCAGGTATTGGAAAAGGTAGAACAGGCGGGCACCGACGAGCGCGCTGGCCATGACCCACAAGCCGACGCCCAGCGCGTGGTAGGGGACGACACCCGGAGCCGCGCGGGAGCGGTACCGCACGACGACAAGTGCGGCCAGCATCGCCAGAGCGTACATCACCGCCGGGGAGGGAACCAGCCACTCGAACAGCCTGGTGCCGAAGGCAGCGTTCAGACCCTCGGCCAGGCGAGGTCTCATGCCGTCGCCTTGGCTTTAATGTGGCGGCGCCACAGGTAAGCCGCCAGCAACGGCAGGAGCAGAATCCACGGGAAGCTGCCAGCCGGACCGGCGACCGAGCACTGACGTTGCTGGCACTGAGGCTGCTCGCACACCCCGCTCTCGTTGATGGTTGCGGAAGGTGGAGGCACGGTGAAGGCACCGTTGCCCGGAGAAGTGGAGACCCGCGAGTTCTCGCCGCTGGCGTCGGTGGTGGTCACGCGATAGTAGAGCGCGGTGCCGGGCTTGACCGTGTTCCAGTCGGCCGCTGGAAGCGTCCAGGTGGCCAACGGCACGCCCCCGACAACCGCAATGGTGGTCAGCCAGGCGCTGGTGAGGTGGTTCGTAGTGAAGGCGGCGTCGTTAGCCACCTCCACTCGGAAGCGGGTGTTGAAGAAGTTGCCGCTCACGGCGGCCTGGCTGGCGTTGAGCTGGTAGTCGCGCCCGCCGAACACGGTGAAGGTCGGACCCGTGGTGCTGCTCCGCGCCAGGTAGTCGTCGTCGATGTCGATGATGGCGTCGCGCTCGCTCAGGCAGATCCCGGCGCGAGCGAAACCTGCCAGCAGCTTGTTTGCGTTCGAGCCGGTGAATTGCAGCATCAAGTGCTGGAGAAGGTTGAGGTAGGAGTCGTGAACCGTCTGATCGGTGTTGCCGTTGGCGATCCCGCCGGCAGCAGTAAGCGCCTTCAGAAGGTTCATGTTAATGAGCAAGGTCCCAAGAACCGTCTGGTTGTTCAGGCCGGTCCGTGTGCTCCACAGCGCCCAGTTGATCATCTGGCCATCGGCGTGGCTCTCGGCGTTGCCTCCGGCGCGATGCTCGGGGAACACATCCTGAGACTCGGCTTGACGAGGCACCCAACCTGTCTGAACAGGAGTGCTGCTGTTGTGGGCCCACCAGCCACCGAACGTGTCCGTGTTGTTGATGGTGGCCGCCCAGAAGTCGGCCAAGCCTTCGTCCAGGGCCCTGGTGGGCGAATTGGGGCTCATCTGGCGGTGGTTGACCAAGTGCCCGAATTCGTGGGCCAACACAGTGGCATCCAGGGCACTGTTAAACACGTCGTTGGTGCTGGTGCTGGTGGAGACCGTGGCCTGGCCAATGCCGAACTCGAGGGTATTGCTGCCCCAGTTTGCACAGGAGTTGTTGATGCCAAAGCTGCAAGGGTCGTTGTGGTTGACGCGAACCGTCATCGCCGAGGGGAATGTCCGCCCGCCCCAACTCTGAACGTCTTTTAGATTCTTGTAGATCCAAGCGTAGGCGTTCACCTCCTGAAACCGGCTGTTGTAGTTGGTCTGGTTCGTGCGCTCCACCACGGTGCCATTGATGGGCGCGACATTGAAGTCGGCGCTCGTGGAAGTGCCCGCGGCGAGCGTAAGGTCGCCGGTTGTGCCGTCCGCTCCAGAGTTGTGCTCGGTAAGCAGGCTAGTCATCGCCAGCGAGTAGTTCCCGCCCGAGGCCGGATTCACTTCAAACGAGCGCACCTCCGTGGTGGGCGGATTCGGGTTGAACACCAGCCCGCTGGCCGAAACCGAACTAAAGAGCGGCTCCAGTTGGAGCACACCGCTGGACTCGGCGTCGAGCCAAAGGCGGTAGGTTCCCTCCTCCGCCGCCACATCCACCCGCCACGCGAATTTCATCGTGTCCCCGTAGGGGAGAATCACGAGTTCGGCTCCCCCGGGCTGCTCCCCGGCCAGCTTGGTGTACCGCGAGACGTACGCCCGGGCGGCCTCGACTCCCTGCGCTTCATTCAGGCTCGCCCGGTTGGAAGGACGGACATCGGCGAACAGACGGCCGGTGACCGCGACCAACCCCCGGCCTTGCTGGTAGATTGCCTGGACCCGCGCGAGTTCGATGCGCGCGCCTTGGAAGCGCTGGTCGAACGCAATCACCTCCTGGGCGCGCATCATCATCGCTTTGGCCTCGTTAGCTCGTTGCTCGATGGATTTCTGGGTGGCCTTGTCGAGCCGGCCAAGCCGGCCAGACACTTGCTTCTTTGTCTGCTCTGTCGCCTGGCGTACCTGCTGATCCACAGCCTTGGCAGCAGGCGGACGTGAGAGCTCGCGGCCGATCACACGCAGCTCTTCAGGACTGCGGTTCCAGCCCACGGCCTTGCTGATCTGAGTGATGACCTGACGCGCCAGTGCCTCGCTCATTCGCGGCTCGCCGCCGGGCAGGTTGATGTGGAACTGTTCGCCATCGAAAGTGGGAAGAATGCCCATGGCTCCCTTCGGGAGGTTCTCCCGAACTGCCTTGGCGGCGGGCCGCTTCAGCGGCGGCGGCAAAACCTGCTTGACCCGATACTCCGCCTGCTGGGCGGCGAAGACGCCGAGGGCAATCAAGAGGGCCGATGGGAAGAGACGAGACCGCAACCGGGATTCGTTCATGGAAGCCTCCTTTGGGAACAGTCTACTCGGAAAAGGTTTCAATTTCAAGAGATTTCATCCTGAGCGTTTCAGCCGTAACAGAGAAAAGCGAGATAATATCTGACCACACCTCTGCGCGCTCTGGGTCTCCGCAGTGCGACAACCGCCCGTCACGCCCGGTAGGCCGTGCTGACGAAGGTCTGTTCGGGGCCGTCGGGGCCACCTTCCAGCCCCAGCGTCAGGCGCAGGATGGCGTTCACCGGCGCCTCGAAGTGGAGCGCCGAGTTCAGGGCGCGGGTGGCCTCGATCAGCAGCAGCGTGCCAAGGGAGAGGAAATCCTCGCCCGCGTAAAGGCGCCTGAGCCGGCGGTGAAAGGTGGCCACGAAGTCGCCGGCAAAGCGCGCCAACGCCTTGGCGGCTTTCGCCGGGTTCAGCGTCGAGGCTTCCCTGAAGGCGTGACCCTGTAGCCCCAGGCAGATGAGGGCGTCTACCAGGAAGGTGTCTGCGGCCAGCAGGGCGTTCAACAGGCGCGGCTGGCGGGTCACCGCGGCCAGGATGGCGGGGGCCTCGTCGGGTGAGTAGAAACGCGCCGCTTTGTTTCTGCCCGCGGCGATGAGCAGAGGGCGGATGCGCTCCAAAGTCGCCGTCAACCCCCGGAGCGTCGAGCGTCGCAGCAGCCTGGTGCTCCCGCAGTCCATTACGTCGTAAGTGAACTCGCATCTCGGCTTGCCGCGAAAGGGCGGCGTCGCTTGATAGACCACCAGCGGCCAGGCGGCGCCCAGGTTCTCGTAGCGGCCGGCTTCGCGGAAGTAGAAATAGGGCAGCCACCGCCGCACAGCCCGCTGCACGGCTACGGACACCGCTGCATAGGTGGGGAAGAAGTCCGGGCCGCTCTCGCCCGGCGCGCGCAGCCAGGCGCCCACCAGCTCGCCGGGGGCCGTGAGCGTCAGGGCGGCCGCGACGCCCTGGGCGGCAGCGTCGCGGCGCTCCTTCAGCCACGCTTCCCACTGGCCGTCGAACCCGTAGCCGCGCAGCACCGCGGCCAGGCTGAAGCGCGCCTGCTCGACCGACATCCTGCGCCGGTCCGTGTAGGTCAAGGTGAAGCTGCCCTGCGGCTCGCCGCGCGCGCGCAGCACCAGCCCTCCCGACAACGCCAGCGTGCTCTGGTACGAGTTTTTCTGGAGTTGGTCGG
Organism: uncultured Solibacteraceae bacterium; assembly: GCA_964353255.1. Classification (GTDB taxonomy): domain Bacteria; phylum Acidobacteriota; class Terriglobia; order Bryobacterales; family Bryobacteraceae; genus VFZS01. Next base: position 3,936 of record CAYGVJ010000101.1, on the reverse strand, counting down.
AGGCCTCCACGGTGCAGACCGTCAGCCGTCCGTCCTCTCCGGTCTGCACCTCCACCTTGGCCAGGACCGCCCACCGCGCCGACCACTGCTGGCGGGTCAGGAAGGGCAGGTCCAGCTCGACACGGCTTTCCCGGCGCAGCTCGTCCGTGAAGACCGCCTGGCGGATCCGCACGTGCTCCCCGGTTTCTTGAGCCAGCCAGGAGAAGTCCGCGGCCAGCGCCTTGCCGAGCGCGGCTTCGCCAGCGGCGCCCGGCGCGAACGAGCAGTCCAGCAGGGCGGTCTCCGCGCTCGCTCGCTCGTAGCGAAAGCTCGCCTCGGCCGAGTACTTCTTCTCGAGCGCGCCGGCGACGTAGCGGCAGACGGTGTCTGCCAGCTTGAGCGCTTCCGCTTTCAGCCCGCCCGCACAGTCCGGCTCGTCGATGCGGGTAATGGCGGCGGCCAGGCGCGGGGAGATCTCCTCCATAGGCGCCTGCCCTTCGAGGGTCACCGCGACGCGCGAGGCGAGACCGAATCGCGCGTCCGCGCGCTTGAACAACTGGAGGCGCGTCCAGCCCTGCTCCTCGGGCGACAGCACGCACTCAAAACCGCCTTCCAGCGCCAAGTCCACGGTGACCTCCGCGGTGGTGTCCACCAGCAGGCCCAGGGCGCCCAAGATCTGCCCCGGAGCCACCTCCCGGAGCCAGTTGAGAGTGAAAGCGAGGCGGGGACGGGCGCTCAAGGTGAGCTTGCCGTCGGGAGTGAAGCGAAGCTCGCCGCCGGCGGTGAGGCTCGCGCGCAGTCCTGAAATATCGGTGGGATCAGCCATGGTCGTGAGGGAACAGCCTGAGGCGGGTTCCCTTCGATTATACGGGCGGGGGTGGGGATTTCAGGCGCTCCGGCGGCGGTGCTGACCTGCCGCCGCCCGGCTAAGTCCGGGTCGGTGCGGGAGTTGGGTGGCGCGGCGGTTTTTTCTCGTTCCGGGTGACCGAGCATATTGATACGATATGAATCATGAATCGGAGATCGTTTCTGTACACTGCCGCGTTTGCGCCGGCCTCGCCGCTAGTCGCTCAACCGGTCCCCCGCAAGGGCCGTCTCAAGCAGGGCGTGGCCCGCTGGTGCTTCGGCAAATGGAGCATTGAAGAGCTGGCGCAAGAGTGCGCCCGCCTGGGCATGAAGGGCATCGACCTGATCGGCCCCGCCGACTGGCCGGTGGTTCAGAAGTTCGGGCTGGCGCCCTCGATGGTCACCGGCGGCGGCACCATCGCGGACGGCCTGAACCGCAAGGAGAATCACGACAAGATCGAGCAGCAGATGCGCGAGAACATCACCCAGGCCGCCGCCGCGGGCGTGCCCAACGTGATCACCTTCTCGGGCAACCGCCGCGGGCTGTCAGACGCGGAGGGGCTGGACAACTGCGTGCTCGGGCTCAACCGCGTCAAAGCCATCGCCGAGGACAAGGGGGTCACGATCTGCCTGGAGCTGCTGAACAGCAAGGTGAATCACAAGGACTACCAGTGCGACCACACGGCCTGGGGCGCGGAAGTCATCAAGCGGGTCGGCTCGCCGAGGGTGAAGTTGCTCTATGACATCTACCACATGCAGATCATGGAAGGCGACATCATCCGCACCATCCGCGACAACATCCAGCACATCGGGCACTTCCACACCGGGGGCAACCCGGGCCGCAATGAGATCGGCGAAACGCAGGAGCTGAACTACCGGGCCATCGCCCAGGCGGTGGCGGACCTGAAGTTCACCGGCTTCTTCGTGCACGAGTTCGTCCCGGCGGGCGACCCGCGGCGGGCGCTGGAGCAGGCCGTGGAGATCTGCGAGGTGTAGGCAGATTCGGACAGGCGAAACCGCCTGTCCCACACTGCAACCAGAGAACTTGGCCCACCGTGGGACAGGCGGTTTCGCCTGTCCGCCGATCTTTTCCGTGAGGGCTATGTTGCTGCTGTGCGCCCTGCTGGTTCTGGCGCTCGCTCCCGCGCGGGCCAACGCTGTGGGCGAGCTTCGCCACTTCTCCTATACTATAGAAGCCATGACACGCAGAGACTTGTTTGCAGCTATGGGCGCGCTCAGCTTGGCTGGCGCCCAGCCTATCCCGCGCAAGGGGCGCCTAAAGCAGGCCGCCACGCGCGGCTGTTTCGGGAGAGGTCTGGCCATCGAGGACGTCGCCCGCGAGGCCGCGCGACTGGGGCTGAAGGGCGTGGACCTGGTGGGCGAGAGCGACTGGCCGGTGCTCAAGAAGTACGGCCTGCTGCCCACCATGGTGCCCGCGGCCGGCCACAGCTTGACCGACGGCATCAACCGCAAGGAGCGGCACGACGCGATCGAGCCGCCCTTCCGCGAGATGCTCATCAAGGCGGCGGAGGCTGGCGCGCCCAACATCATCGTGCTCTCGGGAAACCGGCGCGGGATGTCCGATGCGGAAGGCGCCGAGAACTGCGCCGCGTTCCTCAGCAGGGTGAAGGCGCTGGCCGAGGACAAGGGGATCACCATCTGCCTGGAGCTGCTCAACAGCAAGGTGAACCACCCCGATTACCAGTGCGACCACACGGCCTGGGGGGTCGAGGTGATAAAGCGGGTGAACTCCCCGCGGGTGAAGCTGCTCTACGACATCTACCACATGCAGATCATGGAGGGCGACATCATCCGCACCGTCCGGCAGAATATCGCCCACATCGGTCACTTCCACACCGCGGGCAACCCGGGGCGCAACGAGATCGACAGCTCGCAGGAGCTCAACTACCGCGCCATCGCCCAGGCCATCGTGGACACCGGCTTCACCGGCTACCTGGCCCACGAATACGGCCCGCGCAAGGACCCGCTCAAATCGCTGGCCGAAGCCGTTGAAATCTGCGACGTTTAATCCGCCGCGCAAGGAGGTGAAGTGTACTACCAGGACAACTCTTTCAGCATCGGCCGCACGCCGCTGGTCAAGCTCAACCGCGTCACCGAGGGCGCGTCCGCGCTGGTGCTGGCCAAGATCGAGGGACGCAACCCGAGCTACTCGGTGAAGTGCCGCATTGGCGCGGCCATGATCTGGGACGCCGAGGAGCGCGGCCTGCTCGGCCCCGGCAAGGAGATTGTCGAGCCTACCAGCGGCAACACCGGCATCGCGCTGGCCTTCGTGGCCGCGGCGCGCGACTACCCCATCACTCTGACCATGCCGGAGAGCATGTCGCTCGAGCGGCGCAGAGTGCTGGCCGCCCTGGGCGCCAACCTGGTGCTGACCCCGGCCTCCGAGGGCATGCGCGGCGCCATCGCCAAGGCCGAGGAATTGGCGGCGTCCGAACCCGACCGCTACTTCATGCCTAACCAGTTCACCAACCCCGCCAACCCCGAGATCCACTTCAAGACCACCGGGCCGGAGATCTGGGAAGACACGGAGGGGGCCGTGGACGCGCTGGTCGCGGGGGTAGGCACAGGCGGCACCATTACCGGGATCTCGCGGTACTTCAAGCAGTCGAAAGGCAAGCCGGTCATCTCCGTGGCGGTCGAGCCCGCCGCCAGCCCGGTCATCACACAGACCCTGGCCAAGCTGCCGCTTCAGCCCGGCCCGCACAAGATCCAGGGGATTGGCGCGGGCTTCATCCCGGAGACGCTGGATTTGTCAGTGGTGGACCGCGTCGAGCAGGTCACGGACGACGAGGCCATTGAGATGGCCCGCCGCCTGGCGCGCGAGGAGGGCATTCTCTCGGGGATCTCTTCGGGGGCGGCGGCGGTGGTGGCGGTGCGCCTGGCGCATGAACCCGAGTTCGACGGCAAGACTATCGTGGTCATCCTGCCGGACGCCGGGGAGCGCTACCTGAGCACGGTGCTTTTCGAGGGCTTGGCCGGGTAGAAAGAGAAGCGGGCGCTGGGTTGGGTGAAAGGGTGAGTGCGCCCGCTGTCTTATACTAGTTTACCGTCAAAGGTAGAGCTTTGATCCAATCGAAGCAAGTCATCGAT
>CAYGVJ010000100.1:0-20779 GCA_964353255.1 uncultured Solibacteraceae bacterium | reverse complement strand
CTATCACGGCTCGGGGGAGAGTCGCTCAACTTTCAACGATTAGCCGGACATCCTCCTGAAGCACCCAGTCGCGATAAGGGGCAGGAGCCCACAGCCCACCTGGGTGGTGAACCTCGCCGGCCCTGGCGAACCGGGCCGACTCGACCGCACCGTGCTGCACGGCTTGGAGCGCTTGCGCATCGTTCACGGCTTCGGCATGGGCGTGCTGCGCCGGGTCATCGGCGAATTGCTGGGCGCCAATCCCAACGTCGAGAAGTACTACCCGGCACCGCCAGGCGAGGGCGGCGCAGGGGCGACGATCGCGGAGCTGAAGGAGTGAGCCGGCTGAAGCCGGCCCTACTCCACCGTTACTTTCGTCCCCTGCTGGCCGGTGCGCGACAGGTGCTCAATGCGCTCGTCGATCAGCGTGCGAACGGCCTTCAGGAATTCCAGACGCGAGGTGCGGAAATGCTCTCGCGCGGCTTCCGATTTCACGGTGAAAAACTTCTCGACGTGCCGGAGGGCCTCCCTGCACAGGCAGGGCTCGACCGTCCGACCGGTCTCCGGGGTCGCCTGATTCTCGCTCACGATTGCACCTCCTTCATTTCGACCGTAAGAACCTTGTTGTCCAGCCTGGCCCGGGCGGGGGTCAGGGTCGCCATCGAGGTCGGCAGGCCGATGTGCCGCCGAAACGTGCCGATCTCGACCACCAGTTCGTCGCCTTTCTTGAACAGGCCGATCTCGCCCTTGGCCGCGAACGGCAACAGCAGCCGGATCTCGTAATGCCCGTCGCACTTCACGAAGCTGCAGGGCCTATCCACCCGCGTCACCGCCGCCGGGTCCTCTTCACCGGGATACAGCACCCGGGCCAGCTCTTCCAGGCGCTCGCGCCCCAGCACTTCGCAGGTGAACAGGGGGACCCGCTTGACGGGCACCGGGGCGAAGTACTCGTCGATCTCCCGCAGCGTGCGGTCCTGCGCCTTATGCCATTCCGCGAAGTAGGCGTCGCTGACCGAGGCCGGCAGCACGCGGTTGGCGATCACGAAGTCCACGGTAAGTCCGTGCAGGGAGAAGTAGACGAAGGCCCGCTGGGTCTCGCGCAGCACCATCTTCTCGGGGTTGGTGACCAGGCGCACGCTGGTGATGCGGGGATCCTCCATCAGCTCGTCCACGCCTTCGAGGCGCTCGAACAGCTTCTGGACGTTGGCGAAGTAGCTGTCGGGCGGCAGCTCGAAGGGGGCGATGCGATTGGCCACGGGCCGCACCACCTTCAGAAAACCGCGCTGGTAAGGGAAGATGTGCTTCATGTACCAGTCCAGCGTCGTGGGCATGCTGACGAAACGCATGGACTCGGCCGTGGGCGCGGCGTCCAGCACGATGACGTCGTAGCGCTGCTCCCGGCGATGCAGGTTGATGTGCATCATGGCGCTGAGCTCTTCCATGCCGGGCAGGATGGCCAGCTCTTCGGCCTCCACATCGCCCAGACCGGTGGTTCGCAGCAGCGAAACCACCCAGGATGAGATCTCCTGCCAGTGCCGCTTGATCTCCTTCTGGATGTTCAGCTCGTGAATGTCCAGGCGCTCCGTGATGGGGTAGGGGTCCGCGGTCTGGCCATGGAACAGGGCGCCGTCCAGGTCAAAGGAATCCGCCAGGCTGTGCGCCGGATCCAGGCTCATCACCAGCGTGCGGTAGCCTAGGTGCGCCAGGCGCACGCCGGTGGCGGCCGCCAGAGAGGTCTTCCCCACGCCTCCTTTGCCGGTGAAGAGCAGGATGCGCACGCCTTCATTGTAACGCCGGGCGGATGTTAAGCTGAGAGCACGACGGAGGACGCCACGAAGATGCGAACACTGATCAGCAGCCTCGCTCTGACCGCCTCGCTGACGCTGGGCGCCCAGAAAGGCGCGCCCGGCGACGCCGGCAAGGGTCAGGCCGTCTTCGAGCAGTGCGCCACCTGCCACCTTGCGGCCAGCGCCGAGAAGAGGATCGGCCCAGGCTTGAAGGGCTTGTTCAAGAAAGCCAGGATGCAGAACGGTCGCCGGCCCACCGAGCAGAGCGTCCGGGCCGTGATCGAGTCTGGCGGCGGCGGCATGCCGGCATTCAGGGAGCTGCTGACCGAACAAGAGAAGACCGACCTGATCGCCTACCTGAGGACGCTTTAGCAGCATCTTCAGCGACAGCTAAAGAATGCCCGCCCGGCGGCCGATAAACCCCATAGCTGGCAGTTCACTGCCAGGCGGTGGCCGCTGGGCATGGCGCATTCAGCAATCCTCGATCGAGAGGCGCTGCTAGACCGCCTCGGAGGCGACCTGGAGTTGTTCCAGGAGATCACCGGGCTCTTCCGAGAAGACTGCCCGAAGCTGCTCTCGGAGATCCGCTCTGCCGTCAGCAAAGACAATCCGCCCGCGCTGGAGCGAGCGGCGCACACCCTGAAGGGCTGCGTGGCCAATTTTGGGGCTGCGGCGGCTTACGAAGCAGCGCTCAAGCTCGAGCAGATGGGCCGGGCCCGGGAACTTGGCGGGGCCGCCGGCGCCTGCCAGACGCTGGAGGCGGAGATAGCGCGCTTCGAGCTAGCCTTGGAGGCCTTGGCGCGCGAGCTGGCGCGGTCCTGACGGCCAGCGTCGGTCTGTTATAGTGGATCTGTTCGCCCTCCATGTTGTCCGCGCCACTCACTCTCGTGTGCGCCCACAGCCCGGATTCCGACGACGCTTACATGTTCTACGGGCTGACTAGCGGGGAAGTGACCTCTCCGCGGGTGCGCTTCTCTCAGGTGCTCGAGGACATCGAATCGCTGAACCAGAAAGCCCGGCAGGGCGTCTACGACCTGACCGCCATCTCCTACCATGCCTATCCGTATGTGGCCGATCAGTACGTGCTGATGGCCAGCGGCTCCAGCGTAGGCGACGGCTACGGGCCCATCCTGGTGGCGGCCCGCGCTATCTCCGCCGAGCACGTGCGAGGCAAGCGGATCGCCGTTCCCGGCCGCCTTACCACGGCTTACCTGACGCTGAAGCTCTTCGAGCCGGACATCGAGGCCGTGGTGACCCCGTTCGACAAGGTGTTGGAAGCTGTGGCCGAGGGCTCGGCGGACCTGGGGCTGGTCATCCACGAAGGGCAGTTGACGTACGCGCGGGGCGGCCTCCACAAGGTCCTGGATCTGGGCGCCTGGTGGAAGAGCCAGTTCGATCTGCCGCTGCCGCTGGGCGCCAATGCCTTGCGGCGGTCGCTGGAACCAGAGGTGCAGCGGGAGTGCTGCCGGCTCATGCGGGAAAGCATAAGGTACGCGCAGCAGCACCGCGGAGAAGCCGTCCGCTACGCGCTCCAGTTCGCCCGCGACATGGAACCGCGCCAAGCCGAGAAGTTCATCGGCATGTACGTGAACCATTTCACCGTGGACTGCGGCGAGCTAGTACCCAAGGCTGCTCAGAAGCTGCTGGAGATGGGCTTCGAGGCCGGCCTGATTCCCCGGCGGGTCAAGCTGGAGTTCGTCCGGTAGGACAGCCCACCCAGAGGTTACCTGGGCTGTCGGCGACAGGCCATGGGCCTATCCTGCTAAAACCTGATCCCCAGGGCCAGTGAAGTCGTCAAGTCGTGCAGCCAGCGGTCCAGGGTGGCGCCGCCGACCGGCGCGATGACGTTGCGGGGGAAGGGCGTCAAGTAGTCGCGGAACTCGGCCGCCAGCGAGGCCCAGGCGGCCAGCCTGAACCTCACGCCCGCGCCCAGGGTCACCAGGGGCTTCCATTCCTGAGTCCGGGTCAGCAGGGCGAATTGGCTGAGCGGCTGGTAGGCCTGCTCGGTCCCGGTGCCGCTGAAAGACTTGAACCCGGAGCCGAAAGCCACAAACGGACGCGCCCAGGCCTTCCGGGGACGGGTGTGAATCAGCCAGTCGTAGTGCAGGGCGTGAGTCGAACCGCGGAACTTCGCGGCGGTGCCGCCGGAGGCGACCTTCAGATCGCTGCGCTGGAAGACGTACCGAATCTCGCCGCTCACGTGCTCGTAGCGGTGCTGGAGAAGGGACACGCCAAACAGCGCGCCGGTGGTGAACCCGGTTGTCGCGCGCCCATAGGCGTTTGAAAGGGTCAAGTTTCGATATGCCCCCACCCCGACCACTCCATTCATTTCCCACTGCTGGCTCAGGCCTGGAAGCGCCAGCAGAAACAAGCCGGCGAGACCTCGGGAAAGCCGTGTTCGCATAGTCCGACTCCTCACTTGACGACGCGCACACTCAGCGCGGTCGAGTAGCCGCCCTGAGTGATCACCAGGGGCACTTCCATACCCGCCGGCACCCACCCGGGCACGTCAGCGTTGATCTGGTAGACCCCGGCCAGGCCGGGCACCAGGCCGGCGAACCAGACCGGCAAGGCGACGCCACCCAGGCTGAGTTCAGCCGGCAGCACCACCCACGCCAGCGGCTCAGCCGGGGCTGGCGCCCCGGCCTCCTGTGCCGGCGAAGTCTGCCCCATCCCGGTGGCAAAGATCACAATAATGTCCTCCGGGTGAATGGGGTTGGAGGGCGTGACCAACTGGCCGTTGCCGGCGCGAAAGACAGTGGCCAGGCCGGTCTGAGGCCCGGCGGTGGCGCTGCGAAAGACGCTCGGCGCCGCAGGCCGGACGTTAATGGTGAGCTGATTGCTTACCGCCGCGGGGGTTCTCAGGATCAGCGTGGCGTTGCCGACAATCTGATAAGGAAGCTGCGCCCGTATCTCAGTGGGGGCCAGCGAGCTCATGGGCGCCAGAAGCCCGTTCACCGTGAGACACGATTGCGCCAGGGCTGTGGGCAGAGGGAGCTGGCTGGTGGCGACGGTAACCGGGCTCAGACCCGTTCCGAGAATGCTGACCAGCCCCCCGGAAGCCACCGCCGCGCTGGAGTCAGCAACGTTGACCACGCGCTCCAGCCGCGGCAAGGGCACCGCCGCGTCATAGTTCCAGGGCAGCGCGACGAAACCCGAGGTGGTGAGCGAGATGATGGCCTGGCGGTTGGCCAGCGGCGCCAGCGTGCGCGTGAACACCGTGTTCGTGTCGCTCACCAGCGGCGCTTCCACCATGCGCGTGGGCCCCAGGCTGTCGCCGCGGGCCAGATCGACTCTCTGCACCACTCCCGGTCCCGGGCCGGCCATCGCGTTCGTCTTCAGCCCGTAGCCATCCAGGAAGGCGAAGCCGGAAGGCGTTCCGGTGTTGGTCTCCAGCGTCCGGATGGGCACCAGCGAAGGGTTAAGCAGCGCGGCCCCCACCACGGAGTAGTCGTTCTCGGCCGCGTAGGCCCCGGACAGTTCCGTGAAGTCCTTCCGCCATAGCGTGAAGGTGTCGGCCGCAGCGCTGAACAGCAGCACGTTGCCGTCGGCCATGGCCCCCAGGATCGCCCCGCCCGACGGCGTCGTCGCCAGCATCGTGTTGAGGTTGATCTTGTTCTCCCATACTCCCAAGCTGGGCAGCGTGATGGCCCAGCGGGTATACAGGTTCACCCGGTCGATGGTGTGCGCCGGGCCCACTACCCGCGAAGCCGCCAGGATGGCCCCGGCCGAGGCGGCGACCGAGCGTGGGTAGTGCCCCGAGGGCATGGCCACCGGCGTCGTCGCCTGCATGCGGGTCAGGTCATAGACGCTGACGATCTGCGAGTCATCGGCGCCCACCAGCAGGTAGCTGCCGTCCAGAGTGATGGCCATCTGCGTGGGGGTGCTGCCGGTGCGGAAGGTGGCGATCTGGAGGAAGTCCGAACCGCGGAAGACCAGCACCTGGTTCTTGTCCTGGCGCAGGATGTAGAAGCGGTCGCGGAAGGGGTCGGCCAGGACATCCACCAGCTTGCCCGGAACGTTGATGACGGTGCCGCGCTGGTCCGGCTCCCGGTTGTTGATCAACAGCCGCACCGGCGGGGGCAGGTTGACTGCCGCGGAGGATTGTATTCCCAGGGTGGCCACGGCGGTGCCCCGCAGGTTTTGAAACGCGTTCATGTTCACGGCGATCCGCACCTTCGCCGGCGTCACCCCGGAGGCCGGCTCGAGGGCGATGCCTTCAGTGCTTGTCGAGAGCCGGAAATCGGTGGCGCCGCCACCGGGGTCCACCAAGTCGATCTCCTGCGTGAGCACCCCGCGGTCGCACAGATTGCCTTGCAGGAGGACATCCTCCTGGAGCGCGGTCACGCGCGGGCTATTGGCAAGCGAGCCCACCGGAAGAATCGTCAGGCCGCTCGCGGAGATCGCGTACATGACCTTGCCGTCAGCGCTCAGCACCGACTTGCCGGCCAGGTTCTCGGGCAACTTGAGCCGCTCCCGCAGCGCCAGGTTGTCGGCTTCCACGATGGCCAGCTGTGGCGGCGCCGGCGTCTGGCCGCTGGTAGACGGAGTCTCCGGCACCTGAACGTAGGCGATGCCCCCCACCGAGTCGATCGCGTGGCTCCCCACCGCCATGGCGCCCAGGGCGTTCCTGATCTGCGCCAGGACCACACCGCGCCGGTCGAACATCGCCCAGCCCACCATGTAAGCGCTGCCGTCCTGGTTGACGCTGACCACTCGGGGACCCAGCGGCGGACTGGCGGTGATAGTAATGGCCGCCAGTTCCCGCGTGGCCACCCGGTAGCGGTAGTGCAGCGTGGCGTTCGAGGACTCCCCGACTTCGGCTTCGGCTACTCCGAAGACCCACTGCCCGTCTCCGGAAATCGCGGCGCTGGCCCGCACGAAATCAGGCGGGAAACTCGGGGCTAGCTGCGGCAAGGTCTTGGCGATGACCCCGGCGACGGAGTCCAGGACCTGGATGCGGCCCGTGACCGGATCCAGCAGCCGGAAGTCCGTCGTGGTCAAAATGAGCGCTTCGTTCGGCCCCACAAAAGTCACCGTCAGCCCCAGCAGGCCCAGCGTGTAGGTGCTGGCGACGTTGGCGTCCAGATCCACCACCGTTACCGGCGGCGGGCTCGAGGGCTGGAAATTCCAGTAGTGCGTCACCACCAGGTAGCGGCCGTCCGGCGACAGGGCGATCGCGCTGGGCTGCCAGGGCACGCCGATGGGGGACCGGAGAGTCCGGTCGGCCAGCGAGACGACCTCAATGCGGTTGGCGGTGAGATTGGCCACATAGACTACCCCGCGCCGCTCGTCCAAAGCCAGATCCGACGCATGGCCCCGTAGGGGCACCACGGTCCCAAATGTGCCGCCCGTGGCGCGAGCCACCGGCAGAAGCGCCAGCAGGCCCGCCAGACCCCAACCTGCCAGACGCCCGGCCACACTATGCCACCCCTTCATGAGTTCTCGCTCCTCTCCGGCCCCTTCGCGGAGCCGCGTGGTTTCCCGGATCCGCAGGAGAACCGCCGACAGCCAGGCAGCATGCCTGTTCCACCTGCCGGCAAGTCCTCGCCCGGCCCGTTTACTCAGTCTGCTTGCGCTTGCGGCGCATCACGATCAGGACCACCAGCAGCACCGCAATTACGGCGCAAACGATTCGGACGGTCGTGGTGTCCATTCTTTGGCTCCTTTCACATGTTCTGCATCATCGGAAGCAGCTCCCGAACGATGCGCACAATCACCGGTCCCACCGTCACCACAAACAGCGACGGCAGGATGCAGAAGAAAATCGGGAATATCAGCTTCACGCCCAGCTTGGCGGCTTTCTCTTCGGCGTTCAGGCGGGACCGGGTCCGCATGTACTCGGAATGGGTCCGCAAACTCTGGGCGATGCCGGTGCCGAAGCGGTCCGCCTGGATGAGCACGGCCACCAGCTTGCGCAGGTCCTCAACTCCGCTCCGGTCCGCCATGTTGCGGAGCGCTTCGACGCGGCGCTTGCCGGCCCGCAACTCCAGGTTGGCCAGACTGAATTCCTGGCTGATCTCCGGGTGGGCGCGCTCGAGGTCCTTGGCCACCTGCATGATCGCTTGGTCCAGCCCCAGGCCGCTCTCGACGCACACCACCAGCAGGTCCAAAGCGTTGGGCAGACCACGGCGCAGGGCCTTCTGGCGCCGCTTGGACCGCATGCGGACGAATTCGTTCGGGCCAAGGAAGCCCGCCGCCAGGCACATCGCTACCAACAGCGCCTTGCGCTCCGAGGACAGGTCCGCGGCGGCCAGCGCCAGCGTGGCCACCAGCGGCAGCAACAGGCCCAGGACCACCTTGACGCCGTAGAACGATTTCAAGGCGCCGGGACTCCGTAAGCCGGCCCGGATCAACCGGCGCTGCATGACGGTCACGTCTTTGGGGGAGGCTGGCAGGAGCGAGCCCAGCCGCCGGAGCAGGTCGCGGAAGGCCAGGCTGGGATGGGGCTGCGGCTGGCGGGTCTCGACGGCGGTCTGGGTGACGCGGTCCAGCACCGCCTTGGGGCGCGCCCAGAGGCGCACGCCCACCAACATCAGCAGCCCGGCCAGGGTGACAAACAGAAGCGCGGTGATCCAGAGTTCCATCTCTCAAGCCTCGATCGTAATGATCTTCTTGATGATGGCGAAGCCGATGAGTTGCAGCAGGATCGAGGCGCCGGCCATCTGGTGCCCCAGGGGGTCGTTGACGAAAAACATCACGTAAGAAGGGTTGACGTAGAACATGACCAGGGCCACCCCGGCCGGGATGGCCGACAGCACGCTCCCGGTCATGCGCCCGTGAGCGCTGATGGCCCGGATGCGTCCCCGCAGCTTGAAACGCTCGCGGACCAGGGTGGCCAGCTTCTCCAGCAGCTCCGCCAGGTTGCCGCCGGTGCGCTTCTGTAACAGGACCGCCGAGACAAAGAAGTGCACGTCGAGGGAAGGCACGCGCTTGGCCATCTTCTCCAGCGCCGTTTCCAGCGGCAGTCCCAGGTTCTGCTCGTCGAAGACCCGGCGGAACTCGCCGGCCAGCGGCTCCGGGAACTCGTTGTGGACCATCTCCAGGGAGACCGTGAAAGCGTGGCCGGCCCGCATCGAGCGGGCGATGAAGTCCAAACTTTCGGGGAACTGCTCCTCGAACTTGCGCAGCCGCGCCCCACGCTTGCGCAGCACATACAGCAGCGGCGCGGAACCGACCAGCAGGCCGGGCAGCAGGGCCCAGGAGCGGTAGGGCTGGGGCACGGCGCTGGCGGCGACGACAAAGCCGACCAGAAACAACGCCAGGCAGCCGTGAATCAGCCGGGCGGCGCGCCACTTCAGGCCGGCCTGCTCGAGCAGCGTGCTCAAGCGCTCTTTCAACTGGAAGCGTTGCAGCAGGTGCAGGATCATCCTGCCGGTGCTCTTGTCTTCCGCCGGCATCAAGGCCGGTCCCTTGCGCCCGGCTTTCCTTTTGGCCTCGGCGCGGCCCAGCAGACGGTTCTTGATGCGGTCCACGTCGATGCTGCGACGGGCGCTCCAGAACAGGTATCCGGCCAGTACCGCGCCCACCCAGACGACCACGAACAGAACCACGACCAGGACCATGGCTACTCCTGGATCCCCCTCATACCTCCACCACTTCGTCGAACAGCTCCGAACGCAGGCGGATGCCGGAGGTGAGCAGTTTTTCGTAAAACTTGGGGCGGATGCCGGTGGCCGAGAAACTGCCCAGCACGCGCCCGTCGGGAGAGACCCCGCGCCGTTCGAACACGAAGATATCCTGCAAGGTGACCATCTCGCCTTCCATGCCGGTCACCTCGGTGATGCTGACCACGCGCCGCACGCCGTCGCTCAGCCGGGCGGCCTGCACCAGCAGATGCACGGCGCTGGCGATCTGCTGGCGGATGGAGACCACCGGCATGTTGGTGGAGGCCCAGCTGACCATCACCTCCAGCCGGGAGATGGCGTCGCGCGGGCTGTTGGCGTGAACGGTGGTCAGCGACCCCTCGTGGCCGGTGTTCATAGCCTGCAACATGTCCAGGGCTTCCTCGCCGCGCACCTCCCCGCAGATGATGCGGTCGGGCCGCATCCGAAGGCAGTTGATCAGCAGTTCCCGCTGCCGGACGGCGCCCTGCCCCTCCAGGTTGGGGAGGCGGGTCTCCAGCCGCGCCACGTGCGGCTGCTTGAGCTGCAACTCGGCGGCGTCCTCGATGGTGATGATGCGCTCCTTGGGGGAGATGAAGGCCGACAGAGCGTTCAGCAGAGTGGTCTTGCCGGAGCCGGTGCCGCCGGAGATGACCAGGTTCAGCCGGGCCCGCACGGCGGCCTCGAGCAGTTCCATCATGCCCGGCGAGAGACTCCGGCGCTCGACCAGGTCCGGGGGCATCAGCCTGTCGGTCGCGAAGCGGCGAATCGAGAGCAGCGGCCCGTCCACGGCCAGCGGCGGGATGATGGCGTTGACCCGCGAGCCGTCGGCCAGCCGCGCGTCCACCATAGGCGTGGACTCGTCCACGCGGCGCCCCACCTGGGAGACGATCTTGTCGATGATCCGCATCAGGTGCCCGTTGTCGCGGAAGGCGACGCTGGTCAGCTCCAGCATGCCCTTGCGCTCGACGTAAACCTGGCTGTGGGTGTTCACCAGGATGTCGGAGATGGTGGGGTCTTCCAGCAGTGGCTCCAGCGGCCCCAGGCCGAAGACCTCGTCCAGCACCTCGTCGCAGACCTGCTGTTTGTCGAGCGAGCTGAGCAAGGTGGGCTCGGCGTCGATCAACGACATCAGCGCCTGCCGGACCTCCCCGCGCACCCGCTGGTTGTCGATGCTGGCCAGGGCTTCCAGGTTGATGCGGTCCAAAAGCTTGCGGTGCAGGATGAACTTCAGTTCCTGGCACTCCGTACGGAGCGGCCCCTTGGGTCGCGCGGTCCGCATGAACAGCCGCTCCTCCCAACTGGCCGGCTTGGTGGGTCGTCGTTCCGCAATCGTAGCCATTGAACTGCCCTACCCCCCACAACTCTCGGAAAGGACCGGACGGGCCTCCAGTACCGTGGAGCTGCGGCGCTTCTCCCCGGCGGGCACGCCGGCCAGCCGCCGCGCGAAGTCCTCCACCGCCCGGCCCAGCGCGCACTCGCCGCTGAGCGGTTGCCCCATGGTGACCACCCGGTCCAGCGAGAGGCCATCATTGGGGAAGGTGGCGTGCACCGGGCAGTTGAAGATTCTCTCCATGTCGGAGTTGCCCAGGTCCTCGCGCTTGCCGACGCGGTTGATCACCATCCGGAAACGCTCCTTGGGAAGCCCGAGCTGAAGCAGCAGGCTGACCGCCCTTCGCGCCAGATGCAGGCTGGGCAACTCCGAGGTCGAAACCAGGAAGGCGTCGTCGGCCTCCGACAGGGCCAGCAGGCTGGTGCGATGGAAGATGGCCGGCAGGTCCAGCACGGTCCAGTCGTAGAGCCGTCGCGCCCGCTCGAGCAGGTCGTGCAAGCGGCGGGGCTCGACAAAGTCGCTGCCCGGCACTTCCGGCGCCGCCAGCACATCCAGCCCGTGCGCATGGCCCACCAGCGAGCTCCAGGCGGCAGGCGAGACGCCCTCCTGCTGCTCGAGCGCCTCCAGAACCGAGCCGTCGGCCGGCACTCTCAGGTAGAAACCCAGACTGCCCCCCGCCAGGTCCAGGTCGGCCAGCAGCACACGTTTGTCGGTGAGCCGCCGCAGCGCCAAGGCGATCTGAGTCGCCAAGGTCGAGGCGCCGGAGCCGGGCTTGGCGCTGGAGAAAACCACGACCTTGCCCAGTTCCCGTTCCGGGGGCGCCTCGGGCCGTCGCAAGCGCCGCACACGACTCACCGCCTGCTCCTGAATGCCCGGGTCGAAGGGGGCGTAGAGGAACTCGCTGGCGCCCAGGCGCAAGGAGCGCAGGATGGCCTCCGAGTCGTTGCGCGTATGCAAACCGATGACATGCGTGTTGGAGCCTGCTTCGGAAACCAGCCGGATCAGATCGCCGGCCACCTCCAGGTTCGTTGCCAAGTCCAGCAGCAGAACGTCGGGCTGGAGTTGCCGCAGCCGGATTTCCAGGGTCTGCCGGCTGGGGTAGCTTTTCAGGTCCGCCAGAACCTGAAAGGCGCGCGTGAGCGGGAGGGTCTCGCTGAACTGCTGCGCCAGCGCCCGGTCGGGCGCAATCATGAGCGCCGTCAGCTCCGGGACCGTCCTTTTAGCCGTCCTACCCATGAGCAGAAGGGGCCTCCGGGCCCGCTATCGAGAGCGCCCTGCGGACTTGCCTCCCTGAGTGGGCCGCGCGCGGCCAGGGGAGGGTTTCTCCGGCGCCAGCGGCGTCAAGAACTCTCTCGGCGTCGGCGGCATCGGTCTCACCTGGGAGGCGGCCTGCGGGGTGGTGACCTCCGGCGTCACCATAACGATCAGCTCCGTTCGAGCCTTGTTCTCCTGCCGGCTCTTGAACAGGGAGCCCAGGATGGGAATGTTGGCCAGCCCCGGAACCCGATACAGGCTCTCGGTGACGCGCTGATCCAGCAAGCCGGCAATCAGAAAGCTTTGCCCCTCGCCCAGCTCGATGTGCGTCTCCATCCGCCGCGATGCCAGCGCCGGAATAGTGAACCCGGAGAACACCACGGCGTTGGCCATGTCGATCGTGGAAACCTCGGGCCGCACGAACATCCGGATGGTCTTGTGCTCGGTCAGGGTCGGCTGGAAAGTCAGGCGGATGCCGAACTCCTTGAACTGGATGGTCACCGCGCCCACGCTGGCGCCGCCCTGCACCACCGGCACCGGGAATTCCCCGCCCACCAGGAAACTGGCCTCCTTGCCATTGGTGGTCACCAGGTTCGGCTCGGCCAGGATTTGCAGCAGGTGCTGGGTCTGTAAAGCGCGGATGAAGGCCGCCAGGTTCAGGTCCGGGCGGAAGGCGAACACGTTCAAAGCGTCGCTGATGGTGAACCTCGAGGCGGTGCCCTCAATCCGCCCGGGAATGGAGCCGGTAATCTCGATCGGCTGCTGGCCCAAGCCGAACTGGTTGGTGCCGGACGTTCCGGGCGTGTTGGCGAAGCCGGTGGACAGCAGGTTGACCCCGAAGGAGTTGGCGGCGCTCCGGTTCAACTCGGCGAACTTGACCCGCAAGAGGATCTGCTTCTCAGGTCCCGGGGCGATCACCTGAAGATTGTTGACCACGGCTTTGGCCATGGGCGTCACCAGGGCCGCGGCGCGCTCCGCCACCGCCTGGCTGGGAACTTGCCCGACCAGCGAGACCGACTCGCGCGCCCCCTGCACCCGGATGTCCAGGCCCGGGAAAGTCTCCTGGAGGAGCCTCTGCATGGGGTCGAGGTTCAGGTCCACAGTGAGGCTGTAGAAGCTGCGCTCTCCGGACTTGGTCCAGATAACCACCGTCGAGGCGCCCTGGGACTTGGCATTGAGCAGGACCTCCCGCAGGGAGACCGCCACGGCGTCCACCACTTCCGGGTTGCTGGTAGAGATGCGGGCGATATCGGCGGGGTAGTCCACCACCAGGCTCCGGCCGACCGTCAGCCGGAGCTCCTGAAAGACGGGTTGCGGCGGCGCCTGCTGCGGCGGCTGGCCGGCAGCCGCGCCCAGCAGCAGGGCGGCCTGGAGACACCACGCGGTCGGCTTCATGGCTGCCCCACCTCGGCCTTGTGGGCCCTAACGACCTCCACGGTTCTCTGGTTGCCCCGGATCACCACGATCTCCTCAGTAGCCGGCGGCGGCGGCGCGACCACTGGGGCAGGCTTCGGCGCCGATGCACGCCGGGCCACCGTCGGTTCGGGCTTGGCCGCGCTGGCTCTGGGCAGACCGTAGAGTTCGGCGACTTCCCGACCCGAGGTAGCCTGGACCGACTGATCGCCGCTGTTGCGCAGCACCAGTTGGATGCGCCCCTCGTTGCCCGCCAGGGTCAGGGTCTCGGCTTGCTCCGGGGTCACCAGCAGGGTCACCACCGGAGTGTTGATGGGCTGGCCACGCGCGTCCGGCTCGATGTTCTGGCCGGCCGATAACACCAGGATGTTCTGGAGGGCTGTCTTGGTAATGGTCCCCTCGCGGCCCGGCGGGCGACCGGTGACCAGCACGTCCACCCGTATGCCGGGCAGAACGAAGCCCGCCACGCCCCCGACGTCGTTCACGCGCACCGCAACGGCACGCATGCCGACGGGAATGATGGACGCCAGCCCCAGACCCGAACCGCGCGCGCCCAGGCGCCCCTCCCGGACGGGCTCCCCGGCCAGCACGGAACTGATGACCGGGCGCTCGATGATCTCGGCCACCTTGCTGAAGCCCCCCTGGGGGAACTGGTCTACCGGGACCTTCACCAGGGAAACATCCTCGGCCTTGATGGCCCGGCCCAATGACAGAGGCTTGGTCGCCACCACCACTTCCCGCATTTCACTCCTCTGGGGCCTGGACGAACCCCGGCGGGCAGCCACCAGTTGATAGAAGATGCCGGATATGACCAAAGCGAACAGGAGGCTTACCCCCACAACGGTCAGAAACCTGCGGTCCATTGACGCCTCTTCTCTTCCCCGTCCCAGCTAACACCGCGGGGCGGATACGGCCGTGCGCGCACGCTCAGGCCGGCTCCCTGAACACCACCCGGCGGGAATACCTCCGCAGGGTAACGGCCGCTTCTCGGATGTCGCTCCACAGCGCCGCCGGGTGTCCCTGCTGCGACGCACACAGGGCAGGCGTCCCCCACGGGGGACTCCTCTTCGCCGACCTCCTACCGGGATATTTCGGCGGTTTGAGGGTTTTTCTTTAACGGAAGCGCGTCACGCGGGCGCTCAAACAGCACCGCCAGCCGGTCCTCTTCCAGCAGCCCCCAGCGCGCATCCCGGCGCAGCAGACTCACCAGGGGCCACTCTACCGGCGCCAGCACGAGCTCGAAATCCCAGCGCCCGACCGCCTCCTCGAAACTGGCCTGAGCGTACGTCAGGCGCAGGTACAACTTACCCAGCTCCGGGCCGTAGAAATCGCTGCGGCCGTCGATGAAGACGCGCTGCTGCGGGTAGAAACGATAGATCAGGTAGTCCGCCCATTGATCCGAGGTGAACACCCGTGCCCCTCTCAGGCGAGAAGCGTACCGCGCGATCAGCCCCGTGGGGAACTTCTCCGCCGGGAAGTCGCGGGGCCACTTCAAAGGCCACCGCGGCAGGACCAGCAGTACCAGCGCAACTCCCAGCACCAGGCTGGTGCGGCGGAACCCAGCAGAGGTGTCCTCGGCCAGCTGGTCAAAGACCGCGGCCAGGGAACCCGCCGGCCGGCGAGCCGCCCACCGCTTCCAGAGCAGGGTGGCCTCCTGCGTCGCCGGCGGAATGACGATGAGGACGAACACCGGTATGTGCCGTACCGAGACCAGGGCCGCGTGCGCCCAGACCACCAGCAGCAGCGCGTCGGCGAACTGCTTCCGAGCCAGCAGCCTCCCCGCCACCAGTAGGCCCGCGAACAGCAGTATCTCGAACTGCGCCGCGGCCTCCGAACGAAAACGCGGCGACTGGAACTCGTGCACCGCTTCGCGGATCCAGTCCGAGCGCAGGTAGGCGGCGATGTGGGCATGCAGTTGCACCCCGTAGGGGTTCAGCAAAGTCGCCAACCCGCAGGCTCCCGTCAAAATGGCGTAGCGCTTGGGGCGCTGCCACGAGCGCGGCTGAGGCGCGGCGCCGAGCAATGTCTCCAGCGCCGTGCCGATAGCGAGCAACCCCAGGCACACCAGCAGCGCCAGGAACCCGCCGTGGACGTTCACCCACAGCGCGGAGATCGGGATCAGAAGCCAGACCGCCGGCGTCGGCCGCCGTCGGTCACGCTCGAGGAGCCACAGCGAGGCCGCCAGCAGCGCCAGGGTGAAGACGTGCGGCCGGGCCAGATAGTGAATGCTCGAGGCCCCGGCGCCCATGAGGCAGCCCACCAGGGCCAAAAACGAATTGGCTCCACGCCACAAGGCATGACGCAGGACCAGCGTTAAGGAAGCACAGGCCGCCAGGGCCGCCGCCAGCACCACGCCTTTCAAGCCGAGCGCGCGGTACAGGCCCGCCAGCAAGACATCGGAGAGCCATTCCCAGGCGAACCACTGCTCACCCGCCTTTGAGAAAGAGAATAGATCGCGAGCGGGGAGTTGTTGGTGATCCAGGATGAACTCGCCGGTGCGGATGTGCCAGCCGGTGTCCCCGTCCGCCAGCAGACCAGACCAGCCGCTGCCGGCGACGAACAGCCAGGCCAGCAACGACAGAAAGAAGTAATCCGCGAGCGAGGGCAGCAGCCAGCGGCGCGCGTGCACGGGGGCTCAGCGCGAGACCGCGCCCGACGGCTCGAGGTCGGCTACCAGTTCCCCGGCGTGCTCGGGCTTGAGCAGCCGGCGGGCCAGCAGGGCCAACTGGAGGCGGTCCACCACGCCCGCCTTTTCGAAGACATGCATCAGGTGAACCTTGACCGTGCCCGAGGAGATCGAGAGCGCCTCGGCAATCTCCCGGTTCTTGCGGCCCTCGGCCACCAGTTGGACGATCTCTCGCTCGCGGGGGGTCAGCCGGGGAGGGTTGCGCCGCCCGGCCGCCTCGGGCGTCTGATCCTGCCCGCCGACCCAGTCAGCGCCTTGCGCTACGGCGCGCAGGCATTCCACCAGCGCGGTCACCTCGCGCCGCTTGTCGAGGATGCCCGAGAAGCCCAGGCCCAGGTGGATCTCCGCTTCCACAGGGCTGGTGGTCCACAGCACCAGGTGCGAGCCGGGCGTCGCTCGCCGGAGTTCGGCCGTGTAATGGGCGGGAGGGGGCGACCCGGGCTCGTCGCACACCAAAATCAGGTCGGGCGCGAGCTCCGGCAGCACGATGAGCGCTTCGGCCGGAGTAGGAGCCGTCCCGATCAACTGGAAATCCGGAAGGGATTCCAACACTCTGCGCAGCCCCTCCACCACGATGGGTTGAGACTCACACACAAAGACGGTGATTACCCGCTCTGCCATTCTGGGCTAATCATCGGCGGGAAAGGGGAGGAGGATTAGATCGTGCGGCGCTAGCCTCTCTTGATGTCGTCTCTCGCGAAGTCCCACTCCACCAGCCGCCTCTGCCTGGCCGAGAGGTTCACCATGTGAGCGCAGGCCGCGGCGTGATGGCCGGCCTACTGTGAAAGAAGGGCGGGCTCGATGACGAAGAAGATGCGATCGAGGACCTCGAACGGGTCCAGCACCGGGAGTGGCAACCGGACCTGGTCCAGCCCGGGATGCAGGTGGCAGCGGGGCTTCTTGAGCGTGTCCGGGTGGGACTCCCGATTAAGGTCGAAGCGCAAGAACTCCGGCGAACGCCCAGAAGGCAGCCAGTACCGGAAGCTGTACGCTACAAGCGAAGATTCCCCGTTTTCCTCGTGTAGCATTAGCCAGAAGCTCAGACGGGTACCCGAGTCGAACAGAAAGTGCTCGGGAGTCGGCCCCTTGTCGAAGGCGGGGCCGAGGCAGATCGAGACGAGTCCATTGCGGTCAGGCTCCGTCCTCTTCAACTTGCTGGCTTGGTGCTCCAGGTATGCGCGCAATCGGAGGAAGACGCCTGTCGGTCTCCCCATGACAATCTGACTCGCGCGTTCGGAGAGCGCTCGGTCCAACGACAGAGCCCTTTGCCTGGCCTCGTCTTCCAGACTCAAAGCAGGTCCCCCCGCCCCAGCAGCACCAGCCACTCGACGAATTCGGGGTCCGGAGGCAAGGTTCGGGCTTCCGCCCTGCGGATGACCTGCTCGTTGTCGAGCTTGTAGTGTGCAAACAGATCAGCCAGGCGGCGCTGGCGCTCCTGCTCGGTCATGATCCCCTCGTCCGGGCCGAGGTGGAAGACGCTGCCACCGATGAAGCTTCTCAGGTTCGGAGCATGCCGGCATAACCCCAGGATTCCCTCCGATGACAGCCACAAGACCAGCGCCCCCTGCCGCGCCATCCCGTCCCGGTTGATATCGAGCGCCGTCCAGGCAGCTTCGTCCAACCCGTCGAGGCCGGTAAGGATCACCGTGTCATCGGGCGGCGAGTCCAACTGTTCCCGGAGTTCGGCGATCGAAAGACGGCTCGCGTCCAGGATGCGGACCGGGCGTCCGAGGTAGACTTGGAACTCGCCTTCCAGCGCTTCCAGCGCCGTTTCCACAGCTTCCGGCGGCTTGAGCACTGCAACCCAAGCCTGGCCAGTGCGAATCTCCAAGCGGCGGGCGATCTCGTGTCCGGGCGACTCCGCGAAGTCAGGCAACGCGCAACTCCGCCTGCGGGATCAGGGGCAGCAGGGCAGGATGGACCCGGAAATCGGTGGCCGAGTACTCCAGAATCCGCCGGGTGGCCAGGAGTTGAACGTTCACGTCCGAGCGCAGATCGAACGAGCGAGTTCTATCTAGTTGCGACAAGGCTCTAATCTCCTCCGGGCCGAGTCCGCGAAGGTAGGCCGTGCCGAGTTGCCTGACGGCCTTTTCAGCGTGCTTCTGGCCGATGCGTTCCGCTCCTGACACGTAGGCCTCCTCGCCAGCATCGCGCGCTAAGGAGATCAAGTCACGAAGCATGCCTCCGGACCCCGAGCAGATTTTGTCGGCCTCAGAGGGCCCCAGGATGTCCGTCCCGCCTCGCCGCTCCAGCACGCTTCTCAGCACGCCTCCCTCCGGTCCAGCTATCAGCGGTGGCAGGTGATGGACCCGGTCGAACTGGTCGGGGATCGAGCGCCCGAGTTCGAACAGCACCGTGATCGGGGCGGCCGCTAGCACAGAGACTCCGCGCTCTCGCAGCGCCGCGAAATCCGCCTCAACCGCGGTCCAGAACCGGGCTGCCGTGAGGAGGCGGTCCAGGCCGTCGATGACGGCAACCGGCGCATGGGAGGCCTTGCGAAAAACACTGAACAGGTCGTCAAAGGGCCCCCGGGCCCAGGGGAAGTGTCTCTTCAGCACAGGCATCGGATGATACAGCGGCCGGCCGGCCCCCTCGGGCGTGTCCTCCTCGAAGGGGAACTCCATCAGCTTGTCCCGAGCCTTCAGCAGCGCGTCGTGTTCATCTCGCGTCAATGTGAAACGGTTCAAGCCCTCGTTAGCCATTCTGACGCCGAACGCTGCAAGAACCGCGCCGGGGTCCAAACGAGATAGGTCGGTCCACGCGGCCACATCAACATACAGCGGGATCGTGTTACCCTGCCTGCGAAGCCAGTCCACGGCCAGGAGCAACTGGGTCGTCTTCCCCGAGCCAACACCGCCGACGATCAACTGCTGGCTGCCCGGCTCCAGGTCCGCGCGCACTGCGAGCTTCTGATACAGCGACTGATGCAGGCCGTCAACCACCAGCCCAGCTTCGATTGCGTCCCGCGCGGACGCAGTGGGATTGAACCGCTTCATGTACTCGCGGAAGCGGTCCCGGCGGGTCACCGCCTTCGGTGGTGGCTGGAGTACTTCGGGCATTACTCCCCCTCCCCTAAGTATAAGCGGCGAACTGGGTTAGGGTAGTCCTTACCCCCGCCTGATGTCGTCCCTGCCGAAGTCCCACTCCACCAGCCGCCGCTGCCTGGCCGAGAGGTTGACCATGTGAGCGCAGGCGGCGGCGTGATGGCCGGCGGCAGCGTCCTCCCAGTAAAGCTTCCGGCTGCGGATGGACTCCTGCCAGTGCCGGAAGTGCGCCACCGTAGCGTCCTGGCCCTGCTCCTGGAATTGCTGCGCGCCTTCGACCACCCGCGGCTGCCAGGAGTCCACCAGTTCAGCCTGCCGCACCTTGGGGTCGCGGTAATAGGCGTCTTCCAGGGCGCGCGGCCAGCTCTCGACAATCCAGCGGTTGTCCTCGACGGCCGACTCCGGCAGGAAGGCCATTCCCCCGCCGCCCAGGTTGACTGTGCCCTCGGTGCCCAGAAACTGGAAGCTGCTTTCGGCGGTGGTTTGGTTGTTGAAGGTGGCGCTCAGGTTGACGGTGAAGCCCTCGGGGTAGTCGAGCGTGGCGTTCAGCGTATCGTAGATGCCGGGGTCCCGGCTATCCTTCCAGCGATAGAGCTGGCCCATGGCCAGCACCGCGGCGGGCGCCTTGGCGTCCATCAGGTAGTGGATGGTGGTGCACAGGTGAACGAAAAGATCGGTGGCGATGCCGCCCGAATAATCCTCGTAGCAGCGCCAGCGGAAGAAGCGCTCCAGGCTGAACGGCCTTTTCGACGCCGGGCCCAAGAACATCTCCCAGTCCACGGTTTGCGGGGAGGCGTCGGGAGGGATAGGGTAAATCCAGGCGCCGGAAGCGGTGTTGCGGTTGAAGGCCGCGCGGACGATACTGACCTTGCCCAGCTTGCCGGCGCGGATCATTTCGCGGGCCTGGCGCTGGATCTCGGAGCTCATGCCCTGGCTGCCCACTTGGACGATGCGCCCGGCGGCGCGGGCCGCCTGGATGATCTCCACCCCGTCGGAGGTCCGGTAGGTGAGCGGCTTCTCGCAGTAGACGTCTTTGCCGGCTTTGATTGCGTCCAGCACCATCTGGCGGTGCCAGTGGTCGGGCGTAGCCACCACCACAGCGTCGATGGATTTCTGCGCCAGGACGTCCTGGTAGCTTTTGTAGGCTTTGGCCCGCCCGCGGGTACGCTCGATGGCCCGCTCCACGCGGCCCTTGTAAGCGTCCACCACGGCGGTGATCTCGACCCCCGGGATCTGGAGCAGCGCGGCGATCAGCTCGTGGGCGCGGGCGCCGGCGCCGATGACGCCCACCTCGATGCGGTCACTAGCAGCGTAGGCCTTGACCGACGCGCCCGCGGCGGCCAGCGCCGTCGAGCTCTGAATGAAACTACGGCGGGTCAGCTCCATCTTCCTTTCTCCTTGTCGCCTTGAATATACGAGCCGTGAAAAACCCGGTGCAGGCCACTTGCTTACGCGCGTGGCTCGGTAACCTCTTCGAGGCGACAGACCGCTTTCCGAGCCGCGACCGTCAGGGAGCGGTGCCCCCGGTTCTTTCACGGCTCCATTATAGTTCTGGGAGCCGCACGGCGGGCACGGCCGCCTCCAGCGCCGCGGCCACGCGCACCAGCAGCGCCTCCTCGAAAGGCCGTCCGATGAGTTGCGTGCTCACGGGCAGCCCCTGCCGGTCCAGCCCGGCCGGC
>CAYGVJ010000099.1:0-21004 GCA_964353255.1 uncultured Solibacteraceae bacterium | reverse complement strand
CCGAGAAGCAGACCACCAACAGGCGTAGTCTTGCGGAACGCCCAATGATGATTTCCCGCTGGTCGTCGACAGAGTGATCCTCGTCGTCGAAGATCCGTGCCAACGGATCTGTAAAGACGGTCAGGGCTTCGCCGAACGACACCCCATGCTTGGAGACATTGGCTGCTGCCTTCTTCGGGTCCCATTCGAACTTCAGATCTATCCCTCACCAGTACGGTACCACAACCGCCGCGGATCCCGCATCACCGCGCAACCGCGACGGCAGGCTAACGCCTTCGGCATCAGCCGCGGCGCGGAGCGCCGCCGGCTGCATGCCGTTGTTAGCCCGCGCCATCCTCCCAAGGAACCTTGCCAGCATACGTCTTCTTGGCATTCGCGGAATCGTCCATGAAGCTGAAGAGATCATTCATGCCAGGACAGCGGTGATACTCGTGCTTCTGTCCGAAAGGATTCCTCTTGGCTCGCTTGTCGGCGAGGTCTCCGCCCGAGCCGAAAGGGTATTCGATGAATAATCGAAGCGCCTTCCGTTCGCCGTCGAGCGCGCCACCGAGGTCCATGGGTTCATTGACGCCAACGAAGCGAAACCGAATCGCGGGGAAGCATATGGCGGCGCGGTGGAGATCAAACCTGGCTGCCTTGAAGGCCCAGCTTACGACGGTCACGATCCGTGGATAGGCGCCGGCGATTTGCTGAAACGTACAAACCCCGAAGAGTAGATTCTCGAACGAATCCCTGGCGAACTCTTCGGTTGTAGTCCGCCTGGCCACGTCATCGCGTGTGCTCCTCATCTTGTCCGGTCACTAGTGTCCGGCTATAACACGTTTAGGATCAGACACTTGCGAGCGATGAATAAGTTGCCTCGGTACAACCTCGCTCCGAAACCCAATAAAGACGGGCCTTCCGTAAGTCACAGCGTTTTTGGAAATGTGTAGGAAATGCAGTCTTTTGGGCCCTCGTCAGTCTGTAACCCTTTTCGTATCAACGCCGCCGAATGTTGGCATTTCAAATCGTTTCCGAGGCAAATCGCACGTAATGACCGTCTTATCAACAACATATGGGGCGCAGCCGATTCGTTAGCCGGACAGTAGTGTTGTCCGGTATCCAGAATCGACGTGACATGGCGACCTCGTGGTAGGTCTTCGCCTCACTCCAGGGGCCGGACTCGTGTCGGGTGCGTCCGCCCGAGAAGACCAGAAGAGCGACCGGGTTGTTCGCGGCAAGCACAACGCCCCGTCGGATGTGTTCGAGGTAGAACGGCGGTTCGCCTATCTGGAAGTCCTGAAGAACCCACGAGTCGTCCGATTCCGGATCGTTGGGTACTCCGGTCACGGTCGACTTGAACGCGGCATGCCCCGCTACGAGCACCAAGTCCTGAAGCTGAAGGTCACTCACTGAGATCGCCTCCGTCTTGTCAGCCTAACGGCTTGCGGCCCACCTGCGGCGGCCGCTCACCGCCGTCGTCGAATTGTCCCTCACGCTGCGCAGCCGCCGACAGGTGCAGCCGCGGGTTAGCCAGCACCTATCGATCAGGAGTCGCTGAACCCATACTGACTGTATCGAAGCCGCCAGAATCGCTCGTGCAGTTGAAGAGCGGGCACCCCGAATCGGAACCGCGTGACGTTGCCAGGATTCCGATCTTCCTTCGGAATGTCGATCAGGTCGCCGATGTCCGCGATGCCCCTCTGAACCGCGAAAGCGAGCATATCCTCGGCGAAGGCGAGGACGCGTTCCAGGACCGTGGAGACGAATCCGGAAACTGGTCGACCATCAACCTCGGGCTCGGCGGCCAGCACGGAGCTGTCACGCTGCTCCACGTAGCGGACCTCTGGCAGACGCCATCCCTTGTGCTCCAGCGCATGCCGCCGCTCAAGGAGGGTCTCCGACCACCCGGATCGGGTGGATTCCAGATAGTCGGCCAGCTCGGATTCCCCGGCAGCGCGCGATCGTTCCAAGGCCGCGACGAACTTCGGTTGTTTTTGGAACAGGTACCCGATGTCAGTGTCCAAACACGACAACAGCTCTTGGAGGAGCTTCGTCGCCCGCGCGGCAGCCGACAAGAACGCCGCCACATGCTCCTGCAGCTCAAGGCCGATAGTCTCGCTGATCTGCAGAGCGTTCCGCTGGCGTGAGACAACGGAACCGGCTGCGATCTTTGCCTTGTGGGCACCGAGTAGCGCCTGAATGGCCTTGGCGTGTTTGCGCGCAGCTCCGAGGGCATCCAAGACCGGACTGTAGCGATCAGCGAAGTGCTTTCGGCGCCTGGCGAAGTCGGCGTCGTCCGCTGCTTGATGCTGCAGGAGCAGATCTCGTAGTTCGCACGCGCCAGCCCAGAGCCGCGCGATGTAAGGTTCTGCAGTGCCTTCGTCGGCAACCTTCTGAATCTGCCACATGGCCAGATATCTCAGGCTAGTCTTGGTCTGGCTAACACTAGCGATCAACTGCGAAGCGCGCCCGTTAGTAGGTGGCGCGCTTCATCAGCTGCATCGCCTTGTTAGGCGCCCTGGTCCTACACGAGTTCGACGCCGCGCTGAGCGCTCTCGCGCTCTCTGAGCCTGCCGTCCACTGCAGCCCTCGCGGTCGAGCCAGTTCACGCGCGCTTGTCGGAAGGGCACGTGCTAATCAACTTCTACCGGCTTCACCAGTGAGGGGCGGTCCCAATACTTCCGTGGCAGGTCATGGACGCCAGCGTAGATGTCTGACACCTGGAACACATTACCGCACTCGCATGTGCGGGTTCCAAACGCTGACACCTGAGAGTACATTAGCGCTACCCGCCATCCACTAAGCCTTTCCTCTTTATTCCAGACCCGTGTGCACTGTGAACACCAGAAATACCTACATCGACTCAGCCCTTCCATCCGAACCGCCTCTCCAATAGTCCCATTGTCTCTCTCCCTCTTGTCTCCCGTCGCTTGTCTCCGGCGGAGGTGCGCCTAACTCAGAGGATTCTTAGCCTGCCGGTTGCGGGGCTCAGAGCCCGAGGAGCGGCAGGAAGCCTCCGCCCCGCAACCGGTGGGCTAAAAATCAGTTGGGCGAAACCGCTGCCCTACGCCAAGCTATGGGCATTGTATCGCGCCGTGGAGTTCCCGGCAAGGCCGCGGGGGGACGCCCAGGGTGACCGTGTGGACAGCCGGCCGCCATCCCACGGCTTGGGGGTCAGGGGGTGAGGTGTCAGCAGACAGGACCAAAGGGAAGATCCGGTGAGCTGTTGGTAACGGTCGCGGTAGTCCGGGGAAGGCTCCGCCGCTGGAGTCCCGGATGGTGACATGCCCGGCAGTTGGCGACAACGCGCCAGCTTCTGCCGACGGTGGCGGTTGCCGAGCAAACCGTAGTAGCGGATGCGCTGGAACCGGTCGGGAAGGCCCTGGAGCAGTTGCAGCACGCTGAAGAACTGTCGAGGAGTTCCTCCGCGGCTCAAGCGTCGCGTAGTCGCCCTACTCAAACTCGAAGCTCTGCCCTCGCGTCGGGATCACCGCCTCCAGGCCGTAGCGCTCGCGGACGGCCTCGGCCAGGGCCTGGGTCTGCGCCGGTTCGCCATGCACCAGGAAGAGCTTCTTCAGGCCTCCGGCCATCGGCTTCATCCACTCCAGCAACTCTCGTTGGTCGGCGTGACCGCTCAGCTCGTTCAGGGTTTCCACTTCGGCCCGCAGCCGCATCAGCTCACCGAAGATCGGCACTTCGGGCAGCTTGTCCACCAGCTTCCGGCCCAGCGTGTTCTCGGCCTGAAATCCCGTGATCAGGATGGTGTTGCGCGGGTCCTCGATGTTGTTCCGCAAGTGGTGCAGGATGCGCCCGGCTTCGCACATGCCCGCCGCGGAGATGATCACCAGCGGCCCGTGCAGGTCGTTGAGCGCTTTTGATTCCTCGACGCTCCGCACGTAGCGCAGCCGCGCGAAACCGAACGGGTCTTCTCCCTCCAGCAGGAACTGGCGCGTCTCGTCATCGAAGCACTCCGGGTGCCTTCGAAAAACCTCTGTCGCCTCCACCGCCAGGGGGCTGTCCACGAAGATCGGGATGCCGGGGATCTGGCCCGCGTCGCTCAGCTCGTGCAGTAACAACACAAGCTGCTGAGTACGACCCACGGCGAAGGACGGCACGATGAGTTTTCCCCCGCGCCGGCACGTGCGGTTAACCACGTTGGCCAGCTTGGCCGTCACCGTGCCGACGTCCTTGTGTAGCCGGCCCCCGTAAGTGCTTTCCATTATCAGGTAGTCCACCGGCGGCAACTTCTCCGGATCCCGCACGATGGGCAGGTTCGGCCGGCCTACGTCCCCGGAAAACGCCAGCCGCACTTTCTTCTGGCCGGTCTGGTGAACCAGCGTTATCGCCGAGGAACCCAGGATGTGGCCCGCCTCGCTGCTCTCGTAGTACAGGTCGCGGTCCAGCTCGGTGGGCGTGTACATCGGCACCGGCCGGAACAGCGGGATGGTGGCTTCGGCATCGTCGGCGGTGTATAGCGGCTGGACGGGGCCGTCTTCAGCCTCCGGAAGCAGCGCTTTGCGCCGCTGGCGACGCTTGTTCAGGAAGGCCGCGTCCTTCTCGTGCAGGTGAGCCGAGTCCAGCAACATCACCTTGCACAGGTCCGCCGTCGCCGGGGTGGCGTAGATCGGGCCCAGGTAGCCGTTCTTGACCAGCGTCGGCAAGTTGCCGGAGTGGTCGATGTGCGCGTGCGAAAGCACCACCCCCGTGAGCGCGTCCACCGGGAACGGGAAGTGGGTGTTGCGCTCCTGCGCCTCCCGGCGACGGCCCTGATACAGCCCGCAATCGAGGAGAAACCGGCTGCCGTTCATGCGCAGCTCGAACATCGCTCCGGTCACCGTGCCGACCGCACCCCAGAAGGTCACTTGCATAGGCAATCAGCAGGATAGCACGCTACAATGACATGCCATGTGGCAACGCACAGCAGCCCTCATCTTGTCCTGTCTGGCGCCCATCGGGCTGGAGGCTCAGAAGAAGCCGGTCACCATTGAATCGCTGGTGCGCGAACGCCCGCAGCCGCCTGGCGCGCCCATATGGGCGCTAGACGGAAAGCAGTTCGTCTATCAGGAGGGCCGGCGCGTCCTGCTCTACGACGTGGCCGCGCGCAGCAGGCGGGAACTGGTGAGCCTGGAGGCGCTTGAGGCTGCGGCGGTGAAAGTGCCGCCTCCCGACCTCGAGCAGTGGCAGAACCGCAACGTGCGCGAGCGATCCATCCAGTGGTCGCCCTCCGGGCAGGAGTTGCTGATCTCCGCCGGCGGCGACCTGTTCTGGTTCCGGCTGGCGGCCGGCGGCTGGACGCAACTCACTGCCACGCCCGAGGCCGAGCGCGACCCCAAGCTCGCCCCCGACGGGCGGCGGATCTCCTTCCGCCGCGGCAACGACCTGTACGTGCTGGACATGGCTTCCGGCAAGGTTGCCCGCCTCACCGACGACGGCTCGGAAACTCTCTGGAACGCCCGGCTTGACTGGGTCTACCCGGAGGAGCTGAAGCTGGAGACCGCGCACTGGTGGTCGCCGGACTCTACGCGTATCGCCTACCTTCAGTTCGACATCAGCCGTGAGCCCGTCCATCCCCAGACCGACTTGACCCCGGTGCGGGCCCGCCACGAGCCCGAGCGCTACCCCAAGGCCGGCGACCCCAACGCCGACGTGCGCCTGGGCGTCGTTTCCGCCGAAGGCGGCCGCACCACCTGGATGGACCTCGGCCAGACCCGCGACATGCTGCTGGCCCGCGTGGCCTGGGTGCCCGACTCGGGCGCCCTGGCCGTCCAGCGCTTGACGCGCATCCAGGACCGCCTCGACCTGCTGCTGGCCGACGCGCGCTCCGGCGCCTCACGGCTGCTGTTCCAGGAGCGTGATCCGTACTGGATCAATGTGGCGGACGATTGGCAGTTCCTGAAGAACCGGCAGGAACTGCTGTGGTCGAGCGAGCGCAGCGGGTTCCGCCACCTCTATCGGTACTCCCTCGACGGCAAGCTGCTGGCGCAACTGACCCGCGGCGATTGGGGGGTGACCGGAGTCGCCTGCGTAGACGAGGCCCGCGGTGAGGTCTTCTTCCTGGCCGGCGAGCCGAGCCCGCTCGAACAGCATCTGTACGCTGTGGGGCTTGACGGAGGCGAGCCCCGCCGGCTCACCCAGGCGAGCGGCGCCCATTCCGTCTCCATGGCGCCCGGCTGCGCCTATTACCTGGATACTTCTTCGAGCCTCGCCTCGCCCCCGCGCCGCATGCTCCACGCCCGCGACGGAGCCGAGTCGGGCGTCTTTGCGGAGGCCGACCGCAAGGCGCTCGAAGAGCAGGAGATCCTGCCCATCGAGATCGTGCGCGTTAAGGCCGCCGACGGAACGGTGCTTTTCGCCCGCCTGATCCGGCCCGCCGGGTTCCAGCCGGGGCGCAAGTACCCCGCGGTGGTCATGGTCTACGGCGGACCGGGCTCCCAGAGCGTGCGCGACTCGTGGGCGGGCGCTACCCTCGACCAGGTCCTGGCGCATCGCGGCTTCGTCATCTGGCAGCTCGACAACCGGGGCTCGTCCGGGCGCGGTCACGCCTGGGAGGCAGCCGTCTACCGCCACTTTGGCGCCACGGAACTCGAGGACCAGAAGGAGGGCCTTCGCCACCTGCTTGGGCTGGGCTTTGTGGATCCGGCGCGAGTGGGCCTCTACGGCTGGAGCTACGGCGGCTACATGACGCTGTACTCGCTGCTCAACGCGCCGGAGCTGTTCGCCGCCGGTGTCTCCGGAGCGCCGGTGACCGACTGGCGCAACTACGACACCATCTACACCGAGCGCTACATGGGACTGCCTTCGGAGAACGCCGAAGGCTATCGGGGCAGCTCACCCGTTCACCAGGCCGCCAACCTGAAGGCCAAGCTGATGCTGATTCACAACTTCGAGGACGATAACGTCCTCTTCCAGAACACCATGCAGATGGCCTCGGCCCTGGAGCAGGCCGGCAAGCACTTCCAGTTAGTGATCTACCCTCAGAAAAGCCACGGAGTGCGCGGCCCGTTGCGAAAACACCTCTACGAAACGATCATAGGGTTCTTCGAGGATCACCTCAAGAGCAGGTGACGCCTACCTGCCCTTTCCGCCCGCCTGGCTGGACTGCCGCGGGATCGAGGCCGTAGAGGACTGCGAAGCCGCGGTTGGCGCGCTGGAGGTCGCAATGGTGCCCGAGGTGCCTGCCGAAGTGCTTGAAACCGTCGTGTAACCCAAGTCACGGTTGTAGGACCGCGAGGCGTCCGGCATGCCGCCTCCCATTTGCGGCGGCTGGAAGACTACATAGACCTGGCGCGGGCTCCAGAAGGAATAGCCCCAGAAGCTCCGGTAGACCCCGCGCAGCGGCATGTAGGTGAACATTCCGAAGTAGGGGTTCCAGTACCAGTCCCTCATGCGCCACTGCTGGCCGCTCTGCCAGATTGACCGGGCTGCCGAGACGTTGACCATGGCCAGAGCCTCGGCGCGCTGCCGGCTCCATCGGCTGAGGGTATCGCCGGTCTTGGTGTCAAAGTTGTGGACCAGAAGGGTCCCGTCCAGCGTCAGCAACCGGCCCTTCTTCACCGCCACGAACTGGCCGCCCTGCTGAACCTCGGCCTGGCCCTCCATCACGCGCAGCTCGGCGGGGTCAGTGTTCAGCCGGTAGAGCCCACCCTTGCGCAGGCTGATGACGGCGTTCTGGTAAAGCAGAGTGACGCTGTTTTCTTTGGGTAGCTCTATGCACTCGATGAGTGCCGAGCCGCCCAGCACCTCCACCCGGGTGTCGGCGAGCCGGTCCGAAACCAGGCGCCACGAGCTGTTCTCCCCCACCCACATGAACACGCCCGGAGTGAGCAACACCTCCGCCCGGCCCTCTTCCGTGCGAAGCTGGGAGCCGGCGTGCATTTGCGGGAAACTGCCGAACTTCGGCTCGACCGCTTTGCTGTCCAGCAAAACGCGGCCCTGGACGTAATGGATCAAGCCCGCTTTGGCCGAAATCACCTCCTGCGCCGCGGCCAACCCCACCGCCGCCAGCATCACCGTCAGCAACCGCGTGCTGCTTTTCATGGTGGCACCCTCCATATCTGATGGTCGTTCGGCAGTGGGACGGCTGTCAAGTAAATAAGGTTTCCTCTATAATCGACGTGCCGGCTGCCGAACCCGGCGGAGACTTCCCATGCACCGCAGGAGCTTCCTACAGCGAATCCCCATGGCGGCGGCGTTGCCCGCCTCCGCCCTGCCTTTTCAGGACGAGCGCAGCCGGCTGAAGATCACCGGCGTTCGCCTGGTGCGCACCCGGCCTAAGCGCCCCGTGCCGGCCTACAAGCCCGCCCCGGGCTCCTGGTCCACGGGGAACGTCGAGGTGGCCAACCCGATGTCCATCTACCCCAAGTACAAGCCCCGCCGGTCCCTGTTCTACCCCGACCCCGGCCCCTTGGGAGACTTCACCGTCGAGATTGCCACCGACAAAGGTGTCCGCGGCTACGGCAGCGGCGGAACCGGAGGCGGCCAGATCGTCGAGTACCATCTCCGGAAGCTGCTCCTGGGCGAGGACCCCTTCGACATCGAGAAGCTCTGGGACATCATGTGGCGCTCGACCATGTACTACGGCCGCGCCGGCGTGGTCGTCAACGCCATCAGCGGAGTGGACTTGGCCCTCTGGGACCTCATCGGCAACGCCCTGGGCCTGCCGGTCTACAGGCTCATCGGCGGCGCCACCAAGGATCGCATTCCGGCTTACTGCACCGGCAACGACCTCGAGCAGCACATCTCCTTCGGCTTCAAGCGGCTGAAGCTGGCCATCCCTTACGGCCCCGCCGACGGGCGCGAAGGCATGAAGAAGAATCTCGAGCTGGTCAAACGCACCCGCGAGCTGCTGGGCCCGGATGGCGACATCATGCTGGACTGCTGGATGGCCTGGACCGAGCGCTACACCCTCGAGATGGCTGAGCTGGTGGCGCCCTACCGCGTCTACTGGATGGAGGAGTGCCTTCAGCCCCACGACTACGAGGGCTTCGGCCGCCTCAACGCCCAGATCACCTCCACCCGCATCGTCACCGGCGAGCACGAGTACACCCGCTACGGGTTCCGCCGGTTGCTGGAGCACCGCTCGGCCTCCATCTGGCAGCCGGACATCCACTGGTGCGGCGGCCTGACCGAGCTGCGCCGCATCGCGGCTCTCGCTGCCGCTTACGACATCCCCGTCATCCCCCACACCGGCGGCGTCCGCGACTGCGTCCATTTCGTCATGGCCACCGTCAACAGCCCCTGGGCCGAGCTGTTCATGCCCGTGCCCGGCGGCCCGCCGGAGGTCTACCGGCGGTACGAGGAGGACAACCTGCTCACGCGGGGCCCGGAAGGCATCTACACGCAGCCTTCCGAGAAGCCCGGCTTCGGCTGGGACATCGAAGTGGTGGAATAGCCCTCTGGGTCTTGCCCTCGAAGCGGCCGGCAGAGGCCGACAACAGCCGCACCGTCAAGGCGAGCGTAAGCCCAGTCGGGGCCGCACGGCCTTCGATTCAAACAAAGTATTCTGGGTATTGATATACTTCCCACACATACCGGGAAGAGAAGGATGCCGAAGCCAAGTGAAGCCGATCTTGAAGGGGCGCTCCTCGGTCTCTATCGGCAATGGGGTGCTCACGGTTACTGGGCGAAGCGTTTCTGCCAACTGTTCTCACCGCACTGCAAACGCTATGCCGGTGGTGTGGCAGCGGTGCGGCGTGTGCTTGCTGCTGGAGAAACCACTGGCCTTGCGTTTCTGAGGAACCATGACCTGCTCGACCTCTCAGTTGAAAGTCTGGTGCTCAAGCCGCAGTGGGGCCATCTTTTCGACGACGCCGACCGCGCCCTAGCGAAAGCAAAGCTGAGGCGGTAAGCGCGCCGGGTCCGATCTGAGTTTCAGTGCTCTTAGCCGAAGACCTCCGCACGCCCACCAAGGACACCCGGTGAGTCTAGAGCGCGCCCAGCAGGACGATTTCAAGGTCGCTCAGCTTGGGGAGCCCGCGATCGTTCGTGATGAACGCCGCTGCCCCGGAATGAATCGCGGTTGCCAGGTGGAGCGCGTCCGGGGTGCGCACGTTGTGTTTGGCGCGTATCCTCGCCGCAAGCTCGGCGATCTCAGCAGAGACCGGAACCGCCGTCATACCCGCCGATCCCAGCAGGATGTCCCTGTACCCCTCCACAAGCTCCAAACGGCCGGAGCGAAGGGGGTGGACCAGCACCTCGGCGATTGTCACAGTCGAGGTGACCAGCGCGAAGTCACCGCGTGCCGCTGCTGCAAACAGTTCACCCAACTTGGGTGCGTGCGCGGGATGGTCTTCGATGAAGTAGATGAGCGGAGCCGAGTCAAGAGCAAGAGTCTGGCCCCGGAAACCGTCTAGCCGTCCCACGACGATCTTTCCTGCCGAATGTGCTCGTCGGGGTCTACTCCGGCCCAGACTTCCTTGCCGAGGCCGCGCAATTCAAGGAGAGTTCGCTCTTTGGGCGCGTCCATACGCTTCGACAGCCGATCAGCAAGCTCCGCGACTAGCCGGAGTTGCTCGCCGGGAGTCAACGATTCGACTGTGCGGCGCGCTTCGTCGTAAGAAACTCCCGCCATACCGCCTCCCCTGTCATTGTATCTCGACCGGAGAACGTGATCCCGGTGACCCCCACACCGGCGGCGTCCGCGACTGCGTCCATTTCGTCGAAGCCCGGCTTCGGCTGGGAGTTCGAGGTGGTGGACTGAGGGCGCCTCCTGGCATCATGACAGCAAGAGGTTTGATGCTATGATGGTGATGTGCGTACCACCGTCACCCTCGATCCCGACGTCGAGCGGCTCCTTCGCACCGCCATGCGCGAGCGGGTCATCTCCTTCAAGGAAGTGCTGAACCAAGCCCTCCGGGCCGGGCTGACTCCGGCGCGGACTTCCCGCAAGAAGCGCCTCCAGCAGCGGACCTTCTCCATGGGAGCTGAGCGCTACTTCCGTTGGGAGAAGGCCCTGGCTGTGGCCGAAGCCATGGAGGATGAGGAACTCGTCCGGAAGCTGGCGCTGCGAAAATGAAACTGCTGGACGTCAACTTGCTGTTGTATGCCGTCAATGAGAACGCCGCGCTGCACTCCCGGGCGAAAACTTGGCTGCAAAGAACCTTGTCGGGAGCTGAGACCGTTGCGTTTTCCTGGAATGTTTTGCTGGCGTTTGTCAGGTTGACAACCAGGCCCGGCCTCTTTGAGAGGTCGCTTCCCGTCGAGACCGCGTTCGAGGTGGTGGCAGCTTGGCTCGGCCAGCCCTCGGCGACGGTAATCCACCCTGGACCCAGGCATCTGCGCATCCTGCGAGACCTGCTCACCCCTTGGGGCACGGGCGGAAACTTGACCTCAGACGCCCACCTTGCCGCCCTGGCCATCGAGCACGGCGCCGAATTGTGTTCCTGTGACCGGGACTTCGCGCGTTTCCCCGGTCTGCGCTGGGAAGACCCCTTGCGGCCCCCGGGCTGAGCGGGCCTCTCCGCATTTCGTATAATTGAGCGGGGCGCCGATGCGAGGAAGCTGCATTTTCGCGATTCTGACTGCCTTGGCCCTGGCGGCGGACAAGAAGCCGCCCGCGGCCGAGACCAGTAACGACCGGGTAGCCATCACCGCCACACTGTATGCCGGCAAGGAGGCGGTCCGGCAGGAACTGGGCGCCGAGCTGGACGCCCAATTCATGTTGATCAAGGTGACCCTGGCGCCCAAGTCCGGCCAAACCCTGATCGTGAACCGGGATGACTTCCTGCTCCGCAGTGACAAGGACGGCCAGAAGTGCCAGCCCTGGGCGCCGACGCAGATTGCGGGCCCCGCGGCCCTGGTCATCTCCCAGGGAGGCGGCCGCGGAGGCTTCATGACCGAGGATCGCGGCCCGATCTGGGGCGGCGCCCCGGGAACCGGACAGCGCCCCAGGCGGCTGGGAAACGAGGGTACCGCGATGGGCAACGTCGGGGAAGGCTCCGCCCAGGCCAGCCTGCAACGAGACCCCAGCCGGAAAGAAGACCCGGTGCTGACCGCGCTTCGCGAAAAGGCGCTGCCGGAGAAGGAAACCAGCCAGCCGGCCAGCGGCCTGCTCTACTTTTCGCTCGAAGGCAAGCACAAGCCCAAGGACCTCGAGCTGCGCTACGACGGCCCCGCCGGCAAGTTCTCCCTCCGGTTCCGCCCGTAAGAACTCATGCGCCTCACTGACCTGGACACCCCGGCGCTGCTCATTGACCTGGACATCATGGAGCGCAACCTCGCCCGCGCCGGCGAATACGCGCGGGCCCACGATCTGCGGCTGCGCCCGCACACCAAGACCCACAAGATCCCCGAGCTGGGCCGCCGCCAGCTCGCCCTCGGCGCCGCCGGGCTGACCGTGGCCAAGGTGGGCGAGGCCGAGGTGATGATGACCGCCGAGCCGCCCGACCTCCTGATCGCCTACCCCATCATCGGGCGGCGCAAGCTGGAACGGCTGATGGCCGTGGCCCGCCGTACCCGGGTAACAGTGGCTCTGGACCACCTACTCCCGGCGCGCCAGCTCTCCGATGCGGCGCGCGAGGCGCGGCTCAGCCTGGGTGTGCTGGCCGAAATCGACGTGGGCCTCAACCGCGTGGGCGTTGCGCCGGGCACGGAACTCGTCCAGCTCGTCGAGGGCCTGGCGCGCCTGCCGCACCTCTCCTTCGAGGGCATCGCCTTCTACCCTGGCCACATCCGCTCGGTGGACGAGGAAGGGTTGCGGGCTTTGAACCAGGTCGGCGAGCGCGTCCACGAGGCCCTGAGCGACCTGCGGCGCGGCGGCTTCGAGGCACGTATTGTCAGCGGCGGCTCCACTCCTACCCTGTTCCACTCGCACCGCGCCAAGGGCCTCACCGAGATCCGCCCGGGCACTTACATCTTCAACGACCGCAACACGCTGGCCACCGGCGCCTGCACGCTCGAAGACTGCGCCGCTTCCATTCTGGTCGCCGTGGTCTCGACCGCCCGGCCCGGCCAGATCATCATCGACGGCGGCTCGAAGACCTTCTCCTCGGACCGGCACATCGCGCCTCCCGAGATGAGTTTCGGGCACGTGGTCGAGGCTCCCGGCGCGGTGTTCCTCAAGATGAACGAGGAGCACGGCTACGTCGATGTTCGCCGCGCGGAGCGCGAATCCTCCCTCGGCGACCGCCTCCGCATCATTCCCAACCACATCTGCACGGCCATGAACCTGCACGAGGAGGCCTACGGCATCCGCGGCGACGAGGTTGTCGAGATTTGGCGCGTCGCGGGCCGCGGCAAGCTCCAGTAGCACAGACTTTCCAGTCTGTGTTCTGTCTTCAAATCTCCAATATCACCGGCACAATAAGTGGGTGCCGCGCCGTGTGTTTCTTGAGGAACCGCTTCAAGTCGGTGCGGATTTTCTCCTTCATGACGCCCCAGTCAACTTCATCCGGGCCGACCCGGCGTATCAGCAGGCCCAATAGGGCCCTTGTTTTCAATGCGTTGAAGAAGCAGAGGTTGACAGGCCATCACAAAGTTGGTAAAATACCAACTAGGGCGCCATTGGCATGGGTCAGTCACGCAGGCACCTTAATCCGCAAGCGGCCCGCGCCCAGTTGCAGCGCTGCCTGGAGGACGGCAGGGTCCAACCAACCCGACACTTCCGGGAGGAACTTGCGAAAGAAGGGCTCAGCCGAATGGAAATACCGGGTCGAGGGCAGTGAGCCCAACGGGAGATGGCTCGTCGTGGTCGTGAGTTTCAAGGCGGCTGACACCGCCTGTTTGATCACCGTTTTCTGCGACAAGGCCAGGAGGAGAGAGGCATGAGCAACGTTGAGTGCAGCGCCTGCGGGAGTACCGCAAAGGTAATTCGCGGCAACCATGAGTTCGTGGAGAGCGGACTCAAGCACGTCATCCTCCAGGGCATCGAGCTCGTCCGTTGCGACAAGTGTGGGAATGAGGACCCCATCATCCCTCGCGTGAATGTGCTGATGCGGGCACTGGCCCAGGCAGTCGTATGCAAGCCATACCGTTTGCAGGGCCGGGAGGTCCGGTTTCTGCGGACCTACTTGCGCATGACCGGCGAGCAGTTCGCCCGCTTGCTTCATGTTGACAAGACAACCTTGTCAAAATGGGAGAACGAACACGATCCGGTGGGCGAACAAAGTGACCGCTTGATACGCATGTACGCACTAGCTCTTGGGGACGGACTCCAGAAGGAACAGCGCCACGCCGTGACAGATTGCTTCCCGCGGATCCAGCATTCGCCTCGCAGCGTGCGGGTCTGCATCAATCCGTCCACTATGGCGTACTCCTACGCTTAATTAGCCCCGGAGGCGCCGAGGACGTAAAGGTCTTGGCGGATTCTCTGCGTCCTCCGCGTCTCGGCGGTGAATCCGGCGCAGCGTCCGCGTCAGATCTCCAGTATCACCGGCACAATCAGCGGGTGCCGCGCCGTGTGCTTCTTGAGGAACCGCTTCAGGTCGGTGCGGATTTTCTCCTTCATGACTCCCCAGTCCGAGCGCTCCTCGGCAGTCGAGGCCTCCAGCGTCCGCGCCACCACCTGCCGCGCGGCCTGAAGCAGCTCGGCGCCATCGCCTTCGGAAACGAACCCGCGTGTGACGATTTCCGGCAGGCCCTCGGGCTGGCCGGTGTGCCGGTCGATGGCGATGACTGGGAGCAGGAAGCCGTCTTCAGACAGGCTGAGCCGGTCGCGAATCACCATGTCCTCGACCACCTCGTCAGTAGTCCCGGAGTCGATGCACACCCGGCCCACCCGCACGCGTTCGCCCTTGCGCGCGCCGTGCTCGTCCAGCTCCAGGGTCTCCCCGCTCTCCAGGATGAAGATCTCCGCGAGCCCCACCTGGCGCAGGTGCTCGGCCAGGGCGGCGTGCTTGGCCAACTGGCGGTACTCGCCGTGGATGGGCACGAAATAGCGGGGCCGCACCAGGTTCAGCACCAGCTTGAGTTCTTCGGCGCTGGCGTGCCCGGAGACGTGCAGGGGCGGGTTCATCGAGCCGTAGATGACGTCGGCGCCGCGCTTGGCCAGGTGGTTCATCACGCGGTAGATGGCTTTCTCGTTGCCCGGGATGATGCGCGCGCTCAGGGCCACCGTGTCGCCGGGCTCGATCGAGAGGTGTCTATGGGTGTCCACCGCCACGCGTGCCAGCGCCGACATGGGCTCGCCCTGGCTGCCCGAGATCGCCACGACGATCTGGTTGCGCCGCATCTGCATGATCTCGTGCGGGCGCACCAGCAGCCCGTCGGGAATCTCCAGCAGTCCCTGCCGGTCGGCGATCTCGGTCAGGGTCTGCATGCTGCGGCCCAGAAACGCCAGCTTGCGCCCGGCCTCCGCGGCCAGCTCCACGATCTGCTGGAGCCGGTGGATCGAGGAAGCGAAGCAGGAGAAAGCCACGCGGCCTTGGGCGCGCCCGAGTATCTCTTCGAAGCGCGGACGGATGGCCCGCTCGCTCTCGGTGTAGCCGGGCCGGTCGGCGTTGGTCGAGTCCCCGAGCAGCAGCAGCACCCCGCGCTTGCCGTAGTCGGCCAGCGTGTGCAGGTCAAACAGCAGGTTGTCGGTGGGGGTGGGATCCACCTTGAAATCGCCCGTGTGGATGACCACTCCCAACGGCGTGGTGATAGCCAGCGCCACCGCGCTGACCAGCGAGTGAGTGACGTGTATCAGCTCGATGGTGAACGGGCCGATCTCCAGCTTCTCCCCCGGCGCCGCTTCCCGCAGATCGGCTTCCTCCAGCAGCTCGTGCTCTTCCAGCCGCCGCTCCAGCACCGCCAGCGTGAACGGCGTGCCATAGACCGGGAGCTTCACGTCCGCGAGCAAGAACGGAACGCCCCCGATGTGATCTTCATGGCCGTG
Source organism: uncultured Solibacteraceae bacterium (assembly GCA_964353255.1). Taxonomy (GTDB): domain Bacteria; phylum Acidobacteriota; class Terriglobia; order Bryobacterales; family Bryobacteraceae; genus VFZS01. Next base: position 5,211 of record CAYGVJ010000099.1, on the reverse strand, counting down.
CGTAAGAATCAGCGCCCGCACCCGCTCGCGGTTCTCGAGCAAGTAGCCGAAGTCCGGCGTCACGATATCGACGCCCGGCAGCTCCTCGTCCGGGAACATCATCCCGGCGTCGATGACGATGATGTCCTCGCCGTAGCGCAGGGCCAGGCAGTTCATGCCGAACTCGCCCAGCCCGCCCAGGGGGATCACTTCCAGCTTCCCGTTAGGCATAGTCAAGACAAGGCTAGCAGAAGCGTGCTCGCTTGGTATGGTCCGGCCGCCGCGGCAGAGACTTCAGCGAAGGAATCTGCTGCCGCGCGCTGATGCGGGCCAAGACCACCAGCCTCCTGAAGACGCCCGCCTCGAACAGGGATCTTGCACCGGTGTCCTGCACGATGCGGGGCGCTTTCTGCCGGAGATCCCGATAGACGGCCTGCATCTGGCCCACCGTAGGTTGGTGTCGGCTTGTCACGAATGCGTTACCCAGTTCACGAAAGAGCCCCTTCACTGTTCCCCCGTGGACGTTGGGATCCGTTCCACGCAGGTCACTCAACGACTTGTCCAGGCGCCGATCCTGGGACTCGAACAGAAACCAGGTGTGAAGCCCCGGCCGGCTTAGCTTGGCCCAGGCGACCGCCAGACCCAGCTCGAAGGGCATGTTGAAACGGGGCGTCTTGGGAGGCGTGCGATCCAGTTGGACGCGCGAGAGGTCGTGGAGGGAGTAGCGGCATGCCTGGATCAGCTCGAAGATTCGGTCCAGCCGCCTCGCCCCGCCAGGGATCTCGAGCGTGGCTCTGGGATCCAAGCCAAACGCCGAGATTCCTGCGATAAACGCCAAATACAGACGTTCGTAGCGGGGGTCATAGGGAATATTGAGGAAGACGCTCTTGGGGTCCGGACGAAACCGGACGGCGAGCGAGGGGGCCATCTGTTCAGGAGCGTCGGGCCTCAGCTCGGCCTCGTTGCGGGGCGGGTTTCGCGAGCCGCGCGCGTTTCTTCGCGGCTCGGTGGTTGGAACCCTTCGGGGGCCACTGGAGATCTAGCAGCCCCGCCAGATACGTCAAATCCCGGTTGGACAGCCCCATCTTCCGAGCCGTCTCCTTGACCGTGGGGTGAGCGGTCGTGATCTGGGCCGGTTCGCGCATTGCCAAACGCCCTCTGTCTTGATCATACGCCCCCGCGCTGACGCGATCAACACCTAGCAGCTCTCGCCAGGCGCCACGGGCCTTCTTGCCTGCTTCTCCTCCCTCAGTTCGCCCCCCAGTAGCGCCGCCTGGAGGGCGCCCCGGCGGGCTCCGCCGGAGGTGGTGAGGGCAGGCGGTTCAGCCAGCGGTCTTCCAGCCAGGTGCCGACCGCCTGCCGCAGCGCTGCCGCGTTGGGCTGAGCCTCCAGCACCGCCCGCGCAGCCGTGGCCCGGCCGACTATGCCGGCCAGGCCGATCAGCCGCAGCGACAGGCGGTAACCTTCCTCGAAATCGTTGGCCCGTATCTGCACCGTGACATTATTCGGCAGCAGCTCGGCGCCCGGCAGCAGTGCCGCGTTCCGCGCCTGCGCCGCGTCCTGGAAAGTCAGCGCAAAGCGAAACGGTCCCGCCAGCTCCGCCAGCCGCGCGGCGGCGAGCTTCTCCAGCGCCTCCTGCGCTGCCGCGGTGATGCGCCGGCTGGCTTCCTCGCGCTCGAGCGGCTCGGCTTTCCCGCGATCCACCGCATGCTTGACCACGGCGCAGCGGACCCAGGGGAGATTGCGGCGGACCTCCCGTTCGAGCTGGTTGTCGCCGCTGACCGTGATCAGCGGGATCTTCAGCCGCGCCGCACCCGCGGCCAGAATCATGGATTCGTTGAAGGGCACGCCGTTAACCCGGTAGTCGATGTCCTCCAGCGTGTAGGTGTGGGAGAGGAACCCGCTCTGGTTTCCGGCGCCGGCGTGCATGGCCACGGCCACAACCGCGTCGATCGAGTGGTCATAGCTGTCCATGTAAATGTCGAAAGGAGCTTGACGCGAAATCATGCGCGCGGGCGCCAGTAGCTGATCCTCGAAGACATCCGGCCCGGTCGTGTTGCCTGAGCCGTGGCCGTCCACCACCACTACCTCGGTGGCGCCTGCGGCCTTGAGGCCAGCGATGGCCGCGTTGACGTCCGCCGTCAACGACTTGCGCGCCTCTTCATACTCCGGCGTCCCGAAGGAAGTGTGCTTCACGCTCGTCGCGCCGGTGACGCCCTCCATGTCATAGAGCACCAGGACCTTGGGCGGCCGTTGCTGGGCCGCCGCCGGCCACACCATCAACACCGTTACAAGAGAAACAACGCGTGATCGCATGATTGCCCTCCGGTCAGAGGCAAGTATACTCCAGCCCGCACTCGGCGCCTGGACTTCCGCTTGCCCCCCCGGCGACCGGGCGACACGGACCCGCCCGCGCCGGATGCTAAAATGGGACCGCCACACCGCAGAGTCGGCCTGGCAAGCGGATGGAAGGCGACTTTCAACTCGGCCCGTGGCTCATTCAGCCGCGCCTGAACACTATCTCCGGCGCCGCTCAGGCCAAGCGCGTCGAACCGAAGATGATGCAGGTGCTCGTCTACCTGGCCGAGCACGCCGCCGAGGTTGTTTCCAAAGAGGAACTTATCCACGCGGTCTGGGCGGATACTTTCGTCACCGACGACGTGCTGCTGCGCTGCATTTCCGAGCTACGCAAAGCGCTGGAGGACGACCCCAAGGAGCCGCGCTACATCCAGACTATCCCCAAGAGCGGTTACCGGCTGGTCGCTCCCGTCCAGCCGGCGGCTGCGGCGGAAGCCGAGCCAGGGAGACCAAGGCTGCGGAGCCCGCGCAGGTGGGCGTGGGCCATCGGGCTGGCCGCTCTGGTATTGGTGACGCTGGCCGTCACTGCCTACCTGGCCCGCCGCCGCCCCGTGCCGCAACCCGTTGCCGCTCGCGACAAAGTGATGCTGGCGGTCCTGCCCTTCGATAACCTCAGCGGCGACCCGGAACAGGAGTACTTCAGCGACGGGCTGACCGAGGAGATGATCACGCAACTCGGACGCCTCGAACCACGCCGCCTGGGAGTGATCGCGCGCACTTCGGCCATGCAGTACAAGCGGACCAACAAGCGGATTGACCAGATTGGCCGGGAGCTGGGCGTGGACCACGTGCTGGAGGGCACTGTGCGACGCGAGGGCGAACGCGTTCGCGTCACCGCCCAGTTGATTCAGGTGAGCGACCAATCCCACCTGTGGGCGGAGAGCTACGACCGCGAACTGAGCGGCATCCTGACGGTGCAGGCCGAGGTGGCTCGGGCGATCGCCCGGCAAATCCGGCTGACGCTGGCCGGCCCGGCCGCCGCTCAGTTGGCTGGCTCCCGCCCGGTGAAACCCGCCGCCTACGTCGCTTATCTCAAGGGCAACTACCACCGTCACAAGCTCACCGCAGAGGGCCTGGAGCAGGCCGTCAGGGATTTCCAGAGCGCCGTGGAGCTCGATCCGGGCTACGCTCCGGCTTGGCTGGGCCTCTCCGACGCCTGGCGGATGAGCGGCTCCTGGTGGGGTGACCTGCCGCCCAAGCAGGCGTTCCCCCTGGCGAAGCAGGCCCTTGCCCGGGCGCTGGAACTGGATGCTTCGATGGGCGAAGCGCACGGCTCGCTGGGCTGGATTCGCTTCGTCTACGACTGGGATTGGGCCGGCGCGGAAGCGGAGTTCAAGCGCGGAATCGAGCTCAGCCCCAACTCCATTGACGCTCACAGCCCTTATGCCAACTTCTTGCGTTGCATGAAGCGCCTCGAGGAATCACGGCAGCGCATCGAGCGCTGCCTGGAGATCGACCCGCTTTCGCCCCTCGAGCTGGGCGAGGCCTCCGTCCTCTACGCGACGATGGGCCAGCCGGAGAAGGCCGAGAAGCTTATTCTGCGCGCTCTGGAAGTAGCCCCGGACTTTCCGCCGGCCATATGGGGTCTGGCGGTCGTTTACGCCAACGCGGGAAAGTACGACCAGGCCATCCAGGCGCTGGAGAAGAACGCCGCCCTCCCCCGGCCGGATCGCGTCTCGCTCCGCGACCTGGCCGAGTTGTACCTCCAGGTGGGCAGGGAAGCGGAGGCCCGTAAGATCCTCAAGCGACTGCTCCAGACGCCAAACGTGGGGCAGATGAGGATCGCCGGGTTGTACCTCTCGTTGGGAGACAAGGAAAAGGGGCTCCAGTGGGTTCGGAGAGCCTTCGAAGAACGGGATCCGCAGATGGTCTGGCTGCGCTCGGCCTCCCCCGAATACCCGCTCTGGAACGATCCCCGCTTTCAGGATCTTCTGCGCCGCATGAACTTCCCGCCTTAGCCGCGCCGTTCTTCCATTCGCGCCCGGCATCCCCCCAGGCTAGCGCGGAGACTGGCCAGACCCCGGTGCAGCCGTGACTTCACCGTCCCGGATGGCACGCCTAGACGGGCGGCGATCTCCTCCAACCGGAAACCCCCGAAGAACCGCAGCAGACACACGACTTGCAGGTGGTGGGAGAGCCGGCGCAGCGCCGCGTGCACGCGGGCGGCATCTTGCCTTCTCGAGACCAGCTCGAACGGCGAGAGCGCATCCCTGGCCGCGGGCTCGGGCAACCTGGGCCCGTCCTCGTCCAAGGGGCTGTCCAGGCTCTTGTCCCGCGTCCTCCGCCTGGCCAGGTCGATCACCAGGTGCCGTGCAATGGCACGCAGCCAGGCCTCGAAGGTGGCGATGGCTTTGTACTGCTCAGCCCGGCCCAATGCCCGAACCCACGTCTCCTGGAGCAGGTCCTCGGCTGTATCCCAGTCTCGGGTCACGGCGAGCAGGTATCTGAACAGCTTGGCCTGGTGCTCCCGGACCAGACGGTCCAGCAGGGCGGGTTCGCGCCGGTGCAGCCCACGGGCGATTACAGCATTCCGCTCGGAGGGTGGGTCGGCGCTGAAGACCTCGGTTTCTCTCGTCCGCATGCCCTTTGTATAGCTCGGCAGCGGGTCGAGAGTCCTGTGGCGCGGCTGGTTTCCACACGAGGTTTCTCCGAGGTTTCGCCGAGGGCGTCAGACGGATCAGCTTCGCCGCAGGCGGCGAAGGGCCAGACCGAGCGCGAGGAGGCCACTGCCCAGCAGCAGCCCTGAAGCGGGCTCGGGGATGACACCGCCCTCGTAGGTGAAGTTGTCCATGAGCCACCATGTCTCGTCGGCGGAGGCGTGGAATCTCAACTCGTCCACCCAATCCCCGAAGAAGACGTCGAGCCAGTCATACC
>CAYGVJ010000098.1:0-21142 GCA_964353255.1 uncultured Solibacteraceae bacterium | reverse complement strand
AGTTGTCGATGAAATCGATCGGATAGGCGCCGCGGGTATTCTCGGTGATGATGTCGTTGTCCAAATCCAGACAGCGGGAGATCGGGTCGTAGACCACGTTCTCCAGAACGGTTCCGAACCGGCGGGTGCAGGCGTAGATCTGGGGCTCGGCTTCCGGCGACAGGCGGATCACCTTGGCGTAGCAGCCAGCCTCGAAATTGAACACCCCGTTGTCGGTCCAGCCGTGCTCGTCGTCTCCGATGAGGTGGCGGGTGGGGTCGGCCGATAGCGTCGTCTTCCCGGTCCCGGAGAGGCCGAAAAAGATCGCCACGTCGCCTTCATCGCCGATGTTGGCCGAGCAGTGCATCGGGAAAACGCCCTCCAGGGGCAGCATGAAGTTCAGCACCGTGAAGATGGTCTTCTTGATCTCCCCGCCGTAAGCCGAGCCGCCGATGATGGCCAGCCTTTCGGCGAAGTTGATGATGATGAAGGTCTCGCTACGCGTGTCGTCCACAATGGGGGAGGCCAGGAAGCCCGGCGCCGCGATGACCGTGAAATCGGGCACGTGCCTTTTCCAGGCATCCTGGGTGGCCGGCCGCATGAACATGATGCGGGCGAACAGGCTGTGCCAGGCCTTCTCGGTGATGATGCGAATGGGCAGGCGGTAGTCCGGGTCGGCGCCCGCGTAGCCGTCCTGCACGAAGACGTCCCGGCCTTGCAGGTAGCCTTGCAAGCGAGTGAACAGGGCGCTGAACTTCTGCGGGTCGTAAGGCCGGTTGTACTCGCCCCACCAGATCTTGTCCTCGGTGATCTGCTCCTGGACGATGAACTTGTCGGCGGCGGCCCGAGCCGTGTGCTTGCCGGTGTTGACCACCAGGGGCCCCTGGTGCGCCAGAAAGCCCTCGCCGCGGAAGATGGCCTCTTCGTAGATGGCGGGCGTAGGCAGGTTCCAGTAGACCCGGTGCAGATTGGTCAGGCCGTGGTTTTGCAGCCCGAAGACACTGGCGATTTCCGTGGCCTGCTTGGCGGCCGGGGAGGGGATGTCGGTGTAGATGTTCATTGCCAGTCCCTCACCAGCTTTCTGTCGCCCAGGTACAGCTCGTTGGGCGCGTTGGGGTCCAGCACCCACTTGATGCGCTCGACGCCCTCGGTGATCTCCTTGATGGTCCCGCAGAAGCTGATCCGCAGGCGCCCCTCCATGCCGAACTCCTTGCCCGGCACAACGACCACCCGGACCTTTTCCAGCAGCAGGTTGGCCAGCTTGTTGGAGTCCCGCATGTAGGTGCTGAAGTCCGGGAAGGTGTAGAAGGTGCCGTCCGGCTTGGTGACCTGGACGCCCTCAAAGGCCTGCAAGTGCTTGACTAGCACATTGCGATTGTTCTCCAGCGTCCGGCGCAGGCTGTCGATCGAGGACTGCACCCCGTTCAGCGCGCCCACCGCGGCCCACTGCGCCGGGACCGAGGGGCCGGAGGTCTGCTGCGACTGGATGTTGGTCATGGCCTCGGTCACCTCCTGGTTGGCCACTGCCCAACCGATGCGGAACCCCGTCATGGCGTACATCTTCGAGATGCAGTTCACCACGATCAGCCGCGAGCTTTCCGTATGGTCCCGCGCGTAGCGGTAGCAGTTGGTGGGGCTGTGTCCGTCGAACACCAGCCGGTTGTAGGTGTCGTCCATGATCAGGTACAGCTTCTTCTTCTCGCACAGCTCGACGATGCCGGCGATGAACTCCTCCGAGTACATGACCCCGGAGGGGTTGTTCGGGCTGTTGATGATGATGGCCTTGGTGTAAGCCCCCACTGCCTCGGCTATCTCCTTGACCGTGGGACGGAAGGTGCCGTCCTCCGGCAGGATGGGCACCGGCACCCCGCCCGCCAGCTTCACCATCTCCGGGTAGCTGACCCAGTAGGGGGCCGGGAAGATGACCTCGTCCTTGGGTTCGAGGATGGTGTACAGGGCCACCATGATGGACTGCTTGGCGCCGTTGGAGGCGATGACGTGGTCCGGGCTCACCACCCGCTCGTAGTGCTCCTCCATGTAGCGGATGATGGCCTTCTTGAGCTGCGGGATGCCGTCGGGCGGCGCGTAGCGCACTTCGCCCGAATTCAGCAGCGCCGTGCAGTTGATGATGGCGTCGATGGGCGCCCGGCTCTTGGGCTCCCCGCCGCCAAGGTGGATGACGGGTTCTCCCTTTTCCCTTAACAGGGCCGCCGTCTCGTTCAGTCTCAGGGTTGGGGATTCGACGATCGATCGTGCAAGCTGGCTGATGCTCACCGCTTATACACCTCTGTTTTGCATACAGTTCAAGCGCTGTAACCGCTTCGGGTATTTCTCAAAGTATAGGGAAAAACCGCGCCCAATGCAACTGACAAGAGACCTCTCTTTTCAGCGAGGCGAGCCTGCTGCGGCCTGCGCCGCCCCCCTACTTCTTCGTCGCCGTCCAGGCGCCCTCGCCCAGATCCGCGAGCTGGACGGTCCCCTTCATCTGGGTGGGGCTTTCGATCTTGCCCGAATAGCGGATCTTGAAGGGCTGGCCCTCGTAGGAGGCCTGGAACTCGAACTCGATCTTGTCGCCCTTGACCGTCCCGGTGACGTCGGCCTTGCCGAGCATGCCGGTGTAGGTCCCCGTCAGCTTTTCTCCGTCCTGCTTGAAGACGAAGGTCGGGTTGCCGGTGCCGGCGGGGCTTTCGACGGTAAAACTCCAGGTGCCGGTCACGTCGGCGGCCAGTGCGCTGGCCGCGATGAGGAGCAAAACGAGGCTGAGCCTTGCCATGGTCTTCAGCATAGCACGGGGCTCACTGTGCGGGCGCCAGCGCGTAATCCGTACGTTAAGAAACGGTCCGGCCAGGGGTCCGGACGCGGACGGGGGCGTCCGCCCTGCTCCGGTCCGGGCAGATGACACCACCGCTGGGGTGAGATCATAGTCCTCTGGACTGGAGCACGTCGTGGGTGAGCGGGTCCGCATCGAGTTGCAGCCGTCGGGAACGGCCTTTGAGGTCGAGCGCGGCACGCCCCTCAAAGAGGTTCTGTTCGCCTACGGCGTCGAGTTCCCCTGCGGGGGACGCGGGCGTTGCCGGCGTTGCCGGGTCAGGGTGCTGGCGGGCCAGTCGCCGCCGACTGCCGCCGAGCGGCGGCTGCTCAGTTCCGAGGAACTCGCACGCGGGTGGCGCCTGGCTTGTCACGCCGCCGCGGACGCCGATCTGAGGCTGGAAGTCGCCCAGTGGGAGGCGCCCGTCCTGGCGGACGAATCCGCCTTCGAGTTCGTGCCCGGCGAGGGCCTGGGCATGGCCGTGGATTTGGGCACCACCACGCTGGTGGCGCAGTTGCTCGATCTGGCGACCGGGCGGGTCCTCGGCGTACGCACGGGGCTGAACCCGCAGGCCGGCTACGGCGCCGACATTATGAGCCGGATCGAGTTCGCGCTGAGCGCGGCAGGGCAGAGCAAGCTGGAGCGGCTGATCCGCGCCGGCGTGGGCCGCTTGGTCCAGGACCTGTTGCCTGCGGCCCCGGCGGCGATTCGCAAGGTGGTCGTTGTCGGCAATACGGTGATGCACCACTTCTTCTGCGGCCTTGACGTGGAGCCCCTGTCGCACGTTCCCTTCGAGACGCCGGAAAACGGACTCAAGACGTTCCGTGCTACAGAGCTGAGCTGGGACGTGCCTGGCGATCCGGTGGTCGAGTTCCTGCCGTGCCTGGGCAGCTTCGTGGGCAGCGACATTCTGGCCGGGCTGCTGGCGACCAGGATGCCGGAGAGCGGGGACCTCATCGGCCTGATCGACCTGGGCACCAACGGGGAGATCGTTTTCGGGAACCGTGACCGGATCGTCTGCGCTTCGACCGCGGCCGGGCCGGCGTTCGAAGGCGGTCGCGTAAGCATGGGGATGCAGGCCGCCAGCGGCGCCATCAGCGAGGTGGTCGTCGAGGAGGGACGGCTCCGCTGCCGGGTGCTGGGCGGCGTCCAGCCGCGCGGCATCTGCGGCAGCGGGCTGGTGGATGGCGTGGCGGCGGGCCTGGAGCTGGGCCTCATCACGACCACCGGCCGGCTCAGCCATGGCCCCTTGGCAGTCTGTTCCCCGGTAGTGCTCACACAGGCCGACGTGCGCGAGCTCCAGCTTGCCAAGGCTGCCACCGCCGCCGGCACTCGCATAGTCCTGTACAGGCTGGGAGCGGCGCCGGGCGACGTGCGCCGGCTCTACCTGGCGGGCGCCTTCGGCAACTACATGAACCGCTCGAGCGCGCGCCGCATCGGGCTGATCGACTTCCCCGAGGAAAAGGTCGAGCCCGCGGGCAACACGGCGCTGCTGGGCGCCAAGCTGGCATTGTTCGGCAAGCCGTTCGGGCACCTGCCCGGCAGGGTCGAGCACATCTCACTCGCCGCCGACCCGCGCTTCCAGGAAACCTACGTCGAGGAGATGAGTTTCCCGGCGGCTGCTCCTCTCACCTGACGCCGCGGCTGGGAGACGATTCCGCTTGACGTTCAGCCACAGGTGCGCCTATACTTCAGGCGGAGTTAGGAGTCTGGGAGACTCCCTTCTTTAGGAGGGTCAGGAAAACATGCGATATCGGTTGGCAGTCTCAGTCTTTGTCATCTCGGCGCTAGCCTGCGCGCAGGAGTACCGGGCGCTGATCTCTGGCCAGGTGGTGGATCCTTCGGGTGCCGCGGTGGCCGGCGCCACGGTCGCGGCGACCAATGTTGGCACCAATGTCGTCGTCACTACGAAGACCTCCGCTGACGGTCACTATGCGCTCGCTCAGGTTCCTGCGGGCGGGTACACTGTTTCATGCGAAGCGCCGGGCTTCAAGAAATTCGTCCGCGCCGGCGTGACGTTGAATGTGGGCGATCGGGGCACGATCAACATTTCGCTCGAAATCGGAGCCCAGGCGGAGAGCGTCACGGTGACCGCCGAACTGCTCGCCACCGACACCGACCGCTCCGTCCTCAGCCAGTTGATGGACAACAAGGGCGTCAGCGAGCTGCCCTTGAACGGCCGCCAGGTCTTCATGCTGATACAGCTCTCGGCCGGCACTGTGTTCACGCAGCAGCAGTTCGGCGCCAGCGGCTTCTCCGGCACTCGCGCCTGGGACACCAACGGCAGTCTGACGATCCACGGAGGCGCAACCAGCAGCAACCAGTTCAACCTCGACGGCGCCTCCATCAACGCCGGCACCGGCGAATGGAAGTTCGCTCCCCTGGTGGACGGCATCCAGGAATTCAAGGTCGCCTCGCCCTCTTCCGACGCCTCACTGGGCCTGTCCGGAGGCGGGGTCCTAAACATGACCATGAAGGGCGGCTCGAACGAATTCCACGGCACGCTTTCCGAGTACGTTCGCAACAACATTTTCGACGCTGTCGCCACCCAAACCAATCAATCCTCCATCAAGGCCACGCAACACCAGTGGAACGACTTCTCGACGCTGGTGAGCGGCCCGATCAAGAAGGACAGACTTTTCTTCTCAGGCTGGTACGAGGGCTTCCGGGAGCGTGTCCCCTTCCCTGTTACCACCACCGTGCCGAGCGAGTTGGAGCGCGTGGGCGACTTTTCGGACACGCGCAACGCCTCCGGTCAATTGATTGTGATTTACGATCCCTTAAGCACCGTCGCATCGGGCAGCGGCTTCGCCCGCACGCCTTTCTCCGGCAACAAGCTGCCGGATGCCTCCCAGAGCGCGATCTCCAAGAACATCATGGCGTTCTTCCCCCATTCCAACACCGCCGGCAACGCCTACACCCGCGTCAACAATTACATCTCTTCGCCCAACATTGGCAAGTACGGCTATAACGCCTGGTATTCCAAGTTCGATTTCGTGTGGAACCAGAACCAGCGCACCTCGGGCAGCGTCAGTCAGAACTGGGGCTTCGAGTACCGCGCCGGGAACGGCATTCAGGACAGTCCGGCCAAGTCCGGCAATGACCCGCTGCGACGCATCAACTACGCTTCCACACTGGACCACGTCTGGACCGTCAATGCCACGACCGTAGTGAATGTCCGCGCCGCCTGGCAGCGCTACATCAACTACAGCGCCCAGGAGATGGCCGATAAGTTCGATGGCTCGAAACTCGGCTGGACCAGGCCCATCGGCTCCGCCCCCGCCGTCCACTTCCCGCAGTTGGCTTACTCTGGCTACCTGACGATGGGTACCGGCGGCTACAGCAGCAACCGCATATTTTGGCCGGATCAGGCCTACACCCTGAGCGGCGAGGTCTCCAAGACCGTGGGCCGGCACTTCTTCAAGATCGGCACGCGGATCTCGGATATCCGCCCCAACCGGTACACCTCCGGCTGGACCTACGGCAACTTTGCCTTTACCGGCGGCTTCACCCAGCGCAACCCGCAGACCTCCGACAGCACCTCCGGCAACAGCATCGCCTCGTTCCTGCTGGGTGACGTCGCCAGCGGCAACACCGACGTCAATGCGCAGTCGAGCGCCACCTTCCTGGCCTACGGCCTCTACATTCAGGACAACCTCAAGCTCACTTCGAAGTTGAGCCTGAACCTGGGCCTGCGTTGGGATCTCCAGACCCCGATCACCGAGCGCTGGGATCGCATGGTCACCGGATGGGATTCCGCCGCCAAGTACACCCTCGGCAGCGGCCCGGCGACCGGCGGATTGGTCTTCGCGGCTCCCGGCAACCGCTCCACCTGGAGCGCCAAGTACACCGACTTCCAGCCGCGCTTCGGCCTGGCCTACCAGATCCGGCCCCGGCTGGTGATGCGCGCTTCCTACGGCATGAGCGTTCTGCCCCTGGGCGGCACGGGAGGCCTGGTCACGGTGCGCCAGAACGGCTACTCCAGGAGTACTACCTATGTCGCTACCAGCGGCGGCGGGGTTGACCAGTACATCCCCAACCTACCCGGCAACTCCACTTGGGCGAATCCCTTCCCTTCCGGGATCCTCCAGCCTTACGGCAACTCGCTCGGCGTCAGAACGTTTGTGGGCCAGAGCGTGACCTACGACGATTCGACCTATTTCACTCCGCGCGTCCACCAGTTCAACTTCGGCTTCGAGTACGAGCTCCCCTGGTGGAACACCACGCTGGAGGCGTCTTATGTCGGCAGCCGCACCCGCAACCTCAGCAGCAGCCGCAACGTAAACGCCATCACCCTGGATCAGCGGCTCCAGTGCGTCACCACTAACAGTGCCTGCACCGGCTCGGCTCCTAACCCCTACGCCGGGGCCGCGGATATGATCGGGACCAGTATGTACGCCGCCACCACCACCCGCGAACAAATCCTCAAGCCCTACCCCCAGTTCACCGGCGTCACCAAGGCCAGCATCCCCAACGGGAGCCAGACCGGAGACCTGCTCGAGGTCCGCGCCAACAAACGCTTCAGCCAGGGCCTGATGTTCAACTTCTCTTACACCTTGGGAAAGATTCTTCAAACCCGCGGCTACCGTGAGGCCCAGTACGACTTTCTATACCGGACCCTGGCCGACTACGACCGGACCCATCACATTGCCTTCATTTTGCAGTACGACCTGCCCTTCGGCAAAGGCAAGCGCTGGGTTTCGGGCGCCACCGGCGTCGCCGAGAAGATTATCGGCGGCTGGCAGTACAATACTTCGCTCGAGTGGATGACGGGCGTTCCCACCGGCCGGCCCGACGCCTACAACCTGATCAACCCCAAACTGCCGGAGGGCCAGCAGACTTACGCCAAGTGGTTCCGCACCTGCACCTTGCTCACCAGTGGTGCGAAGTCGAACTGCGCGGAGGGCGAGCCGATTACCTGGGCCCAGCTCCCCAACTACGCGCTGAGGAACTACGACGATCGGTTCCCCAACATCCGGAACATGTGGGCCACCCAGGTGAATCTGTCAATGTTTAAGAACTTCAAGATCCGCGAGCGCGTTACGTTCCAGTTCCGCGCTGAGGCGTTCAACGCGTTCAACACGCCGATCTATCAGGGCCCGGACACGGGGCTGACCTCGAACAATTTCGGCAGGGTCACCATCAATCAGCAGAATTTCCCGCGCAGCATGCAGTTCGCGTTTCGCTTGTCGTTCTAGGCCGTTTAGAGCTGCGCAACCGAGGGCAGTTTCAGGCTGATTGCTTGTCTCTCGACGGGTTGCCTCGCCGAGGCCCGGGGACTATGCTGATTGACAGGGAGACTGACATGGTGAATCGCAGAAAGTTCTGTGCCGCGGCGGCGCTGGCTGCGGGCCGCACCGGGGCGGCTTCTCAACTGGCCGTCGAGGGCGGAACCCCGGTGCGGGCAAAACCCTTGCGGGCCGACTACTGGGGACCGCAGTACTACGACCAGAAGGAACGGCAGGAGCTGGCCGAGGTGCTCGAAACCGGGCGGCCCTTCCGCTGGTACGGGCGGGGCAGCGAGCCGCCCATTAAGGTCGCCACTTTCGAGAAGGAGTTCGCGGCCCGCATGCAGACACGCTTCGCCCTGGCGGTGACTTCCGGCACCGCGGCGCTGCACTGCGCCATGGCCGCGTTCCAGATCGGGCCCGGCGACGAAGTGATCCTGCCGGCCTGGACCTGGCACTCCTGCCACGACGCCGTGGTGCACGCCGGGGCCCTGCCCGTGTTCGCCGAAATCGACGAGAGCTTTAACCTCGACCCGGCCGACATCGAGAGCCGGATCACGCCCCAGACCAAGCTCATCCTGGCGGTCCACCTTCAGGGGAACCCTGCCGATCTGGACCGCATCCTGCCCATCGCCCGCAAGCACAACCTCAAAGTGCTTGAAGACTGCGCGCAGAGCGTCGGCGCCAGCTACAAGGGACGCCCGCTGGGCTCGATCGGCGACCTCGGCATCTACAGCCTGCAACTGAACAAGACCATCACCGCGGGCGAGGGCGGGGCAGTGACCACCAGCGATCCGGTGCTGTTCGAGCGCGCCGCCCGGTTCCACGATCTGGGCTACCTGCGCGACGTGCACGAGAGGGTGGTTGGCAAACCGAAGCTGGACGTGTTCGTCGGCACCAACTTCCGCATGAACGAGTTCAGCGGCGGCGTGCTGCTGGCGCAGTTGCGGAAGCTGGACACCATCGTGGGCGCGGTGCGGGCCAACGCCCGGCGGGTTTACGAAGGGATCCGGGACTTGCCGGGGATTCGCCTGCGGCAGTTGCCCGACCGGGACGGCGAGCTGGGCGCCGCGGTCTTCGTCGGCTTCACTACCCGTCAGTTGTGCGATCGCTTCATCGCGGCCATGAGAGCCGAGGGCGTGCCGGTCAGCCGCCCCAGCGGCTCGGTGATTCTGCCCACCCTGCCTTACATCATCAACAAAGTCACGGTGCACCCGGCTTGGCCGTCGTTCACCTCGCCGCGCGGCCGCGCCATCAAGTACGGACCGGAAACCTGTCCCCGGACCATCGACATCCTGGGCCGCTTTGCCGGCCCGAACTTGGATCCCAAGTACACCGCGCGTGACGTGGACGACATTATCACGGCCATCCGCAAGGTCTACCCGGCGGTCGCCCGTGGCTGAGCTGCCGGACTGGATCGAGAGCCTGCGGCGGGACCGCACCAGCGGCGCTGCGGAGGTGGCCACGAGACAGGGCGTGTCCCCTCAGGGTGGCCTGTCCTACCGCAAGTTGTACTTCTTCATCTTGTAGCGCCGGGTGTCGCGGGTGATGCGCAGCAGGCGGGCGGCCTGCGTCTGATTGCCCTGGGTCCTCTCCAGGGCGCGGCCGATGAGCTGACGCTCGTTTTCCACCAGCGACATGCCGTCGTCAGGGATCTCCAGTCTGGGCGGCAAGGCTGCTACGCGCGGCGGCTTCCGCCGAGAGGCCCTCGATGTGCCGCTTGAACTTGCGGTTGTAATGGTCGATGAAGAACTCGGCCAGGGGCACGATGTCTTCCCGCCGGTCCCGCAGCGCCGGCAGCACGATCTGGATGACGTTCAGACGGAAATACAGGTCCTGGCGGAAAGCCCCCTCCTTGACGGCCTCGCGCAAGTTCTTATTGGTGGCCGCCACCAGCCGGAGGTCTACCCGGATGTCCCGCAAACCGCCCAGCCGCCGGAAACTCTGCTCCTCGAGCACCCGCAGCAGCTTGGCTTGCAGCGTCAAGGGGACTTCCCCGATCTCGTCCAGGAACAAGGTGCCCTTGTCGGCCAGCTCGAGCAGGCCCCGCTTCTGAGCCCGGGCGTCGGTGAAGGCGCCCTTCTCGTAGCCGAACAGCTCGCTCTCGATCAGCGTCTCGGGGATGGCGGCGCAGTTGATGGCGATGAACGGCTCGGAGACATCCTTGATGGTGGCGATCGCGCCCTCCAGTTTCCCGTCCCCGTTGAACAACTGGGCGGTGCGGATGAGCACCAAACGTTCGCGGTCGCCGGCGGTGTGCAGCCGCACCGTCGAGTGGGGCGACGATGGCCCCTGGTGAAGACCCTCCAGCAGGCCGCAACCAGGCGCGCACTCCGGGCAGTGAAAGACCTCGCGGCAGTTCCGCCCCATCATGTCCTGGGCCGCTATGCCGAGCAGCCGTTCCGCCGCCAGGTTGGCGCCCGTGATGTTCAGCTCCGTGTCGTATAGCACCAGCGCGTCGGAAAGCTGATCGAAGACCGCCTCCACTGGGTCACTTCGCCCACCGCCTTCCCGGAGCCGATTCTTGCCCCCGCCGGGAAGGCGGCCCAGCTATATCGTGAAGCGGGGAAAACGCGTTCGGTCGTCTGGCGATTGAATTGCGCTACACTCGGCAGGGAGGTTCAATGCGCAAGTTCAACTACATTCTGACGGCCTTTGCCCTGGCTGCCGGCCTGACGGTGGCGACCTCGGTCTCTTACGCCAAGCCCGAGTACACCAAGAAGGAGAATGGCGCCAAGTGCACGGTCTGCCACACCAAGGGCAAAGAACTGAACAAGGTGGGGGAGTGCTACAAGACCACCAAGTCGCTCAAGGACTGCCAGGAGAAGGAGAAGACCTAGCGGCAATACTGTTCAGTTAAGGCTGGACCACTCGCTCACGCTCGTGGCTCGGCTAGGTTTCATGCACCTCGCAAGCTGTTGCCGAGCCGCGACCGTCAGGGAGCGGTCAGTATCCCGTAAACTGAACAGTATTGGACCTAGCGGCAGCCAGCCGACTCCGGCAGGGAGTCCGAGGGTATGGAGACGGTCCAACTGGCGATAGGCGACTCGCGGTACGCCGGCGCCTTGCAGGAGTTGCTGGAGGGGAGCGGCGTTCGCCTGGTTCAGCGGGTGGAGTCTCCGGATCCGGCACAGGGAGGCGTGATCGTCGTGGACTGCGACGGTCTGGACCGTCTGCCCTTTCCGCCGGTCAACCCCGAGCGGATCATCCTGATCACCGAGAACGATCCGCAGTGTCTGTCGCGGGCGTGGAATGCGGGCATCCGCTCGGTGGTCTTCACCGAGGAGCCCCTCAGCACGGCGGTTCTGGCGATCATGGCGGCGGAACTGCGCGTCGCCAAGCCGCCGCCGGGGCCGGCAGACCCCTCGGCGCGCCACGGCGCCCGCGAGGCGGGTGGAGAGCGGGGCTGAGATGCGGCGTTCTCTGGACGAAGTGCAGGAGCTCGTGCGGAGCCGGATCTGCGAGATGTGCGCCGTCCGTCCCCTGAGTTGTGAAGCTCAGCCGGAGGGCCGCTGCGTGTTGCGGGACCTTCTTCCGTTGGTGGTGCAGGCTGTCCTGGCCACCGACAGCCCGCGCCTGGAAGACTACCGGGAGGCCATTCGGGAGAACGTCTGCGGGGTCTGCATCGATGCGGCGCTGGACGGAAGCTGTGAGCTGCGCTCGCAGGGGCGATGTGCGCTGGATCTATACTTGGCGGAGGTGGTAGACATCATCCGGCAGGCGGCTCTGGCGTAGCATGCGGGCCGCTGCCGTCCTCACGACCTTTTCTTTGGCGGCCTGGGGGGCGGCGGTGCTGGCCCAGACGGCCACCGAGCCGTGCTCAGGCTGCCACGATCAAGTCAAGAAGGTTCAGGCTTCAGCGCACGCCGCGGTGGCGTGCGCCACCTGTCACCCCAAGCACGAGAGCTACCCGCATCCGACGGGTGTGGCCAAGCCGGAGTGCGCCCCGTGCCATTCGGCGATAGCCGCTGAGCACGCCGCCAGCGCTCACGGCCGGGCCTTGAGGGCCGGCAATGCCGCCGCTCCTGGTTGCGATGTGTGCCACGGCGGCGCCCACGAGGTGAAGCGCGCCGGCTCGGCGGAGTTCCACAAGGGAGTTCCGGAGACCTGCGGGATGTGTCATTCCCAGGTGGCCGAGCAGTACCGCGGCAGCGTGCACGGCCGGGCGGTCGAGCGCGGGGTGACCGCCGCGCCGGTCTGCACCAGCTGCCACGGCGAGCACTCAATACTGCCGGCCTCCAGCCCCGCCTCTTCGGTGAGCCCTGGGCACATCCGCGAGACCTGCGCCCAGTGCCACGGCAACGTGCAGCTTTCGCGCCGTTTCGGTCTCCTGGCGGACCGGGTAGTGAGCTTTGACGCCTCGTATCATGGGCTGGCGGTCAAAGCCGGCTCCCAGTCGGTGGCCAATTGCGCGAGCTGCCACGGCGTGCACAACATCCTGCCTTCCTCGGATCCGCGTTCCAGCATCAACCCCAAGAACCTGCCCGCCACCTGCGGGCGTTGTCATCCCGGCGCGGGACGCCGCTTCGCGCTCGGCAGCATCCATCAGCTCGAGGGGCGCGGCGAGCCTGCGGCGGTGCACTGGGCGCGGTACGGCTACCGCATCCTCATTCCTGTCCTGCTGGGCTTGATGTTCCTGCACAACCTCGGGGATTGGGTGCGCAAGCTGGTGGCGCGCCGGTTCCGGCCCGGTTTCGCCCTGGTGCCTCCCCCGTCGGGCCGGGAGCTTCGCATGTACGGCTTCGAGCGCCTCGAGCACGGGCTGCTGGTGCTTTCCTTCGTCGTGCTGGCGTGGAGCGGATTTGCCTTGAAGTACCCGGGCGAGTGGTGGGCTCGGCCCCTGGTGCACTGGGAGCAGTACTGGCCGGTGCGCGGGACCGTGCACCGCATCGCGGGCGTGGTGCTGCTGGCCGTGGCCGCCGCCCACGCCGGTTCGCTGGCTCTCAGCCGGCGCCTGCGCGGCCACTGGCGCGCTCTGTGGCCGGTGCGCAGCGATGTCGCCGAGGCGGCAGGCAGCCTGGCCTACAACCTGGGGCTGAGTTCCCGCCGGCCCAGCTTGTCGGCGCACAGTTACGTCGAGAAGGCTGAGTACTGGGCCGTGGTGTGGGGCGCCGTGATCATGGCCCTCACGGGCCTTATGCTGTGGTCCAACGACCTCACCCTGGCCTGGCTGCCCAAGAGCGCCCTGGATTTCGCCACCGTGGTTCACTTCTATGAGGCTATCCTGGCCACTCTCTCCATCGTGGTCTGGCACTTCTACTGGGTCATCTTTGACCCGGAGGTGTACCCGCTGGAGACTGCCTTCCTGACCGGCTTCAGCGTCAAGCGGCGCGAAGACGAGCCTCAGGCGAGCCCCGCGACGTCCGAGGCGGAATTCGAAGAGAATTAAAGGCATGGCTTCTCCCACGAGCAAGCTGGGTGCCTGGCTTTCGCCGCTGGTCTACTTGTCGAACAACTGGCTGAGCCGTCTGGGGGTGGTGGCGGTGACGGCCTCCGGAGTGCTCTGGCTTCTGTTGCTTCCCACCAGCCTGCGCGGGGAGGCCGCCCACCCGTATCTGGGCATCCTGGCGTTCCTGCTGCTTCCCGGCGTTTTTTTCGCGGGACTGGCCCTGATTCCGGCAGGCATTGCGCTACGCCGCCGCCGGGTGCGCGAGGAAGGCCTCTACCCGGCCAGCTTCCCGCCGCTGGATTTCAAGAACGTTGAGCTGCGCCGGCTGTTGGCTTTCGTCGGCGTGGCCACGGTGGCCAACCTGATCATCGGCAGCCAGCTTTCCTACCGGGCCGTCACCTACATGGACAGCGTGACTTTCTGCGGGCAGACCTGCCACACGGTCATGGAGCCGGAGTTCGCCGCCTACCAGAACTCGCCGCACTCGCGGGTGGAGTGCGTGGCCTGCCATATCGGTCCGGGAGCCCCTTGGTTCGTGCGCAGCAAGCTGTCGGGGGTGGGGCAGGTCTTCGCCGTGACCTTCAATACCTATCCGCGGCCCATTCCCACGCCGATCCGCAACCTGCGCCCGGCGCGCGAGACCTGCGAGGCCTGTCACTGGCCGCAGAAGTTCGGCGCGGACCGGCTGCGGGTCATCGAGGAGTTCGCCTCCGACGAGGCTAACACGCGCGCGCAGACGGTCCTGTTGATGCGTATCGGGGGCGGGCGCGTCACGCGGGGCATTCACGGCGCTCACATGGCGCCCGGAGTGACCATCCAGTACGGCGCGGCGGATCCCGCCCGGCAGACTATCTCCTGGGTCGAGTACCGCAACGCGGAGAGCGGGCGCACAACGCTCTACTTAGCCGCGGACGCCAAGCCGGACGCGGTCCGGCAGATTCCCAAACGCCTGATGGATTGCATGGACTGTCACAATCGGCCCACGCACGCCTTCGAGGTGCCGGAAGCGGCGGTGGACCACGCCATGACCGCGGGGCTGATTTCCCCCGCGCTGCCTTACGTCAAGAAGTTGGGCGTGGAGCTGCTGAGGGGGAAGTACCAGAGCCAGGAGCAGGCAGCCGCCGCTATCCGGGCAGGGCTGGAGGATCGCTACGGGCGGCGAGCGGAGGCCACGCGCGCGGCCCAGGCGCTTGTGGACATCTACCGGCGCAACGTTTTTCCGACGATGAAGGTGGACTGGGGAACCTACCCCAACAATATCGGCCACAACAACTTCCCGGGCTGCTTCCGCTGCCACGACGAGCAGCACTTGAGCGCCGACGGCCGCCAGATCTCCCAGGACTGCAACACTTGCCACCGCCTGCTGGCCATGCAAGAGACGGCGCCGAAGATCCTCTCCGAGCTGGGCCTGGCAGGGGAGCGGTAGTGACGGGGAACGTGCTTTGCGCATTTTTGGCGAGCTTGGCGCGAACTCACCTGTAGGCAAACACCTCCGCGTAGATGATCAGGGCGACGAGCAGCAGGCCCACCGCCAGGGCCGTGTAGCCCAGCCGGCGCCACAGCTTGACGGCCAGCGGCGCCGGAAGGGGCATCAGGTTCTGCTCGAGCTCGCCTGCCTCCACCATCTCCTGGTATTCGCGCGGCCGGTCGCGCTTGAATTCCTCCAGCGGCATGCCGCCCGTGAAGATCACCGTGTCGATGGGAAACTTCTCCGGCCGGAAGTGCGTGTTGAAGAAGTGGATCGTGAAGATGAAGCCCACCGCCAGCAGCGCCTCGTCGCTGTGGATGGTGGTGGCCACGTTGATCGCCGCGCCCGGCAGGAAGCGTGTGAAGAATTCCGGGAACCACAGCAGCAGGCCGGTCAAGCCGATCACCGCCACACCCCAGAAGACCGCGAAGTAGTCGAACTTCTCCCAGTACGTCCAGCGGCCGTAGTTGGGGCGGGGACCGCGCCCGAAGAACCACTTGAGCGAGGCCACCAGCTCGCGCCAGTCGTTCCGGCTGAAGAGCATGCTCTCGGAGCGGAAGATGAACTGGCGCCAGGTCTTCCCCGCGCGTCTGCGCCGGCGCGCCAGGTCCCAGAGGTGCAGGCCGAAGTACACGAAAGTGAGCACGGCGCAGAAGCGGTGAATCAAGCCGGCGGCCTCGAACCCGCCGAGCAGCCGCGACAGCGCGCCGGCCCAGCCGGCGTAGGAGAACTTCAAGGTCATGCCCGTCAGGGCCAGGCCAAAGAAGCTGAAGATCACGATCAGGTGCAGGTTGCGCTGGAAGGGCTGGAAGCGGCGCAGGAACAGCTCAGGATGGCCGTTGTGGGCGGCCCGGATTTCCCGGCGGTACTTCAGCGACCGCGGCAGCCAGGCCAGCGTGTGCAGGCCGGAGAGCGCCAGCGTCACCGCCAGCAGCGAGGTCATGCCCCAGAAGGTGTAAAACAGCCAGGGGTATCGGTGCGGGTCGTGGTGGGTGGCGTGCGTCAGGTAGCCGGCGAACCGGCGGTGCGAGCCGGGGTGACACTGAGCGCAGGTCTTGACGATGTTGGCCCGGCTGAGGCGCGAGCGCACGTCGGTGACGGGCAGGATGTCGTGCGCCCCGTGGCAGTCGTAGCACTGGGCCGTCTTGACGTAGCCCAGCTTGGACACCTTGCCGTGGAAGGTGTCGAAGTAGGTCTCGGTGATGGCGCGGTGGCAGCGGCCGCACTGATCCATGATGTGCAGCCTGAAATCGGAGATGTCGGTGCGAGCGATGCTGTGAGCGGAGTGGCACTCGCTGCACACCGGCAGGGTCTTGGCGCTGCGGGTGACCGACGGGGAGTGGACGCTCCTCGCGAAAAGCTCGAAAATGCCCCGGTGACACTTGGCGCAGGTCTGTGACACATTCTTGGGGTTCACGCTGGAGCGCGCGTCCCGGCGGGGCAGCTCGTGGTGCGCGGTGTGGCAGTCGGCGCAATCGGCAGTCACCGTCAGCCCGCTCTGGAGCAAGCCCTTGCCGTGGATGCTCTCGACGTAGTGCTCGACCACGTTCAACTGCCTGCCGTTGTGGCTGGCGTAACGCACGGCGGCCTTCTGCCCGGTGCGATGGCACTTGGCGCACAGCCCGGGCACGTTGCGGGAGTAGGTGGGAGCGCCGGATTCGTTCTTGCTCTGAACCGAGTGGCTGTGACCGTGGCAGTCATCGCAGGAGGGCGCGTCGGGACTGCCCTGGGCCAGTAAGACCCCGTGCGTGCTCTCGCGGTACTGGGTCACAACCTCGGCGTGGCAAATCGAGCAGTCAACCTTGGCCGTGATGGTGCTGCACGGCCGGGCATGCGATGGCGTGCCGCCGGTGTGGCACTGCACGCAGGCCTTGCGCGCGTGCCGCGAGCGCTCCAGTTCCGCTTGGTTGACGAACAGGGAAACGCTCTTCCCGCCCCGCCTCACCTTCAGCTCCGGGTTGCCGTGGCAGCGCTGGCAGTCCCGGTCCGACATCCCCTGCGGGTACAGCACGCGCCGGACCTTGTGGGGCTCGTGGCAGTCCACGCAGGCCGGAATCAGGTGGGGTTGTTTCTCCCAGAGCTCCCCGCGAATCACTCTCTGGTGCACGGCCTCGATCTGCGCGTGACAGCGAGTGCAGGTCCGAGCGATGTTGCGCTTGGCGATCGAGGAGCGCGCATCCGTGTGCGGCAGGACGAAGTGCGAGGTGTGACAGCTTGTGCAGACCGCTGTCACCGTCAGGCCGCGCTTGAACAGCCCTTCGCCGTGGATGCTCTCGGTGTAGTTCTCCAGAATCCGGCTCTGGGGGATGTCGTAGGTCAACTGCACCGGAGACCCTTCGTGATGGCACCGGCCGCATAGGCGCGGGATCTCCATGGTGGAGGTGGGGGAACGCGGGTCGGAGGCGCGCAGGACGTTGTGCGCGCCGTGGCAGTGCTTGCAGCTCGGCGCCAGGCGGTCGCCGCGCTTGGCGGCCTGGCCGTGAAGGCTTTGGGCGTACTGGGCCTGCTGCTCGGAGTGGCAGCCCCCACAGTCCACCGGCGGGAGCTTCTCCGGGTGGGGGCTGGTCTTGCCCGTGTCGTGGCAGCTCTTGCACTCCAGCGACGCGTGCGGCGAGGCGCGCAACGCCGTGGCGTCGAACGCCGGCGGCACGCCCGGTTCACGCTTGCCGGCGCGGCGGCCCGGCTCATGACAGGCGGCACACTCCTCGGCGCCGGGCAAGGGCGGCATTCTCTGCGCCACGGCCCGGGACGCCACCAGAGCCAGCAAGAGCCCGACAGCGGCCCCTCTGCTTGTGCGGTTAACCGGCACTATCTCTACATTAAATCTCAACCGGGGCCCGGACGCTGCGGCTCGCCCGTACGTGGGCATCCTGGGCTGTTCATGGCAACCACCCGCGAGCGTCCGCCGCGCGCTTCTAGTTGAGTTTCAGGCGCAGGATGGTCAGTGAGTGCGCGGGAAAGGTGTACGTGAAGCCGCTGTTGCTGACCGCCAGCGTCACCGTCCTCGTCGCCGGGCGAACCTTCTGGTCGTCTCCAAAGGTGTGCGTGGCCTTCAGGTCCGGGTGGTTCAGGTGCCAGACGCCGGCTTCCGGGCCGATCTGCCCTTCCACGTTGTCGATGCGCGCGGCGATGTCCATCTTCTCGCTGCGATTCAGCACGTTTAAGTACACCGCGCGCGCTTTCCTGTCGTAAGTGCCGGAGACGTCCAGATATCCGAGCGGAGGCCGGCCGCCGAGGCTGTACGTCGGCCCCGACACCAGCAGGTTCAGCGCAACGTTGCCGCGTTGCTTTCCGTATTCGGCGATCGGGAAGTAAATGGGTTGCAGGAAAAGCCCCTGCGGGTTGGTGAATATCGGCGCGATCGCATTGACCAACTGGGCCAGGTTGGCCATCTTGACGATGTGTGCATGGCGGATGAAGGAGTTGAAGAACATGCCCATGGCGAGGGCGTCTTCGAAGTTGTATATCTCCTCGAGTCCTCTCGCTCCCATTTCGGAGCCGCGAACGCGGTACCAAACATTCCACTCGTCATAGGCTATGTGGATGGGGCGGGGGTTCCTCTGCCCGGATTGGGCAGCCTTGATCAACCCTTCGACCACCTCGATGTAGTGATCGATATCCTGAGAGGCGCCCAGGAACTTTTCAAAGTTGCTGTCATCGTTCCGTATGTAGGTATGGAGAGAAATGTAGTCGATGTGGTCTCTCAGGGTTTCCAGTACGGTCCGGTTCCAGCCGATCCAGTCGGCGCGGGGCCCGAAGTTGGAGGAGCCGCTGGCAATCAGCTTGATAGAGGGATCGACCCAGCGCATCGCCTTGGCGGCCTCCAGAGCGAACTTGGCGTAGTCCTCCGCGTTCTTGTGGCCGAGCTGCCAGGGACCGTCGATCTCGTTGCCCAGTCCCCAGTACTTGACGTTGTAAGGCTGCTCGCGGCCGTTGCGGCGGCGCTGGGCGGCCCAGTAGGTGGGTTTAGCGATATTGCAGTACTCAACCCACTGCCTGGCCTCCTCGACCGTCCCCAGGCCGGCGTTGATGCACATGTAGGGTTCCAGGCCCAGCCGTTCGCAGTACCGGAGGAACTCGTCGGTGCCGAACCGGTTGGATTCAATCCCGCCCCAGGCATAGTCAAGGCGGCCGGGGCGCTGGTCCTTGGGCCCGATTCCGTCTTTCCAGTTGTAGCCGGAAACGAAGTTGCCGCCGGGGTAGCGAAGAATGGAGACGCCGAGCTCCTTCACCGCCTTCATGACGTCGGTGCGGTAGCCGTCCTTGTCGGCCAGCGAGCTGCCTTCTTCATAAATCCCCCCGTAGATCACCCGCCCGAGGTGTTCGGCGAAGTTGCCGAAGAGATGAGGGTGCACTTCGCCGATGGTGCGGTCGGTGTCGATCTTTATGCGGGCCTGGGGCTTTGGCTGTCCAAATAGCGCGCCAGCGGGCAGCCACAGCAGCGCCGCCAGCATTCCCATTGTGCGATGGAAAGACATACGCCAGACTCCTTTTCGGTCATCGCGCCCGCGGCCGCAGCGCCCTGCGGGCAAACGCTTACACATTGTCCGCCGGGGGCCGTCCGGTGTCAAGGAAAAAATGAGCGCCCCCTTGACAGCGCGGTGGCAGTGAGGTAAAAGTGACTTCGGTGCAATCGCTTGCAGCACAGGAACATACTATGAATGCCGGGAAGAGAGCTGCCACAATCTGCGCCGCCGCATTGGCTGCGGCGCTGGCCCTGGGAGTGATTCAACGGGGCGCCGCCGCGCCCAAGGAGCCGGAGGTCCTGAAACTGGAAGGGGACGTGGAAGGGGTGCACGACCCCGTCATCATGAAGGAGCAGGACACCTACTACGTCTTCTGCACCGGCGGCCGGCCCGGCGAGGGAGTGATTCCCATTCGAACCTCGAAGGACCTGCGCCGCTGGACCCGGGCGGGTTTCGTGTTCGACAAGCTGCCCGACTGGGCGGTTAAGGAGATCCCGGGCGCGCGCGGAGCTTGGGCTCCCGACATCTCCTACTACAACGGCAAGTACCATCTCTATTACTCCGTCTCAACTTTCGGCAAGAACGAATCGGCTATCGGGCTGACGACGAACGAGACGCTCGACCGGAAGAGCCCCAACTACCACTGGGTGGACCAGGGGATGGTGGTGCGCTCCCACGCGGAGGACGACTTCAACGCCATCGATCCCAACCTCGTGATTGAGAACAAAAACAGCGTCTGGCTCAATTGGGGGAGCTTCTGGGGTGGAATCAAGATGAGGCGGATCGATCCGGCGACCGGCAAGCCGTCCGCCCAGGACACGACGCTGTACTCGCTGGCCAGCCGCCCGCGGAAAGAACCGCATCGAACCCCGCCGGTCGAGGGGGCCATTGAAGCGCCCTTCATTGTCCGCCACGGGCGCTACTGGTACCTTTTCGTGTCCTTCGACTTCTGCTGCCGCGGCGTCAAGAGCAACTACAACGTCGTGGTTGGCCGGTCCAGGCGGATCACGGGGCCGTATGTGGACAAGGCCGGCAAGCCGATGACCGAAGGGGGCGGGAGCCTGGTGATCGCCGCCAGCACCGCGAACTGGCACGGCGCCGGGCATGAGGCCGTGCTCCAGGAACGCGGCGCAGACTACCCGGTGTTTCATGCCTACCACGGCGCTACGGGCCGGTCGCATTTACAGATCTCGACCATGGTGTGGGAACAGGGCTGGCCGCGGGTGGGCGCGCTGCCGTAGGTGAGCAGTGTCGCTACGCCTCCACCGGGGCGGCGTGGCGGCTCTCGAAAACCCCTGAGCGCCGGGCGGCCAGTGCACGTCGCCGCGCGAGGTCACCACACCGGCGCCGGTCTTAAGCGCCGGTGTCGCTAACGAGGAGGGTTGAATCCGCGCTGTCGAGGGAAGTCCCGCGGCAGAAAAATCCGATCTCGCTGGGGGCTGGCCCCCATAAGCGCTAACTTAAGTGGTCGTACGTCGCCCCGCCGTTTTGGGGTCGCCGGTGCGTCGGGGTCGGACGGTTCCTGTGGAAATAGCTCGGCGAGCTGCTGCGCCAGCGCTGCCCGTCCGCAAAGGCTGCGTTCAGATCTTGCCCTCCCCCAGTTTGCAGGGTGTCCCGGTAGAATAGGCCTCCAGGCCTGTTTTGCTGGGACCGAACAACAGGCAGAAATGCCTATTCTACTGAGGCTCGCAGGGAAACTGGGGGAGGGCAAGCGTTCAAATTGCTTGACTAGCGCCTCCAACCGGGGTCTAACAGCCCGTGGATAAAGTCGCCGAAACATCTTGAGGTGAGAATGTTTTGGAC
>CAYGVJ010000097.1:0-21433 GCA_964353255.1 uncultured Solibacteraceae bacterium | reverse complement strand
AGACCTGCACCAGGGTGTAGGCCGGGTCGCCGTCGGTCAGGTAGCTCCACACGAACACCATGGCGGTGCAAGGCGCCGCGGCGAGGATGATGACTCCGGCGATGTACTGATCCGCTTCCGGGGGCGAGATCCACGCCGAGAACACCACGCGGAAGAACACCCAGCCGATCAGCGCCATCGAGAAGGGCTTGACCAGCCAGTTCACCACCAGGGTGATGAGCAAGCCCCGGGGGCGCTTGCCCACGTTGCGGATCGAGGTGAAGTCCACCTTCATCATCATGGGGGTGATCATCAGCCAGATCAGCACGGCGATGGGCACGTTGATCTGGCTGCCCGAGCCGAACTCGAACCGGCGCAAGGCGTCCGTTAGCCCCGGCAGCAGCTTGCCCAGCAGGATGCCCACCGCCATGCACGCCGCCACCCACACGGTGAGATAGCGCTCGAAGAAGCCCAGGCGCTTGGGCGTCGCGTCCGCCCGTTCTGTGCTACCAACGTACGGAGTCTTGTCCGGCCGCGAAGATTCCCGCAGAGCGGCCTCTTCCGGCCTTTGTGCCTCTTGCCCTTTGCCCTTTGCCTTGCGGCGCAGCCGCGCTGTGTTCCCCATGGCCCGCGCTCACGCCCTCGGCTGGGCCAGCAGCGCCTTCAGCTCGGCCACCGTGGGCACGCGGCCCGAGATGACGATCTCCCCGTCCACGACCACCGCCGGGGTTCGCATGACGCCCAGTTTGGCGAATTCCCGGATGTCGTAGACGTGCGAGATGTCGGCGTCCAGGTTCAGCTCCGCGCAGGCGTTGAAAACGTTCCGTTCGGTGGTCTTGCAGTTCAGACAGCCGGGTCCGGCTACTTGGATCTTCATAGTTGCACCTCGAAAATGTAGTTCAGACAGTACCGAATTCCTACCAGCACAAAGATTGCCCCCGTCACCCGCCGCGCCCACTTCTCCACCGTCGCCAGCCTCTGGAACGCCCGGCTGACCCACTCGGCGCCCAGGGCGATCAGCACGGCGAAGGCCAGCACCGGCAGCCCGGTTCCCACTCCGTACAGGGAGGGGAATCCGACCACGGAACCGTTCTTCACCGCCAGCGGAAGCAGGCTTCCGAAAAACAGTGCGGCCGAGACGGGACAAAACGAAAGCGCAAACAACACGCCCAGCAGTCCGGCGCCCCACGGTCCGGACCGGCGGAAGCGGGCCTCGAGCCCGCTGGGGACCCAGGAGGCGGCGAAGGGCACACGCACCAAATCCAGCAGCACCAGCCCCACCGCGATCAGGACCGGTCCCAGTGCCTTGTTCATGTAAGTTTCCAGCCAGAAGGACACGTCCGGAATCGCCAGGATGCTCGCGATGAGCAGGGCCGCCAGAGCCGCGTAGGCCACGCTCCGGCCCAGCGTGTAGAGTGCCCCGGTCAGCAGCACCCGGCGCGGCGAGCCCAGATCCTTGCTGACATAAGACATGGCCGCGATATTGGTGGCCAGCGGGCACGGGCTGATGGAGGTGAGAATGCCCAGCCACAGGGCCGTGGCCGGCCCCAGCAGGAACCCGTCCATCAACGGCCTCCCAGGTAAGCCCGGACGTGCGTCTGCACGTACTTGAGGAAATCGGTCTTACGGCTCACCAGCTCCCAGACCTTCTCCAGGTTGCGCCACTCCACCTGCTGGCCGTCTTTGAGCTTCACCAACACCAGGGAACGCGTGTAGAGCTGGTAGTCGCGGATGAAGTGGCGGTTCTGCGGCAACTGGACGTTCACCGGCCGCCACTCCAGGGCGCCGCTCTTCAACTGTTCGGCGAACCCGCGCTCCACCGCCTCCCGCGCGTACTCCTCGATGGCCCGGCAGGTCGGGCAGCGCACGCTCACATGGAAGTAATAGGCCACGACCTTCTGCACGGGGGCGCCGCTGGCGCCTCCCGCGGCGCACACCAGCCAACACAACACCAGCACACCGATTCGCGCCCTGCGTTTCATCTCAACCCACCAGTTCCCCGTAAATCAGGCCCGTCACGGTGGCCATGATGACCACCAGCGTGACGTAAGCCACCGTTTTCTTCGTTCCCATCAGGCTGCGCAGCACCAGCATGCTGGGCAACGACAGCGCCGGGCCGGCCAGCAGCAGCGACAGGGCTGGCCCCTGCCCCATCCCGTTGGCCAGCAGACCCTGAAGGATGGGCACCTCGGTCAGCGTGGCGAAGTACATGAAGGCACCGGCCACCGAGGCGAACAGGTTCGCCCCCAGCGAGTTGCCGCCCACCGAGCTGCTGATCCAGCTCGAGGGGATGAGCCCTTCCTGGCCCGGACGCCCCAGCAGCGCACCGGCCACCACCACGCCCGCCAGCAGCAGCGGCAGAATCTGCTTGGCGAAACCCCAAGCGGCGATGAACCAATGTTGGGGCTCGCCTTCCTGGGTGCTGGTGATCGCCGCGAGCCCCAGCGCGCCCGCCGCGAAGGCCAGCACCGGCGCCTCGGGAAAGACCAAGGCCAGGACCAGCGCGGGGCCGGCCGCCAGCGCCACTTTCCACCACGGCACGCCGAACCACGCCGCCAGCGTCACGGCGAATGCCGCCGCCGCGACAGCCGTGATGGTCCATTTCACCGCGAAGACCGCCTGCCAGAAACCGGCGCCCTCCGCGGGCCTGGCCCAGTTGGCGAACACCAGAATGGCCACCATCCCGGCGAAGTAGAGCGCCGTCTGCCCGAGCGGACGCCCGGCTTCCGGCGGAGGCAATTTGGCCTGGGCCTCCGCCTTTTCCATCTCCTCCTTGCGGAAAAGCAGGTGCATGGCCAGGCCCACCACCACGCTGAACACGACGGCGCCGACAGCCCGCGCCACGCCCATCCTCAGCCCCAGCACGCGCGCCGTGAGGATGATGGCCAGCACGTTGATAGCCGGCCCCGAGTACAGAAAGGCGGTGGCCGGCCCCAGGCCTGCGCCCATGCGGTAGATCCCCGCGAACAGCGGCAGCACCGTGCAGGAGCACACCGCCAGGATGGTCCCCGAGACCGAGGCCACTCCATAGGCCAGCACCTTGTTGGCGCCGACCCCCAGGTACTTCATCACCGAGGCCTGGCTCACGAACACCGAAATGGCTCCGGCAATGAAAAACGCCGGCACCAGGCACAGCAGAACGTGCTCCTGGGCGTACCACTTGACCAGGTGTAGCGCCTCCAGCACTGCGCCGTCGAAGCGGGGCCGCCCCACCGGAAGGTGGAAGCAGGCCAGGAACAGAATCAGGATGAGGACAAGCGGCTTCCACTCGCTCTTCCAATAGCCCATGCTCTCAGCTCACCTGGCCCGCGCCGCCTTCCACTGCTGAGCGGCGGCCGACTCCATGACTTCACTCACGCAGTCCAGGAATCGCAGCACGCACGGGGCCCGCAGGCGGCAGATGACCTGGGCGCCGCGCTTCTCGGTTTCCACCAGGCCGGCCGTCTTGAGCAGCGCCAGGTGCCGGGAGATGGTCGAGAAATCGACCCCCACCATCCGGGCCAGCTCGCAGACGCAGCGCCGCCGCCGCGCCAGCTCCTCGACCACGAACAGGCGCGTGGGGTGAGCCAGGGCTTTCACCACCCGGGCGCGCGCCTCCAGCCGGGCCGTGTCTTTGCGTCGCATCGGTTGCTCATTTGGCAGTTTAGCCAAATAGCCAACTGATGTCAAAACGCTCAGGAATGCGACGCCGCGACTTCCCTCAGCAACCAGCCGGCATGGTGCGCTCCGCTTTCCCTCCTATGGTTTCGGCGCCCGGTAATGGAACGTGTTCAGCCGGCGCTCGATATTGAACGACCGGAGCATCCGAATCACTTCCGCCCCGGCCATCAGGACCGGGCCGTAGCCCTGCATGGCCCCCAGCTCCGCCGGGCGGTTGTAGTAGTAGACGGCATCGTAGGCGGCGGTGGTGCCGACGCAGATGCCCTCGATGCGGCCATCGGGATGCACCCGCGTCGCCAGCGCCTGCCATCCCGCTTGCGCCACCGGCGCCCACACCGGAGTGAGCCACCCGCGGTTCACGCCGCGCGCAATCGCGAAGGTGAACATCGCGGAAGCCGAGGTCTCCAGGTAGCTGTCGGTCTTGTCGAGCAACTGGTGCCACAAGCCGTTGCCGCTCTGCACCGCCCCAACTCCCTCGACGGCATGCCGGAAGATTTCGAGCACGCGCGGGCGGTCGGGATGGTCCTCCGGCATCACGCTGAGCAGCTCGGCCATCGCCACCAGCATCCATCCGCCGCCGCGACCCCAATAGAATCTCGGGTCGTTGGGCGTGTTCTCGTACCAGGAGTGGTCGTACAGGCCGGTCGCCTTATCCTGCAAGCGCGCTGACATCCCGATGACCTGCCGGGCGGCGTCGTCGAAGTAGGAACGCTTCCCGGTCAGCTTCCCCATTTGCGCCAGGAACGGGATGGACATGTAGGCGTCGTCGATCCACAACGAGACCGGCTGCGGGCGCGGGCGCGCCAGCGTGCCATCGGGCAGCCGCAACTGCTTGCGGAGGATGTGGTTGTCCGCCAGGTCGATGCCGGCCCGGTATCGCGCATCCGGCTTCAGCGCGTAGGCCCTGATGAGCGCCGCCCCGATCGCCCCGCAATCGTCGAGTTCGCGCATCTCCAGCAGGCGGCGATACCCGTACGGTTGCGCGCCGAACTCGGCCGCCTGCTTCCGGAAGTAGTCCAGGTGGTCGAAGATGAAGTCGAAGTTCTTGAGCGTGTACTGCTGATACCGCGCGTCGCCGGTCACCTCCGTCGCCAGCAGCATGGCGGCGAGCACCACTCCCATGGGGTAGTCCCAATCGTTGAACTGCCCCGGGCGCAGATCGATTCCCGCGGTCTTGGTGGGCCGCGAGAAGTCCGTGATCGGCTCTCCGGTCCGGGTGTCGATGATGCGGTACGGCGTCGAGCGGAGGAAGTGGTCCAGGATGCGGTCCAGCGTGGCCTTGATGTCGCTCTCCGCCGGGAGGACGTAGTCCACGCCGGGAGCGAGCGACGGCTGGGTAAATGACGGATCGCTGCGGCCCAGCGTTTGGGCTTGCGCTGCTGCCGCGAGAAGCCACAGCGCCGAGAGTGCGACGAGCGAGGCGGTGCGTGTTCCCGAGTTCACAGAAGGTCTCCTTTGCCGCTATGGTATCGAAGTCCCCCCTGCTTGCCTAGTGGGGCGCTGAAAAAGGCCTGTTTCAAGGCCCGA
Organism: uncultured Solibacteraceae bacterium; assembly: GCA_964353255.1. GTDB lineage: Bacteria > Acidobacteriota > Terriglobia > Bryobacterales > Bryobacteraceae > VFZS01. The sequence goes on along the minus strand of CAYGVJ010000097.1, from coordinate 16,267 downwards.
GGACGACAAGCTAAAGCATGTCCCACAACGCCAAATCAGGCATTTGCGCGCCCACGTAGGACATGCTTCAGCTTGTCCAAGGCCTTTTTCAGCACCCTCCTAGTGGTAGACTGACGGTTTCGGAGTCCTCATGACAACTGTGGCACTTGAGAACATTCGCCCGGAGACCTGCGTCATCCGGAACACCGCAGCCCGGAAGGGCCGCCACCTCTCGGTCACTCCTCAGACGGCGGCGGTCCGGCATCTGCACTACGGCCGGATCGTGCTGGATGCCGGCGCTGCGCCCGTGGAGGTGGATCCCGGCGCCCGCGAGACCGGCCTGGTGGGCCTCACCGGGAGCGCGGTGGTCCGCCTCGGCGCGACGCAGTACGATCTGGGCCGCTATGATGCGCTTTACGTTCCGCGCGCCACTCCATTCTCGGTTGCGGCCGGCCCGGAAGGCTGCGACCTCGCCGAAATCTCGGCCCCGGTCGATCATCACTATCCCGTTCAGTTCGTCTCCTTCGCCGACGTGCAGAAGGATCCGGGACTGCATTTCAGGGCGGGCGGAGCCGCCTGCCAGCGGGAGATCAACATTCTGCTGGGAAAGAACGTGACCGCCGGCCGCATTGTGGCGGGAGTGACCTTCAGCGCGCCCGGCCACTGGACTTCGTGGCCCCCGCACGAGCACGCCGCGATGCTGGAGGAGGCCTACTTGTACATCGACATGCCGGCGCCGGCCTTCGGGGTGCAGTTTGTGTACGCCAACACGGGCCACCCGGAGCTGGCCGCCTTCGTCCGCGAAGGAGATGTTGTCGTGATGCCGCAGGGATACCATCCGAACGTGGCGATCCCCGGGGCGTCGATCAATTTTCTCTGGATGATGGCCGCCAACCGGGAAGGGGAGGACCGGCAGTTCGGGGTCGTCAACGTGCAGCCCGAGTTTGCCGGCGGCGGCTCCGGCCTCGAGGCCGGCCGCGGCGACCGCCGGTAGTGTCCTGTCCCGCAAATAGCCTTGCAGTGGGAAATCGTGGGACAGGCCTTCAGCCTGTCGGCCACACAGGCTGCTATTGTCAAGGAGTCTGCGGGACAGGACCTAGGAGGTGACTTATGAGCGATTCTTTGTTCCGGCTCGACGGCCAGGTCGCGCTCGTAACGGGCGCTTCGCGCGGACTCGGCGCCGCGATCGCGCTGGGGCTGGCACAGGCCGGCGCCGACGTGGTTCTGGCGGACCGGCTGCCGGTTACCGAAGCCGAGCGCGCCATCCGGGAATCTGCAACGGTGCGGACCCACGGCATCATGGCCGATCTCTCGGACCGCGCCGCGACGGACCGCCTGGTCAGCGCAGCCCTCCAAGCGATGGGAGCGATCGACATTCTGGTGAACAACGCCGGCATCATCCGCCGCGCGCCCGCGGCCAGTTACTCCGACGAGGACTGGGACGCGGTGCTCGAGATCAACCTGACCAGCGTGTTTCGCCTGTGCCGGGCGGTCGGTGCGCACATGCTCGAGCGCGGCCACGGCAAGATCATCAACATCGCCTCGCTGCTGGCCTTTCAGGGCGGGGTCACGGTGCCCTCCTACTCCGCCGCCAAGGGCGGCGTCGCGCAGTTGACCAAGGCGCTGGCGAACGAGTGGGCGGGCCGGGGCGTCAACGTGAACGCCATCGCTCCCGGCTACATGCGCACCGAGAATACGCGCGCCCTCGTCGAAGACCCGGCGCGCAGCCGGCAGATCCTGGAGCGCATTCCCGCCGGGCGCTGGGGCGAACCGCAGGACCTGTGCGGCGTGGCCGTGTTTCTGGCCTCCCGCGCCTCCGATTACGTCCACGGCCACGTGCTGGTGGTGGACGGCGGCTGGATGGGCCGCTGAGCCAGCGCGGGACCGCCCGCTCCATTCCTGTTAGAAGACGATCCGGCCTACCAACTGCAACATGCGCGGCCGGTTCGCCTGCGCCGTGATCATGCCGAAGGCCGAATTAGTCGCTGTCGTGTTCGGCGCCCCGAACTTCGCGCGGTTGATTGCGTTGAACGCCTCGCACCGAAGCTGGAGGTACTTCCCCTCGCCGAATCTAAACTCCTTCAGTAGCGACGCATTCCAATCGTTGATTCCGTCCTGCCGCAAATCCGGAAAAGTCGTCGAGAACGTCCGGATGTGATACTGGAACTGGTCCGCCGACCTGGTGTTGAACCCGGAGGTGTCGAACGCCGCGCTGTCAGAATTCCGGTTCCGAAGATTCAGCGCGCCGCCGTAGTACACGTAATCGCCCGGCGTGTTCGTGCTGCCGTTGACCCACGTCAGGGGCGCTCCGACCTGGTAGGTGTAGGTGGTGGCGAGTTTCCATCCCGCCCAGAGCCGGTTGGCCCAGCGCGATTCGAGATGGATGAGCCGGCCCCTGCCGATCGGGAGCTGGTAGGTAACCGCCGTGGCTACCCGCCTCGGACGAAAGAACGGCGAAATCCGGTGCTCCGGCCGGGGATCGGTGTCGTTCAGCCAGGTCGTCTGATCGATCATTTTCGACTGCATGAAGTTGAAAGTGACCGAAAGACCTTTGGAGATCCGTTTTTGTAGCCGCACGTTCAGACTGTGGTAATAGGAGCTGCCGACGCTGAGGTCTTGTTCGATCACGCCGCTGCTGCCGCTGCCCGATGCCACCGGGAACTGGGGGTACTTGGCCAATATCTGCGCCGTACTGACCGTGGTGCTGGTCCCGGCGGCCGTTTGCAGGCCGCGAAACGGGTTCGGCGCGGTTGCCGTGAGACCGCTGATGAGCGTCTGATCGCGGGTCCCCATGGCGCTCAGGTACTGGCGGGGAATCCCATTGAGCTGCGTGTAGGTGACAGGCAGATGCACGGCATGGTTTCCGATGTAGGCCACTTCCAACATCAGGTTCGGCGTCACGGCGCGCTGGAAACCGAGATTCCAGCGCAGCGAGTACGGGCTCTTCATCTTCGGATTCAGGAACTGCACGGTCTGGCCCGCAAAAGTCAACAGGCCATTAGTCGAGCCCGCCGGCTCCAGGATGCCGTTCGGAAACGGACTGCTGAGCGTAGTGGCGGGCGTGAGGTAGTTGTCATTCGTGGCCGTGTAGGAGGTGGACTGGCTGAATCCCGCCTGCGTGAGGATGGGGTTGGTGGAGTAGGCGCCGCTGATCTGAAGGGTCGCAATGGTGACCGGCCCGACGAACATGCCGAATCCCCCGCGGACCACGGTCTTGCGATGCAGTCTCTCGGGCATCCAGGCGAAACCGAAACGCGGGCTCAGCAGGTGCGACGTATTCTCGTAGATCGCGCTGTGGTCCGGGCTGGCAAAGGTCAACCCGCCCAGCACGTTGAAGGCGCTCGCCGGAAGCTGGGCGACCGGGGCCCTGGCGTACGCGGCCATAGCAGCCGCCGCCAGCGGGCTGGGCGTATCGAAAGCGAAACCGTTCACCGTCCGCCCCCATCTTTCGTGATACGGAAAATCGTGATCGAACCGCAGGCCGAGGTTCAACGTCAAGTTCCTTCTTATTCTCCAGTCGTCCTGCGCGAATGCGGCGGCGTAGTAGGCATAAAACATCGCCGAAGCATTCACGTCGAACGACCCTGAGTTGGGCAGCCCCAGCAGAAAAGCCGCGAAGTCCTGTCCCAACGCCACCGACGATGACGCGTTGCTGGCCGCCCGGGTCCAGCTATTGGCGCTGAAGGCGAAGGCGCCGGTGGCATTGCCATAGCTCTTGTAGTTCAGCCGGTACTGCCGGATATCGCCGCCGAATTTCAGTGTGTGGTTGCCTTGGAGCCGAACCCAGTTGCCAAAAAGCTGAAGAGACTGCGAGGGGAGCGTGTTCGCGCCGTTCATGCCGAGGGCTTGGAACCCCGAATTGCTGCTGAAGGTGATATACGGCAATTGCAGGTACTGTGAGTTGCCCGCCAAATAAGCCGGGAAGCCCAGATCAGCCGGGTTAAACCCCGCGCTCGGCGCCGCGTGGTCCTCGAACATGCGCGTGAAGTTCGCGCGGAGGTTAATCACGTTGGCGGAGTTCACCGTGAAAACCTCGTCCAGACTCAATCCCCAGTTCGAGCGGCTCAAATACGAGCCAGTCGCAATGTTCGAGAAGTAATCGTTCTTCGACTGAAAGTAATCGGTGTGCCGGACATTGAGGTACGTGCGGCTCCTGGCGCTCAGGTTGATGTCCAGCCGGCCGAGTTCGTTGGTGTAGCCGTCGCGGGTGGTGTTGCTGTTGCCGAAGTTTTGGTAACCATCCGGCCTTGCGCCGGAAATATTCGGGGCTGGATAGAACTTCAGATAGTTGAGCGAAACAGGGTTCAACCGGTTCGCCGGGATCTTGTTGTTCGGGAAGGCCGTGCGCGTGATGACGCTGCCGCTTTGCACCGCGCTCGAGGGATCGTAGATCACGGTGGGGCTGCTCAGCGTCAGGAGCTTGGAGAAGTCGCCCTGCCTTTCGGCGTCGGTGGGAACGGTGACAAAAGTCGTGTTCGGGGACGAGGACTGGACGCCCTCGAAGGCGAAGAACCAGAAGAGCTTGTTGCGGCCGTCGAATAGCCGGGGAGCGAAGACCGGGCCGCCCGCGGTCAGCCCGTATTGGTTGAAGTGCGTGATCTGAGTGGGCAGAGCGGTCTTGTTGTTGAAGAAATTGTTCGCCACCAGATTGCTCGGCTGGTTCTTTTCGTAAAGTGAGCCGTGCAGGGAGTTGGTTCCGCTCTTCAGCACCTGGTTGGCCGTGCCGGCGCCGGTGTGACCGTATGCCGCGTCCGTGTCAAAGGCTTTTACACGGACTTCCTGAACCGCGTCCTGAGGCGTGCTATAGGCGAGACGACCGTCCCAGGTGGCATTCGGCGAGCCGTCCACCAGCAACTCGTTGGTTTGCGAGGGCGAACCGGAGATGCTCCATCCGGCCGCGCCGCCGGAGGCAAACGGCAGGACGGTAGAGGGTTGACCGGTGGCCAGCACGCCCATGGCCAGGGAGACCAGCATCATCGGGGTTCCGCCGTTCGAAGGCAGGTCCTCCACGTCTTTGGTAGTGATGGTCTGGCCGAGGGAGGCGTTTTCGGAATTCAGCAGCGGCACATCGGCGGTCACCACGACGGAGGCCGTCACATCGCCCACCTCGAGCCGGACGTCAATCACCGGTTTTTCGCCCGAACCCAGGTGGATGCCCCTGCGGACGGATTCCTTGAAGCCCTCCATCCGCACCGTGATGTCGTAGTCCCCGGGCAGCAGGAAGGGGACGGCATAGTGTCCGTTCGAGTCCGAGACCGTATCCACCCTGGTTGAGGTGCGGGTTTCGGTGACCGCTATCTTTGCGCCCGCAATGAGCGCGTCTGTCGCGTCGGTGACGGTGCCGCTAAGGGCGCCGCGGAACTCCTGCGAGAACACCGCCGGAGCCACAGCCAGAGCAACAACCGCAGTGAGCACACAGCGCTTCATGGTGCACCCAACCTCCTTCCAGGCGGTCTCCCTCATTCGGACCGGTGCGCGCATTGACCCTAGTGTCCTGTCCCGCAAGTTCCTTGACAATAGCAGCCTGTGTGGCCGACAGGCTGAAGGCCTGTCCCACGATTTCCCACTGCAAAGCTGTTTGCGGGACAGGACCCTAGTTCCGCGACCGTCCACACGCCATGTTATCACCTCGCGTGAAGCGGTTTCGGAAGTCTTTTGCGGTTCCACCCGCGCCGTTGCCGCCTGTGAGCCCGGCGTAATCGCGGTCACCGGGGCCCGGCTCACGCCCAGCCGATCAGGCCGGGCAGGAAGGGCGTGGCCAGATCCGGGTGGCGCGGCAGGACCCGGACCGTGTAGCCGTGCAGGCCGCTGCGGCAGCACGGCACGGCCGTGGCTTCGAACAAGAACCAACCCTGCTCGTTGCGCCCGGCCGGCTTCATGGGCAAGGTCTCAGCGTCCAGGATCTCGCCGTTAGGATCCAGGCGCCCCAGGTAAAGCTCGACTTCCACGTCGTCGGGCGTAAGCCCCCCCAGCGATAGCCGCGCGCCGATGCGGGCGGTAGTACCCACCGCGAGGCCGGAGGCCGGGCCGTCGTCCACCGCTTCGATCCGCACCTGGGGCCAGGCGGTGCGCACCCGCTCCAGCCAGGCGGCCAGGGCGCGGGCGCGCGCGGCGCCATCGGCCGCCAGCTCCTGGTAGCGGCCGTGCGCCCGCAGGTAGAAGGTCTCGGCGTAGTCCCGCACCATACGATGGGTGTTGAAGAAGTGGCACAGCAGGCTGATGGAGGCCTTCATGCGGGCAATCCACCGGCGCGGCAGGCCGTTGGCGCCGCGTTCGTAGAAGGTAGGCACCACGTCACGCTCCAGCAGGTCGTAAAGCGCCTCGGACTCGACCTGGTCGCGGTAGTCGGGGTTATCGTAGACCTCGCCGCTGCCGATCGCCCAGCCGATGGGACTGGACCGGAGTTCCGGCACGCGCCAGGCCTCGTCCCACCAGCCGTCCAGCACGCTCAGGTTCAGCACGCCGTTGGCCGCGGCTTTCATGCCGCTAGTGCCGCTGGCCTCCATGGGCCGCTCCGGCGTGTTCAGCCACACGTCCACTCCCTGGACCAGGTAGCGCGCCACCGTCAAGTCGTAGTCCTCCAGGAAGACCAGACGGCGGCGGAATCCCTCCTGGCGCGCCAGCCCCACGATCTGCCGGATCAGGTCCTTTCCGGCGCCGTCGCGCGGGTGGGCCTTACCGGCGTAGATCACCTGCACCGGCCGTTGCGGGTCCCCCAGTATGCGCTGGAGCCGCTCGATGTCCTTGAGCAGCAGGGTAGCCCGCTTGTAAGTGGCGAACCGGCGCGCGAATCCGATGGTCAGAGCTTCCGGATCCAGGACCTCCTCGGCGGCCTCGATCTCGGAGGGCGGGGCGCTGCGCCGCTCGAGCTGCGTCCGCAGCCGGCGGCGGGCGAAGGCCACCAGGCGCTCGCGCCGCCGCTCGTGCGTCCGCCACAGCTCCTCGGCCGGAATGGTGTCCACCCGCTGCCAGAGGTTCTGATCGGCGGGCTCCTCCCGCCACCTCGGCCCCAGGTAGCGGTCGTAGAGCTGATTCGTCTCGTAGGAGATCCAGGACTGGAAGTGAACCCCGTTGGTCACGTGCCCGATGGGCACTTCCTTTTCCGGCACACCCGGCCACAGGTGCTGCCACATGCGCCGGCCCACTTCGCCGTGCAGCCTGCTGACGCCGTTGCCGGAGGCCGCCAGGCGCAGCGCCAGGATGGTCATGCAGAAATCGCCGCTGTCGCCGTGCCGGCCCAGGCCCAGGAAGTCCTGGCGCGAAAGACCCAGCGCGCGGGCGTAATCGTCGAAGTAGTGGCCGATCATGTCGGGCGGAAAGTAATCGTGGCCGGCGATCACCGGAGTGTGGCCGGTGAAGATGAGGCTGGCGGAAGCCAGGGCGCACGCGGAGCGGAAGTCCAGCCCGCGCCGCTCCATCAGGCGCCGCACGCGCTCCAGGGCCAGAAAGGCCGAGTGCCCCTCGTTCATGTGATACACCGTGGGTTCCAGCCCCAGCGCCTCCAGCGCCCGGTAGCCGCCGATGCCCAACAGGATCTCCTGCTTGATCCGCATCTCCAGGTCGCCGCCGTAGAGCTGGTCGGTGATGTCGCGGTCTTCGGCGCGGCTGTTGGCCGCGATGTTTGTATCCAGCAGGTACAGCGGCACGCGGCCCACCTGCGCCTTCCACACCTGCGCTCTCACTGCCCGGCCGGGATACTGGACCTCAACCCGAAGGGGCGCGCTGTCCGCGCCGCGCACCAGGGTCAGCGGCAGGTTGTAAAAGTCGTTGTCCGCGTAGTCCTCCTGCTGCCAGCCGGCTTGGTTCAAATACTGCCGGAAGTAGCCCTGCTGGTAGAGCAGCCCCACGCCCACCAGCGGCACCCCCAGGTCGCTGGCCGACTTCAGGTGATCCCCGGCCAGGATCCCCAGGCCCCCGGCGAAGATCGACAAGCACTCAGTCACGCCGAACTCGGCCGAGAAATAGGCCACCAGCGGCGGGCTCTCGCTCCGCCGCCACATCCGGCGGAACCAGGAGGTCTCCGCGCCCAGGTAGGCCCGAAAGTCGCCCGCCACGCGCTCCAGGTGGGCCAGGAAGGCATCGTCCCGCGCCGCCTCCTCCAGCTTGGCCTGATCAATGGTCCCCAGCATCTGCACGGGATTGTGGCCGCTGGACTCCCACAGGTCCCGGTCCAGGCGCCGAAGCAGTTCGATCGCTTCGTGATTCCATGCCCACCGCAAGTTGTAGGCCACTTCTCGCAGCCCTTCCAGCGCCGCTGGCAGCGACGGCACGACGCTGAACACCCGCACTGGCTTCATCTTAACCTCACGATCGGCATAGTACGCCCAAACGGGGCTTCATAGCAAGATTGTGGGCCGCCAACGTCAACGCTAGAATGATGGACTTGTGGCCATCCCAGGGTCCGCCCAGGCCTTTCTGGCCGGTCATGTCGAACGCGTGCGCCGGCAGCATCCCAAGAAACGTATCGTCTTCCCTGAGGGAACCGACCCGAGAATTCTCGCCGCAGCCGAGCGATTGGCTCGCGAAGGCCTGCTAGAGCCGATTCTGATCGGGCCCCAGCCCGCTCCGGCGGCCGCGGGCGTGACTTTCCTCCAGCCGGAGTCCTCGCCTCACACCCAGAAGTACGCCGCCCTGTACCATCACCGGCGGGGTTCCAGGGGCGTGACAGAGCGTGCCGCGGCCCAGATTGCCCGCCGGCCGCTCTACTTCGCCACCCTGATGGTGGCTGCTGGAGACGCCGACGGCTTCGTCGGCGGCGCCGCTAGCTCGACCGCGGAAACCGTTCGCGCCGCACTGCACTCCATCGGCACGGCGCCGGGCGTGCGCACCGTCTCCGGCTTCTTCGTCGTGGCGCTGGATGACCGCAACGTCGGGCACAACGGGCTGTTCATCTTCGCCGATTGCGCCGTGGTGGTCTCGCCGTCGGCCGCCGAGCTGGCCGATATCGCCGTCGCAGCCGCCGCGACCACCCGCCAGCTGCTGGGCGCCGAGCCGGTAGTGGCGCTGCTCTCCTTCTCCACCAAGGGCAGCGCCCGGCACGCCGAGGTCGAGAAGGTAGTCCAAGCGCTCGAAATCATCCGCGCGCGCGAGCCGCGCCTCGAGGTGGACGGCGAGCTTCAGGCCGACGCCGCCCTGGTGGCCGCGGTCGGCAAGTCAAAATCCCCCGGCTCGAACGTGCCCGGGCGCGCCAACACCCTGGTTTTTCCCAACCTGAATGCCGGCAACATCTGCTACAAGCTGGTCGAGCGGCTGGCTGGCGCCGCCGCCTTCGGGCCGTTCCTCCAGGGCCTGGCCAAGCCGGCCAACGACCTGTCGCGCGCCTGCTCGCCCGAGGACGTTTACAGCGTCGCCGTGGTGACCGCCTTGCAGGCCGAGGGCGCATGAAGGTTCTGGTCCTCAACTGCGGCAGCTCGTCGGTGAAGTTCCAGTTGATCGAGACTAGCCCGGAGCTGGCGGCCGGGGCCCAAGACCGGCGGCTGGCCCGGGGCTCGGTCGAGCGCATCGGCGAAGCTTCCGTGCCGGACCATGAGCAGGCCATCCGCCTGGCCCTGGCTTCCCTCACTGACCCGCAACAGGGCGCCATCCGGCAACTTGAAGAAATCCAGGCCGTCGGCCACCGCATGGTCCACGGCGGAGAAAGCTTCCGTGAGTCGGTGGTCATCGACGAAGCAGTCCTCAAGGCGATCGAGGAATGCGTGCCCCTGGCCCCGCTGCACAACCCCCACAACCTGACCGGCTACTTCGCCAGCCGCCGCCTGCTGCCTAACGCGCGCCACGTCGCCGTCTTCGACACCGCCTTCCACCAGACGCTGCCGCCCAAGGCTTACACCTACGGGCTGCCGCACGCGCTCGCTGCCCGCTACCGGCTCCGCCGCTACGGCTTCCACGGCACTTCCCACCGCTACCTGATGCTGCGCTTCGCCCAGATCCACGGGAGCGCTCCCGCAGCTCACAGGCTGATCACCTGCCACTTGGGCAACGGCTGCTCGATGTGCGCTATCGAGGGCGGACGCTCGGTCGATTGCTCGCTGGGCTTCACCCCGCTCGAGGGCCTGCTCATGGGCACCCGTACCGGGGACATCGACGCCGCCGCGGTCCTGCACCTCATGGCCTGGGAGCAGTTCAGCCTCGAGCGCATGCACGCCCTCCTGAACAAGGAAAGCGGCTTGTACGGCATCTCCGGAATCTCCAACGACGTCCGCACGCTGCTTGAAGAAGCCCGCGCTGGAAACCCGCGCGCGCGGCTGGCGCTGGAGGTGTTCTGCTACCGCATCCAGAAGTACATCGGGGCCTACTACGCGGCTTTGGGCGGCGCCGATGCGGTCATTTTCAGCGCCGGCATCGGCGAGAACGCCCCGGCGATTCGCGCCGCAGTCTGCGATCCGCTCGACGCGCTCGGCATAAGGCTGGATCCGGTGAAGAATGAGGCCGCCGTCGGCCTGGAGATGGACATCTCGGCCGCCGAGGCCCGCACGCGGGTTTGGGTCATCCCTACCAACGAAGAACTCCTCATCGCCCGCGACACTGTGCGCTGCATTTCGGTAGGATAAGACTCCGGAGCCGTGAAGAAATTGGGGGACACTCCGGGCTGAGTTTCACGAGTCACTCCATTGCCGAGGTACGCAGGAGTGTCCCCCGATTTCGGCTTCTCCCGTCTTATCCGGGGCGCTTTGCATGGCCGCCAAGAGACCTCCTTCCGCCATCCGCCAGCGGCGCGGATGTCTGAGACTCACGGTGGTCCTGCTGCTGACACCCCCGCTGTTCATGTTCGAGTCGCGCCCCGACCGGGTCTGGCGAGTCCGCTTCAGCTCAGACGGGCGTTATCTGTGCTCTCTGCACAGCGATTCCGAGGAGTCCAAGTTCTTCGAGGTCAGCACGGGACGCAAGATCTCCGACCCGCGCTCCGGCACCTGGGAAGAGTATTGGCCCGCGCCTCCGAAGAGCGACTTCAAGACCGTTGGAGAACATTATCACGTGTTGGAGGGACACACCTCTGAGGGAAAGCTGCTCCGGCTGGAAGGTCACCAAGCGTGGGTGAACGCGCTGGCCGTTTCTCCGGACGGCAGACTGCTTGCCTCGGGCAGCAACGACCAGACGGTGCGCCTGTGGGATCTCACCGGAGGAGGAAACCCGCGGGTGCTTACCGGACACACACAGGGAGTCGAGGGTGTGGCCTTCAGTCCCGATTCGCGCTGGGTAGCTTCGGGAGGCGCTGATGGAACCGTGAGGCTGTGGTCGGCAGCGACCGGCAAGGAGCTCTGGCGTTTTGAGGCAGCCAGGATAGTCTTCAGCGGGCCGTTGAGACTAGCCAACCGGCTGGCAGACTTGCTCGGCCCGTTCTGGTTGCTGCTGTTTGTCCCCTGGTTCTTCCTGGTCATTGCCGCGCCCATGTTCTTCGTAGTCAGTGCGCTGCGCGGCCGGGCTGAGCCGGCCGTGCTTTTCCTGCAATTCAGCAGCGATGGGAAGCGCTTGTTTCTGCGCACGCCCTGCGACTATTTTGTGCTCGATCCGGCCAGCGGGAGCGAGTTGGAGAGCTTGGCACTGAGCTTTACTGACGTCCCGGCTCAGCCGGCCGTGCAAAACAGCGCTACCAGTCCCGATGGACGGCTGGAAGCGCGTGTTTCCGCCGACACGATCATCCGCCTGTGTGAGGTGTCCGCCGGGCGGGAGCTCTTCTGCCTCGAAGGCCACACCGCCAAGGTCAACGCGCTGGCCTTCAGCCCGGATGGCGCGTTCCTGGTCTCCGGCGGCGACGACAAGACCGTGCGGGCCTGGGACGCCTCGACCGGTGCGCAGCTCTGGCAACTCACCGCCAAGCGCGTGGGGATTTATGGAGTGAGGTTCGAGCGGGCGTAGGGCAGCCCAATGGGCGGCCTGGCCGGCTTCTTGTATATTCTTCAACAGATTACGAGCGGTTTTCTCCAGTGAGCCGATGAGCTGAGGTGGGGAGAGCATCAGGCTGCTCTCCAGGCCCCGGCCTCGCGGAAACCGTAACTTCCTGGTTGCTTTCCGCATCACAAGACTGGTAGAGTTGACATGAAGTACCTGTCGCACGCTGAGTTCGGAGTCTTCGCTTGAAGCTGCTGGCTGCCGTCATTTGCGTGGTTGGTGTAGCTGCTCTGGCTGATCCCCTGCCGGACAAGACGGCGGTTGCCCCGAGCGAAATGGTAGACCGCTACCTGGGCGCCATGCGGACCGAGCGGTTGCAGACCCAAGACCTGTCGATGGAGGTTGACATCGACGCCCAGTTGCCCAGCCTCCGCAAGAGCGGGCGCCTGCAAGCCCTGAAGTTCATCCCGCGGCTGGGGCAGATCGTCTACCGAATCATACGTTTCGACGGCGACGACACGGTCAAGCGGGACGTTATCGCCCGCTACCTGACCGCCGAAAAGGAAGCGCGCAGCAAGCTGGCCAGCACCATGGCCGTCACCCCGGACAACTATCGGTTCAAGTACAAAGGGACCGCCGATTGGCTCGGCGGCACCGCCTACGTCTTCCAGGTGACGCCCAAGCAGAAGCGCCTGGGCCTGTACAAGGGAGAGCTGTGGCTGGATTCGCAGACCTTCCTGCCGCTGCGCGAGTGGGGCGAACTGGTCAAGAACCCCTCGGTGTTCCTGAAGAACGTGTACTTTGTGCGGGACTACTACATCTGGGAGGGCCGCTCGATCCCCCGGCGGATTATCAGCGATGTGAGCACCCGCCTGGTCGGTAAGGCACAGCTCACCATCTGGTTCAACCATTACTCCCTGGGGGAGGGCGCCGCGGCGCCGGCGGCTGCGAACGGTGAGACGGTGGTCACCCAGGGCGGCGGCCAGACCAGGTAGCTTTTCCTCCGGGGATCTGGTGTACGGCTAGAAAGCCCCCATGCGCACGCTGCTGCTGAACCCTCCTTCCTTCCAGAAGTTCGACGGAGGGGCCGGTTCCCGCTGGCCGGCCACTCGCGAGATCGAGTCCTACTGGTATCCGGTGTGGCTGTGCTATCCGGCCGGGATGGTCAAGGACAGCAAGGTGGTCGATGCGCCCCCGCACGGTCTCTCGATCGCCGACACGGTGGCGCTGGCGCGGGATTTCGAATTCCTGGTCCTGTTCACCTCGACGCCCGGCTTCCAGGTGGACGTCCGCATCGCCGAGATGATGAAGGACCTCAATCCCGGTCTTAAGGTGGCTTTCGTAGGACCTCCGGTGACCGTCGAGCCGGAAAGGGCGCTGGGCGCCAGCCGGGCGATCGACTTCGTGGTGCGCGGCGAGTTCGACTACCAGATCGCCGATTACGCCGCCGGCAAGCCGGTCGGAGAACTGCCCGGCGCAAGCTACCGCAGCAACGGGTGCGTCGTGCACAACCGCGAGGCCGGCCTCATCGAGGACCTGGACGCGCTGCCCTGGGTCACCCGTATCTACCAGCGTGACCTGGACATCACCCGCTACAACGTCCCGTTCCTTCTGAAGCCCTTCATCGCGCTGTACAGTTCGCGGGGCTGCCCGGCCCTGTGCACCTTCTGTTTGTGGCCGCAAACCCACTCGGGGCACCGCTGGCGGCTGCGCTCGGCCGAGGACGTGGCCGCCGAGGTGCGCTTTGCCTTGGACGCCTTCCCGGGGTTGAAGGAGGTCTTCTTCGACGACGACACCTTCAACTATCAGAGGGCCCGCACCATCGAGCTGTGCCGGCGCCTCCAGCCGCTCAACTTCACCTGGTCCTGCACCTCGCGGGTCACCACCGACTACCAGACCCTCAAGGCCATGAAGGAGGCCGGCTGCCGCCTGCTCATCGTGGGCTACGAATCCGGCGATCCGCAGATCCTGAAGAACGTCAAGAAGGGCGCCACCATCGACATGGCTCTCCGCTTCACCCGGGACTCAAAGCGGCTCGGGCTGCTGGTGCACGGAGACTTCATCGTCGGCCTGCCGGGCGAGACCCGGGAAAGCCTTCAGCGCACCATCGACTTCGCCAAGCGCCTGGATTGCGAGACCATCCAGGTCTCGATCGCGCACCCGTATCCAGGAACGGAGTTCTATGACTACGCGGTCCGTAACCGCCTGCTCACCTTCGAGTCGATGACCGACGAGAGCGGGCACCAATTGCCCACGGTGGTTTACCCTGGGCTGGACCGGGCCGAGCTGCTGGACTGGGTGGAGCGGTTTTACGGCCAGTACTATTTCCGCCCGCGCGTCGTCTGGCGGCTGGTGCGCAAAGCCCTTTGGGACGGGGCCGAGCGGCGCCGGCTCTTCAAGGAAGCCCGGGAATACCTGGCGCTGAGATCCCGGCGCAGGCGGTTCGTTCGCCGTCAGAGGCAGGCTGTCGCGCAGCATGAGTAGCCCAATCGGCAACTTGCGGCTGAAGACCTGGGTGGTGACAGCCATCGTCGTGCTGGCCAACGTTCTGGGCAACTCCTGCCTGAGCTGGGGCCTGAAACAGCGCGGCCGGGCGTTGGGAGTCTCGCCGTTCGAGTATGTGGCGGCGGTTTTCACTCCCTGGGTGGCCCTGGGCATCGCGCTACTGATCGTGTGGCTGCTGGCGCGGATGACGCTGCTGAGCTGGGCGGACCTGAGTTTCGTGGTGCCCGTCACGGCGGTGGGCTACGCCCTGGCGGCCGTCGCCGGGCGGTTCCTGCTGGGCGAGCAGGTGTCTCCGCAGCGCTGGGCGGGCGCGCTGCTCATCGCGGCCGGCACGGCGCTGGTGGGAACCACCGCGATTCGAACCACAGCGGGAGGCCGCCCGTGAAGTGGCTGTTCGTGGCCGTCATCATCGGTGCCACTACGGGTAGCGACACGCTGCTGACCCAGCGCATGAAGCTGCACGGCGAGATCCGCGACTTCCGCGCGGGCGCGCTGGGCCGAGCCCTGGGCGCCGTGACGCGAACCTGGCAGGTCGGAGTGGCCATCCTTCTGCTGGCCGTTTCCTTCTTCGCCTTCATGTCGTTGCTCTCGATTGCCGACATGAGCTTCGCCGTCCCGGCCACGGCCGCCACGCTCGTAGTTGAAACCCTGGTGGCCAGGCTGGTGCTTGGGGAGCGGATCAGCGCCCGGCGCTGGCTCGGGACGGCGCTGGTCACCTGCGGTGTGGTGCTGATCGCCCTGTGAGCTACCTACTGTTGGTGATTGCGGCGGCGGCGTTCGCCTACCAATGCCTGGCTTTGGCAGCCGCGCTCCGGCGCCTCTGGCGGCGCGAGCGCCGCTGGGGGTGGACGCCGCCGGTTTCCATCCTCAAGCCCGTGCACGGCCTGGACCCGCACTTCGCCGAGTGCATCCGCGCGCACGCTCTCCAGGACTATCCGGACTTCGAGATCTTGTTCGGGGTCTCTGATCCGGCTGACCCGGCCATCGCGGAGATTGAGCGGCTCGCCGGCGAGTTCCCCGACCGCGCTATACGGCTCATGCTTAGCGCGCCGGCGGCGCCGAACGGCAAGGTGGGCGTGCTGGTGGACTTGGCGGCGGCGGCCCGCTATCCCATCCTGGTGGTCAATGACAGCGATATCCTGGTGCCCCAAGACTATCTGCGACGAGTCGTCGGGCCGCTCGAGGACCCGCAGGTGGGCGTGGTAACGTGCCTGTACCGCGCGCGGGCCGAGGGTTGGCCGGGGCGTTTCGAGGCCGTCGGCATTGCGACCGACTTCGCCTCCGGCGTTCTGGTGGCGCCCCTGGTGGGAGTTTCCGAGTTCGGCCTCGGCGCCACGCTGGCTTTCCGGGCCGCGGACCTGGAGCGAGCGGGCGGCTTCGGGGCGCTTGCCGGCTACCTGGCCGACGACTACCAGCTCAGCCGGCGCATCCGGGACCTGGGCCTGAAGGTGGTGACCTCGAAGCTGGTGGTCGAGACCTGCCTCGGCGACCGGACCTGGCGCGAAGTCTGGCAACATCAGTTGCGCTGGGCGCGAACGATTCGGGTCTCGCGCGGAGGCGGCTACAAGGGGCTCCTTGTAACGCACGCCACGCTGTGGTCGCTGGTCCTGGCGCTGGCGGGCCAGTGGTGGGCGGCCGGCACGCTGTTTGCGGTGCGGCTGGCGGCGGGTCTGGCGGTGACTGCCGCGCTCGGGGACCGCCGCACGCTGGCCTGTTTCTTTCTGGTACCGTTGCGCGACCTCTGGGGCGCGGCACTGTGGGCCTGTGGCTTGTTCGGTTCGACGGTGGTGTGGCGCGGCCTGCGCCTGCGGCTGGACCGCGAGGGCAGAATCACCGAAGTCCGCTGAACTTGACAGTGGTTCGCAAGAGCCGCTAGATTGGATTCAGGACCCACCACTTTGCGCCTGTAGCTCAGTTGGATAGAGCGTCTGGCTACGAACCAGAAGGTCGGGTG
>CAYGVJ010000096.1:0-21437 GCA_964353255.1 uncultured Solibacteraceae bacterium | reverse complement strand
CTGGAGCATCCCATCCTGACCAACCGCGACCTGGAGAAGCTGCGCCGGGTCTCCTGGGGCGACTTCCTAGCCATCACGCTGCCGGTGGTCTACCGGGTCGAGGGTGGGGAGAAGGAGCTGGAGAGGGCGCTGGACGGCCTGTGTCGCCGGGCGTCGCTGGCCATCAAGGACGGCTACACGCTGCTGCTGCTGTCCGACCGGGGCATCGACCAGGACTATGCTCCCATTCCCAGCCTGCTGGCGCTGGCGGCGGTGCATAACCATCTGGTGCGCGAGGAGACCCGCACGCAGGTAGCGCTGATCGTCGAGAGCGGCGAGCCGCGAGAGGTGATGCACTTCGCTCTGCTCATCGGCTATGGAGCCAGCGCGGTCAACCCGTATCTGGCCATCGAGACCCTGGAGGACCTGCACCGCCGCGGCTTCTTCCCGTCGGGGCTGACCTTCGACCAGGTCCTGCGGAACTACAAGAAGGCCGTAAACAAGGGCCTCCTGAAGGTCTTCTCGAAGATGGGCATCTCGACACTCCAGAGTTATCGCGGGGCGCAGGTCTTTGAGGCCATCGGCTTGAGCCGCTCGCTGGTCGAGAAGTACTTCACCGGCACGGCCTCGCGCATCGAGGGCATAGGTCTGGAAGTGCTGGCGCAGGAGGCCCGGATGAGGCACGAGCACGGCTTCCGTCCGGTCGCCGATGCCGACCCGGAGCTAGCGGCCGCAGGCAGCTACCACTACCGCGCGCAGGGCGAATACCATCTGGTTAATCCCTTCACCATCAGCAAGCTCCAGCAGGCTGTGCGCGAGGGCAGCTACTCCGCCTACCGCGAGTACGCCGCGCACATCAACGGGCAACAGCGGCAGTTGTGCACGCTACGCGGGCTGATGGAGATCGTTCCGGCCGGCCGCCCCGTGCCGCTCGAGGAGGTCGAGCCGGCCCGCGAGATCGTCAGACGGTTCACCACCGGGGCGATGTCGTTCGGCTCCATCAGCAAGGAGGCGCACGAGACGCTGGCCATCGCCATGAACCGCCTGGGCGGGCGCTCCAACAGCGGCGAAGGCGGCGAGGACGAAGAGCGTTTCCGGCCTGACCCGGACGGCGCCTGGCGCCGCAGCGCGGTCAAGCAGGTGGCTTCCGGCCGGTTCGGGGTGACCGCCAACTACCTGGTGAACGCCGAGGAGCTACAGATCAAAATCGCCCAGGGCGCCAAGCCCGGCGAGGGCGGCCAGTTGCCGGGGCACAAGGTGGACGAGATCATCGCGCGCGTGCGGCACTCGATCCCCGGCGTGCAGTTGATCTCGCCGCCGCCGCACCACGACATTTACTCGATCGAGGACCTGGCCCAGCTCGTCTGGGACCTCAAGAACGTCAACCCGCAGGCCCGCATCTCGGTGAAGCTGGTGGCCGAGGTGGGCGTGGGCATAGTGGCCGCGGGCGTGGCCAAGGCGCGCGCCGATGTGATCCTGATCTCGGGCCACGACGGCGGCACCGGCGCCTCTCCGCTCAGCGCCATTAAGCACTCGGGAGTGCCCTGGGAGCTCGGTTTGGCCGAGACCCAGCAAGTGCTGGTGATGAACGACCTGCGCGGGCGCGTGCGTCTCCAGGTGGACGGCAAGATTCAGACTGGGCGCGACGTGGTGATCGCGGCGCTGTTGGGCGCCGAGGAGTTCGGCTTCTCGACCGCCCCGCTGGTTTCGCTGGGTTGCCTCATGATGCGCAAGTGCCACCTGAACACCTGCCCGGTGGGCATCGCCACGCAGGACCCGGAGTTGCGCCGTCGGTTCCAGGGGCAGCCCGAGCACGTGATCAACTTCTTCTTCTACGTGGCCGCGGAGGTGCGGGAGCTGATGGCGGCCCTAGGCTTCCGCACCTTCGATGAGATGGTGGGCCGCGTGGACCACCTCCAGATGCGCCCCGCCATCGATCACTGGAAGGCGCGGGGGCTGGACTACGCGGCCATCTTGTACCGCCCGCCGCTGCCGGAGCGCGTGGCGCGCCGGTGCGTGACGGCGCAGGATCACGGGTTGCACCAGGCGCTGGACTACAGCCTGATCGACCGCGCGCGCATGGCGATCGAGCGCCGCACTCCGGTCGAGTTCCACTTCCCGATACGCAACGTTCACCGGGCCGTGGGGACGATGTTGAGCGGGGAGATCGCCCGTCGTTACGGCTCCGCCGGGCTGCCCGAGGACACCATTCGTTTCCGTTTCCACGGCTCGGCCGGCCAGAGCTTCGGCGCCTTCCTGGCCCCGGGGGTCACCCTGCTGCTGGAGGGAGACGCCAACGACTACCTGGGCAAGGGTCTCTCGGGCGGTAAAATCATCGTCCGGCCCGAGCGGGGCTCCACCTTCCGTCCCGAAGAGAACATTCTGGTCGGCAACGTTGTCCTCTACGGCGCCACCGGCGGGGAGGCGTATTTCAACGGGGCCGCCGGAGAGCGGTTCGCGGTGCGTAACTCAGGCGCCACGGCGGTGGTGGAGGCCGTCGGCGACCACGGCTGCGAGTACATGACGAAGGGAGTGGTGGTGGTGCTGGGGGCGACCGGGCGCAACTTCGCCGCGGGGATGACTGGAGGCATCGCTTACGTGCTGGATGAAACGGGCGCGTTCGCCGCCGCGCGGTGCAACCGCGCGAGCGTCGATCTGGAGCCGGTGTCGGATCCCGGCGACGCCGAGGCGCTGCGCAGCCTTGTCGCGCGCCACTACGAGTTCACGCACAGCGCGCGCGCCCAGTGGGTTCTGCTGAACTGGCAGGAGCTGCTGCCGAAGTTCGTCAAGGTCTTCCCGCACGAGTACAAGCGGGTGCTGGGTGTGGTAGGGGCGAGGCATGCCTCGCCCCTACCGGCGCTGGCGGAGGCGCTTCATGGGTAAGACCACCGGTTTCCTGGAATTCGACCGGGAGGCGCCGGCGCGGCGGCCGGTTCCGGAACGCCTCAACGACTACCGCGAGGTGTACGAGTCGTTTGCCGAGCAGCGGCTGGCGCGGCAGTGCGCCCGCTGCATGGACTGCGGCGTGCCGTTCTGCAACACCGGGTGCCCGCTGAACAACCTGATTCCGGATTTCAACGACCTCCTTTACCGCGAGCGCTGGCCAGAGGCGCTGCGGGCGCTCCACGCCACCAACAACTTCCCGGAGTTCACCGGGCGCGTCTGCCCGGCGCCGTGCGAGGCAGCTTGCGTGCTGGCCATCAACCAGGCGCCGGTAACCATCAAGCTGATCGAGCAGGCCATCGTGGAGCGGGCGTTTTGCGAAGGCTGGATCCGGCCTCAGCCGCCGCCGGCGCGGACCGGCAAGCATGTGGCAGTGGTGGGCTCGGGGCCGGCGGGCCTCGCGGCGGCGCAACAGTTGAACCGCGCCGGGCACTGGGTGACGGTGTTCGAGAAGAGCGACCGGCTGGGCGGGCTGCTGCGCTACGGCGTTCCGGATTTCAAGCTGGAGAAGCGCCTGGTGGACCGCCGGCTGGAGCAACTCGCCGAAGAAGGCGTGAGGTTTCAGACCGGCGCGCAGGTTGGCGGCAACGTGCCCGTCGAGGAGCTACGCCGTGACTTTGATGCCGTCCTGCTCGCCGGGGGCGCGGAGCAGCCGCGGGATCTGGCCGTGCCGGGCCGCCAGTTGCGCGGCGTCCGCTTCGCTATGGAGTTCCTCACGCAGCAGAACCGGCGGCTGGCGGGCGAGCGGCTGGACTTCTGCGGCGAGATCCTGGCCGCGGGCAAGCGGGTCGCCATCATCGGCGGCGGAGACACCGCGGCCGATTGCCTGGGTACCGCGCTGCGCCAGAAGGCGCGCCGCGTCCACGTGCTCGAGATCCTGCCGCGCCCGCCGGCCGAGCGCGCTCCCGAGACGCCCTGGCCCATGTGGCCGTACATGCTGCGCACGGAAACTTCGCACGAAGAGGGCGGCGAGCGGGAGTGGTCGGTGGCCACGACCGGGTTCGCCGGCGACGCGCGGGGCAACGTGACGAAGCTCCACGCCCTCCGTGCGGGCCCGCCGCCGGATTTCAGGCCTGTGCCGGGGACCGAGTTCACGCTCGAAGTGGACCTGGTGCTGCTGGCCATGGGGTTCCTCGGCCCGGCGCGCAACGGGCTGCTGGAGCAGTTGGGCGTGGCGCTCGACGCGCGCGGCAACGTGGCCACCGACGACAACTACATGACCTCGGTGCCCGGCATCTTCGCCGCCGGCGACATGCGGCGGGGGCAGTCCCTGGTCGTCTGGGCAATTGCCGAGGGGCGGCGGGCGGCGGGAAGCATCGACGCTTATCTCAGGCAGAGGTGGGAAGGCCCGCCGGCAGGGCCTCAATAGTGGTACCGGGCCTGGAGGAAGTCAACGCGGGTCTGGCTGACCCTGTAGACCAGCCGGTGCTCCTGGGTGATGCGGCGTGACCAGCATCCGGCGAGCAGGTACTTCAAAGCCTCCGGTTTGCCGATGCCGGAGAACGGGTCCCTCATGACCGCCTCGACCAATTCGAACACGCGCAGGGCGGTCCGGCGATCGGTCCTTACCCAATAGCGCAGGTCCTCTCGGAATTCCGGGTGGAATACCGCGTCCCGCTCAGCGGCTTTGCTCAAGCCCCATCTCCCGGCGCAGTTTCTCCAGCGGCTCGGGTCTGCCCTTCCCGCGTTCGGCGCGACGCAGGGCGGCCAGCAACCGCCGCGCGTTTCTGGGCGAACGGAGCAGATGCGCAGTTTCGAGAATACCGGCCAACTCCGCCGCGGGAATCAAGGCCACATCCCCGGCCTTCCTCCGGCGCACGATGACAAGTTCTCGGTCTTCCACGACCCGGTCCAGGAACGAAGCCAGCTCCTGACGCAGGCTGGTGTAGGTTGTCTCGATGGCCACGACGGCACCTCGAATCTATTGTACAGGTTTTCTGTGCATCGGGGACAACGCATCCGCGGGCGATATGGGACGGGTGTTCCGCCGGCGACGTGGCGGGTGTGGTAAGCTTTCGGCGGTTGGGAGATCCCCAATCGGGAGAAAGGGTCATGAAGCAAGCTGCACGAATCATCTTGGCCCTGGTCGTCATGTCCTGGGCCGCCGCTACCAATGTGGCCTGGGGCCAGGGGGCCAGGGCGACACTGGGCGGCCGGGTGGTGGACGCTCAGGGCGCCGTCGTTCCAGGGGCCGATGTCACGGTGACCTCGGACGACACCGGAGTCAAGCAAGAGACCAAGACCAATCTGCAAGGCAACTGGCTCGTCCAGTTCCTCATTCCAGGGCATTACAGCTTGGCGGTAAACGCCCCCGGCTTCCGCCGCATGGAACAGCACGGCATCACACTGCAAACCGGCGACAACAAGGTGATCGACACGCAACTTGAGATCGGAGCGGCGATGTCCCAGATCACGGTCACGGCAGAAACCCCGTTAATCGACACCACCGCCGCCACCTCCGGAACCGTGATCACCGAAGAGCAAATCACCGAGATGCCCTCCATGTCGCGCGTGACCACCCTGCTGGCCACCCTCTCCCCGGGTGTGTTGCAGCAGGACCAGAACCAGAACATCGCGCACCTGTGGTCGCACGATGCGGCGTCCCAGTTCACGGTCAATGGCGGCCGGAACAACACCCGGTCCAACACCTTCGAGCTGGACGGCATGCCCAACCTCAAGACCGGCGGGCAAGTGGCGTTCCTGCCCGCTCCGGACGCCGTGCAGGAGTTCCGCGTGCTGATGAATGCCTACGACGCCTCCATTGGCCGGCAGGCCGGCGGCACCATTCAGATGACCACCAAGAGCGGCACGGCGAAGTACCACGGCAGCCTCTACGCGTTCAATCAGAACAACCTCCTCAACGCCACCCTCTTCCAAACCAACCTGACGGGCGGCGAAAAGCCCCCGGTGCACTATAACGAGTACGGCGGCAGCATCGGCGGACCGGTCTGGGTTCCGAAGGTCTACAACGGAAAAGGGAAGACCTTCTTTTTTTTCAACTACAACGGCATCCGGAACCGGGATCCGCGCTTCAACATCCGTTCACTGCCCACGGAGCTGGAGCGCAAGGGAGATTTCAGTCAGTCCTGGACCACCCAGTTGGTCGGCGGCCAACGCATCAAGTACCCCATCCAGGTCTACGACCCGCTGACCGTGGCCGCGGACGCCAACGGCACCCGCACCTTGTTCGCCGGAATGGTGGTGCCGGCGAGCCGCCTGAGCAAGGTCGCGCAGAACATCCTGAACTATGTCCCGCTGCCGAATACACCCACCGACGGGACCAGCAACGCGACCAACAACTTCGTGCCGGACTCCACGCGGGATAACAAGATGGCGGATATCACGGGCCGCGGCGACCACACCTGGAACAACGCCCATAAGACCTTTGCCACCTTCCGCTGGTATCACGAAGACGAGCTTAGCGGCGACAACTTTCATAACGCGTTCACGGGCGCGTATCAGCACCGCATGACCAGGGGCGCCGGAGTGGACCATGTCTGGACCTTGAGCCCCACGAAGATCCTGGATCTGAAAGCGAACCTCACACGCTACGCGGAGCCGAACAACGACCACGGCGTGGGCTTCGATTCGAGCACTCTGGGCTTTCCGGCATCGTTCACTTCCCAGTTGGCGGTTCCGCAGGCGCCGCGCATCACGGGGCTATTCGGAGATATCGGCGTCAACCAGGCCGGCAGCGTCGTGAACACCTCGTATTACACTTGGTCCGCCGTGCTGACACAGGTCAGGGGGAATATGACCTTCAAGTACGGCGCGGAATACTGGGTCCTCCAGCAGGCCAACAAGAGTATCGGGAGCCAGGGACGATTCGACTTCGGCGGCGAGTGGACGCGCCAGCAGGCCACCGTCAGTGGAGGAACCGGCAATGGCTCCACCATGGCGTCGTACCTGTTGGGACTTCCGCACAACAGCAACAGCAGCTTCGCGCGGAATGCGGACGCTTTCTGGTCGCAACACTTCTCCGCGTTCTACGTCCACAACGACTGGCGAGTCACCCCGAAGCTCACCGTCAATATGGGCCTGCGCTGGGACTACGAGACGCCGGTTACCGAGCGCTACAACCGCGTGACCTCGCTCTTCGATCCGGCCGTGGTGAACCCCATCAGCGACGCGGCGCAGGCCGCCTATGCGAAGATCCTGACCAACCCGGCCAACGCCAGCAATGTTGGAGTTCAGATCCTCTCGCAGATCCTGCCGGCGAGTTCGTTCAAGGTCTTGGGCGCGCAACGGTTCAATGGGGTCAACGGCGTGCCGCGAGGCGTCCACAATCCGAACTACCAGGAAATCCAGCCCCGCATCGGCTTTGCGTACAGACTGGGGCCCAACACCGTGATCCGCGGCGGCTTTGGACGCTTCACGCAAGCCTCCTTCATTACCGGCGGGCAGAACGGCTTCAGCCGCACGACGAATCTCATCACCACGAACGACAACTACAAGCATATTGTCGAGACGCTGGACAATCCCTACCAGAGCGGAATCCTCGCGCCCACCGGCTCCTCGCTCGGGCCCCTGACCAACCTGGGACAGGGCGTAAGCTGGAGCAACCCGGATCCCGGACGGTTTCACTCGTGGGAGTACAGCCTGCATCTCCAGCGCCAGTACAAGGGCTGGCTGTTTGAGGCGGGTTACACGCACAACAAAACGTACGACATTTCATCGGACTTGAACCGGAACCTGCCGAGCTTCGCGCTGTGGCAGAAAAACCTGTCGCCCGAGAACAACTTCGATGGCAAGGGCCGGCCGCTGGACACGTTGCTGTGGAACACGCTCGTCCCCAACCCCTTCAACGGGCTGCCCGGCGTGACGGGCTCGATCGCCACCGCCACGACAATGGCGATGAACCAGTTGCTGAATCCCGTCACCATCCTGGGCGGCATCACGGAAAACAACAATCCGTGGGGCCAGAACCAGTACGACGCGCTGCTGGTCAAGATTGAGCACCGCTTCAGCAAAGGGTTCAGCGTGATCAATGCGTTCACTTGGGGCAAGCTGTTCGAGGACACCTCCTGGATCGGCCCGGAGATTGCCGGCCGGAACATCGAACACAAGCTGGGCGGCGAAGACCGACCCTTCCACCTCTCGATCGCCCCCATCTGGCAGATTCCGGTCGGGCGGAACAAGAAGTTCTGGCCCAGCATGCCGAAGGTGGCCGACGCTATCATGGGCGGATGGCAACTCTCCGGGCAGTTCAATATTCAGTCCGGCGTGCCCGTCGTATTCAGCACCGACTCCTTCTTTAGCGGCAAAAACTTCGCTCTTCCGCACGACCAGCAAAGCCTCCCCCAGTGGTTCGATACGACCCAGTTCATTCGCTTCCCCGCCAAGAACACGGATATCTCGAATTACCCGGCCTGGACCGGCATTCAAAACCTGCCCGGGTACAATTACAAGCCGGCGGCGGGCGACACCATCACCAACGGCGTCTACCAGGACTTCGCCAGCTATATCCGCAACTACCCGACGCGCTGGAGCAATGTCCGGGCCAGCCGCGTCAACAACGTGGATGCGGTCATCTCGAAGAACTTCAGCATCCGGGAGCGCGTTCGCGTACAGTACCGGTTCGAAGTCTACAACGGGTTCAACCACGTCCGCTTCGGGGCTCCGAACACCGACCCCACCAGCGCCAGCTTCGGCAAGGTGGATCCCACCGAGCAGAACAACGCCCGGCTGGTCCAGATGGCCCTGAAGCTGTACTTCTGATAGGGAGCGCGCCTGTGGGCAGGCCATGGGCCCGCCCTACTTCAGCCAGTGGGAGCGCGTGGCCGAGCGCGCGCTTCAGTTCCGGTACTCCTCGGCTGCAGGCCAACCGTCAGCTTGAGACTCGGAGTCCGGCTGCGCCTGGTACGCCCGGCGCATCCGGGCGTATTCGGCTGCGCGGACCGCCTTCCGAATCGCGTCGCGGATGAACTCGGCGCGCCCTTTCCCGCCCCATGCGACGGCCTTCAGCAGAGCCCGGTGGGTCCCCTCATCGAGCCGGATCACGAGTGATTTCATCCACTCACAGCATATCAGGGCCGCTTGTATAATTACTTCTGTGCCCCGGGTGAGCTTCCTCCCCCAGAACGTCACCGTGGAGTTCGACCCGGCGCGGCTCCCCTACTCGCGCCATGGCAAGCCGGGCTCGGTCCTCGATGTCGCGCTGAACTTCGGCATCCCTCTGGAGCACGCCTGCGGGGGCAACTGCGCCTGCACCACCTGCCACGTGATGGTCAAGGCGGGAGAAGACAACCTTTCGGCGATGGAGGACGACGAGGCGGAGCGCATCGGTCAGGCCGAAGGCGTGACCCTGCACTCGCGGCTGGGCTGCCAGGCCGTAGTCAGGGGAGACGTAGTCCTGGAAATCCCGGTTGGAAGGTGAAAGCCGGCAGGCCGCTGGAGAACCTCGCCACCGCCTTGTCCAGAAGCTCCTGGGGAATCTGCGCCCGGACCTTCACCGTCCGCTGCTCGAGGCTGACCTGAATGCCGTCGTAGAGCCGCAGCAGGTCGGGCTCGCTGTTCGGCGTGCTCAACCGCGCCAGCCCGATCAGGCCGCGCAAAGCGTCCGACAGGGTCTTGGCGTCCTGCTCGGTCCGGCACAGCATGGTGGCCGAGGCGCTCAGGCCCGAACGCAGATCCGCCGCGAAGGTGGACTTCTCGATCAGGGCGGCGATCCTGGCAAGATTGGCAAGATTGCCCGGCAGCGGAACAGCCTGGCTCACCTGCTCGAATCCGCCCAAAGAAACGCCCCACATCTGGTTGTCGCCGGTGATCTTCCTGATCTCCTCCAGCAGGGCCCGCGGTGCGCCGCTGGAACGGCTCCGCCGCTGAAGCGCGGCGCGAACCATGGCCGGGCGGCCGGCCACGATGGTCGTGGAGTCCAGAACCACCAGGGCCGCTTCGTCGTCGCCGATCAGCGTGTAGCCCTCGTAGCGCTCACGCCCGGCCCCGCGCTGTGTCAGGTTCGACTCCAACTGCGAGCGGGAGAATTTGCCGCGCGCCAGCACGAGGCTCTCCTTGCCGTTGGACGCCAGCAGCGCCTCGGAAACGTCCTTGCGCAGGTCCACGCCGGTTTCTTTCGCGAGTCCTTCCAACGGCAGCGCCGCCTTGCTCGCCGCCCATTTCTGATACACCGGCGTGGCGCGCAGAGCCTCCATCCTCAGTCCCGCCAACGCCAGCGTGTCGGCTGGCACCAGCGATTCCAGCACGGGATCAATCCGGACCGCACCCTGGGGCGTCGTGCGGCACCCCGCAACCGCCAGCCCGGCCACTGCCAGGCTACCGCGCAGCCAGTTCATCAGTAATTCCTTTTCTGGAGCGAATAGACTGCCAGCGCCAGAATAACCCCGGCGAAGGCCACCGAACTCCACACCGGCGCCAGGCTGCCCACCTCGCGTCCCATCACCAGGTTCATGTTGATCCGGCCCACGTCAAAAAACTTCGGCAGCACGTAGTAGAATCCCATCCACACATTCCGCGACCACTCCGAGTTGAGCAGCTTCACCATGATCTGGTGCTGGGCCAAGATGGGGCTCACAATCATCAACGCGAAGGGGATCATGGTGGCCAGGGCCTCGCTTTCGGTCAGCACCGCTACCAGCACCACCACGGTGAGCAGCACAGCGAACATGAAGGTCGTCGTGAGCATGGCCCAGAGGAAGCTCGCGTACCATACCCCGGCCTTCCACCCGAAGATCAGCCAGATCCCCACAATCAGGTAGCAGACATTCAGCGTGACTACCAGGAGGTTTCCGGCGTAACGCGCCAGCAAAAGGTGGACGCGCGTGACGGGTTTTGACAGCAGCAGCTCGATGCGCCCGCGTTGCAGCACCGTCGGGGCCAGCCCCGCGGAGGCGAACACCGCCAGGAACATCGCCACCGAGTACAGGAAAGAGGCGACGCCGGCATGAACCTGCCGCACCAACCTGGCTACGTTCACCGTCTTGCCGGTGGCATAGCCGAACAGAGAGATGGTGGCTTGGGCGCCCTCCACCACGTCGATGCGCATGAGGAACAGGAAGAACAGGATCAAGGCCGTGGACAGCCCGAACAGTCCCCAGAAGACCCATCGGGCCGAAGCTTCGCGGAAAGTATCCCGGATCAGGATGGACGTCACCAGCAGGCCCGACCTAGGCATTGACCGTCCTCATGAACACTTCTTCCAGCGTGCTGGCAGTCGGCAGCAGGCGTTCGATCTCGCATCCTGCTGCCCGAAGCAGATCGACGGCTTCGTTGACCTGCTGGCGGCTGGCGAACTGCAACTCGAGCAGCCCGTCGCGGGACGCCGCCGCCGAGGCGCGCGCGCGCAACTCCTCCTCCAGACGCTCGGGCACCGAAGCGGCGCTCAGGCTGTAGCCCTTGCCGGCGGTCAATTCCTTGACCTTCCCCACCAGGGCCACTTTGCCGCGGTGCAGAATCGCGACTTCGCGGCAGAACAGCTCGACTTCCGCCAGCAGGTGCGAGTTGATGAAAATGGTGACGCCTCTTTCCTCCAGGCCGTGCAGCATTTCCCGAATTTGCCTCCGCCCGACCGGATCCACACCGTCGGAAGGCTCATCCAGCACCAGCAGCGCCGGGGAGTGCATGAGCGCCTGCGCCAGCCCCAAACGCTGCAACATGCCTTTGGAGTACTTGCCCAGCCGCAGGCTGGCCCATTTCTCCAGGCCTACCAGCGCCAGCAGCTCGCCAATGCGCCTCCTACGCGACCCCGCATCCATGCCCGAAAGCGCGGCGTAGAAATCCAGCATTCCGCTGCCGGTCATGTAGGCCGGGAACCGGTGGTTCTCCGGCAGGTAGCCGATGGGACGGCGGGCCTCGGCGCGGCGGCAATCCTGGCCGAATATGCTGGCGCTGCCGGCCGTGGGGCGCACCGAGGACAGCAGCATTTTCACGAAGGTGGTCTTCCCTGCCCCGTTTGGTCCCAACAGCCCGAAGGTGGTGCCGCGCTCCACGCGCAGGGAAACGTCATCCACCGCGCGGATCTCCCGGCGTCTCCACAAGCTGCGGTACACCTTGGTCAGGCTGTAGGTCTCGATGGCCGCATCCACCGGCATCTGCCTCCAGCCTACAACCCCGAGGCCGCCGCCCACAACCTGCAACCGGCAATTCACCACCCGCACCCTAAAGAGGGTGCTGAAAAAGTCCTTCGCGAGCCGGCCACGAGCACAGGCTGAATGCCTGTGCCACGAAAACTCAAGGCGTTGCTGGCCTCCGTGGCACCGTCTTCAGTCTGTGCAGGATTTTTTCAGCACCCCCTAAAGCCCGGCACGGCTCCGTCGATAGATATGGGGGCAGAAATGTCGAACGCCGTGCCGAGTGAGCCGGAAACCTCCCAGAAACGGCCCTGGGCTTTGCGGGAGCTGCCGCCGTTCCCAGCTATCGTCACCAGGGTGCTTCAGTTGCTGGCCCGTGAGGACGCTCCCTTGCAAGAGGTCGTCGAGCTGGTCCGCACCGACGCCGCCTTCTCGGCAGGCATCCTGCGGGCCGCCAATTCGGCCCTGTTCGGCCTGATGTCGAGGGTCGAAACCGTCAAACACGCCATCGTGGTGATGGGCGTGGACCGCGTCCGGGCTCTGACGCTGACCGTGGCTCTGGGCTCTTACATGCGTAGCGCGCTGAAAATCGAAGCGCTCCGCCGCTGCTGGCGGCACAGCCTGGCGTGCGCCCTGCTGAGCGAGGAGCTGGCCTCTGCCTGTGCCCTCTCCACTGACCGCGCCTTTACGGCAGGCATGCTCCACGACGTGGGCCGGCTCGGTCTACTGGCCGCCTACCCCGCCGAATACAGCAACGTGCTGGCGGTCACCGAGGAAAACAGTTTCGACATTCTGGACACCGAGCGCGCCTTGTTCGACATAGACCACTGCGAGGCTGGCCGGTGGCTGATGAAAGAATGGCATCTGCCGGTCGAGTACCACGAGATTGCGGCGCGCCACCATGCCGAACTGCCGGAGACGTTCGCTCTGCTGGCGCTGGTCAGCCTGGCCTGCCGGCTGGCCGATACGCTGGGCTTCGAGGCTACCACGCCGAGCCGGCAGTGGACGCTGCCCGAGATTCGCGCGCTACTGCCCGAGGCCGCCCAAACTCGCTTCGACCCCCAACCGGAGGCCTTGCGCGCCCGAATCGCCGGCATCCTGGCCTCGCTGGCCTGACACTGTGGCCCTGACCCCGTGGCACAGGCCTTCAGCCTGTGCGCGGCGCTACCTCTTGCCCAACAGGTTGAAAACCGACGCGACGTTGCCCTGCACACCCCTGGCCAACGCCTCCGCCGGCGTGCTCTGAGTAGCTTCGGGATAGTACTTGACCAGGGTCGCGCCCACGTAACGGCCGTAGCCGCCGCTCTCCAGCGACTTCAGGGTCGCCGGCGTGATGGCCTGCTGGAGTTGCTGCACGGTGCGCCCGGCCTGCTTGCCCTTCGCCACCGCCTCGATCAGCTCGCTGATGTAGGCCGCCATTTGCGGGAGTCTCTCGCGGGTGTGCTGCACTCCGCCGTGGCCCCCGATAACGCGCTCGAAAGCGAATTCGCCGCAGGAGCGCAGGGTGGCGGGCCACTCTTGCGGATAGCCGTCGTCGAAGTAGGGCAGGAAGCCGTGCAGCAGGTCGCCCGCGGCGACGACTTTCTTCTGCGGGCAGTAGACGACGATGTCGCCGGCAGTGTGGCCGCGCCCGCGGAAAGCCAGGTGAAACTGGTGGGCTTTGTCGTGAATCACCAGGTCGGTCGCGAAGGTGATATTAGGCAGCTCGAAGGCGAGGCTCTTCAGCTCCGCCAGGTAGGCTTGGGAACCGTTGATCATCGTCCGATAGTAGGCCCTCTCTGGGGCGGACTTGGCGGCGCTGAGTCTCTGCCGGTAGTTTTCAATGGCTTTCGGCACCTGCTCGAGCGACGCCTTGGCGCGCGCCGTTCCCTGCTCGGAGATAAGCTGGCGGGTGACCGTGCTGGAGATGATGTCTGCCCCCGGCGCGATCTTCCTGTAGGCCGCATTGCCCTGGACGTGATCCCAATGGAAGTGCGTGTTCACTATGTAGCGGACGGGCTTGGTGGTGATTTGTTTGCGCACCTGCGCGACCACGGAAGCTGCCGCGTCCGAGGTGGAGTGCGTGTCCACGACCAGCACGTCAGCCGAATTCTCGAAGACGGCCGCGTTTGAGTGGATCAGCCCCAGGGGACGGGGAATGACGGCATATACTCCCTCGGCGACCTTCTCGAGGTCGAACAGGTCATCCGGCGCGGTGCGGGCCTCCGCCCGGGCGTGCGCGGCGCGGAACACGGCCTGCTCGAGCACGGTGGCGGTGGTCCAGACCGTGCCGAGGACCTCTCTCAGGAAACTACGGCGGTTGTGCATGTGGCCTCCCATCTGTTGATCGTACAGCAGCCGGGCAGGACTTGTGCTCGGATTTCGAGCGTCTGGGGTATAATAGAGACGGAGGGGGCGCAACGGATTCGACGGGACTGATCTAGTTCGAGGAGGCGTGCCGGGTTCCGAGCTCCCGTTAAACGATCGGAAAACAAAAACTGCCAACATGCAGTTTGCACACGCGGCCTAATCAGTTAGGCCGCCGCTTCGGCCGGTGGGCCCGCTCGCCGGCTAGTGGGCGTCATCAACGCGGGATAGGCGCAGGGCTTCGGTCCGGAGCCTGAGGCCGAGAAGAATCGGGCTGGGCGGTCGCCACGCTTGCCGGCTCTGAAGCGGCTGCCGAGACACTTGAACCGGCTACGCACGTAGGCTCCTCGGGTGAAGCTTTCTCGGACGCGGGTTCGACTCCCGCCGCCTCCACCAGCCCTGCCCCGCTCAGAGAGACGAAGCTTGAAAGCCGATCTTCTTGCGGAGGAAATGCGTCCGCGCGGCGGGCGGAAGTTCGAGCAGCCGGCGAATTTGCTCGCGCAGCACGCGGTCACTTTCCCGTGTCAGAGCCGCGAGTTGAGCGTGGCGCCGCTTTCTTCCTTTCTTCAAGTGTTTTCTCCAGAACCTCGAGCACCGCGCGGTCCCTGGGCCGCCCCGCCGCACGCTTGCTGCGGATGATGTCCGCCAGGTCCGCCACGAGCAGCCTGTGCCCGCCGAAATGCACGCCCTGGGCGCGACTGCGAAGGCTTTCGAACGACCTGACTCCATGGACGGTCGCCATGAAATCCACCTGCAAGGAATCCTCGTCGCGAACCACGCGAAACAGGTCCGACATCGGGTAATACGGCCTGAGAACCATCGCGCCCAGGCTTGCCGCCACGGCCTTCAGCTTCCGCAAGTTGCCCGGAGTCTTGCGAAACATGAAGTCAAGGTCCAGCGTAGTTACAGGCGCTCCCTGTAATGCCGCTGCGGCATTTCCGATGAGCACAGCCTCCAGACCGTGCTCGGAGAGGACTCGGGCTAGCGTGGAGAGAATCGGCCCTGCGTCCGCCATGATCTCTTTTCATTGTACGTCCAGGGCAAAGATCGGCTGCGCACGGTGACCCGCCCGCCTCACTGCCCCTTCAGCGTCGCCTGCGCTGCTTGCAGCCCCTCGGACGCGGCCGAAACCCGGATCGCGCCCTTGCGCCCGCGCTCGGAACGCACGATCACGAGCGCCATCCCGCTGAACGCTTTCCGCTGCTCGGCTTGGAACGGCTCGACCGTCGCTGCGTTGCCGTTGTCCACTGCCGCGATGCGCCCGGCGCCCTCCACGCGGAACCGCACCAGGTTGTCGGCCAGCGAGCACAGGTTGCCGTCCTTGTCCTCGACTCTCACGGTGATGAACGAGAGGTCGTCGCCATCGGCGCGAATGGCCGCGCGGTCGGGCAGCAATCGCACACGCGCGGGAGCGCCGACGGTGCGCACCTCATCGGTGAGGGTGGCGCCCTTGCGCTTGCCTACCGCCCGCAGCACGCCCGGCTCATACGGGGCCTCGAACAGCAGCCGGTACTTGGTGGTGAACGTCAGCGTCTTGCTCTCGTTCGGGCCCACCGGGATCTCGAAGGTGTCCACACCCAGCCGCTTTGTGCCCAGCGACCGCCCGTTGAGGAACAGTTCCACCTGTTCGGCGTTCGTGTAGACCATCACCGGGATCCTCTGCCCTTCACGCCCTGCCCAGTTCCAATGCGGCAGCACGTGCAGCACCGGCTCCTGCGTCCAGATGCTCTTGTACAGGTAGTAGCGGTCCTTGGGGAACCCGCACAGGTCCACGATCCCGAAATACGAGCTGCGTGAAGGCCAGTCGGGATTCAGTGGGCCTTCCTGCTTCCGGCTGCGCTGCCCGTAAGGCGTCGGCTCGCCCAGGTAGTCGAACCCGGTCCACACGAACTCGCCCAGGACCCCGGGAAACCGGTCCTGCGCGTCGAACTCGATGTCCGGCGAGGTGGCCCACGGCGGCGCAATGATATCGTAACTCGTCACCTGCAACGACTCGTGCTTTTGGTACCTCTCCAGCGGGAGGTGGTAGACGCCGCGACTGCTCACGGTGGAGGCCGTCTCCGCGCCCACGATAATCCACTTCGGATGGCCCCGCAGTATTTCCTCGTAGTTCATCGGCTTGTAGTTGAAGCCCGGCACGTCCACCTGGTCGGCCAGCCCGTTCTTGATAGCGGGCACCCAGTTGTTGAAGCCGGAGGTGACCAGGCGGGTCGGGTCTTCCTGGTGGCAGATGTCGGTCAGAAACTTAGCCGTCTTCCAGCCGTCCGCGCGCCCCTGCTCGGGGACCTCGTTGCCAATGCTCCATAGCACGACGCTCGGATGGTTGCGGTCCCGACGCAGCATGTCCCGCATGTCGCGCTCGCCCCACTGGTCGAAGTACTTGGCATATCCGTTCGGCACCTTGGGGATGCGCCACATGTCGAACGCCTCGTCCATCACCACCAGCCCCAGCCGGTCGCAGAACTCCAGCAGCTCCGGCGACGGCGGATTGTGGCTGGTCCGCACGGCGTTCGCTCCCATGGCCTTCATAATCTCCATCTGCCGCTCCGTGGCCCGGCGGTTGACCGCCGCACCCAGCGCCCCCAGGTCGTGGTGCATGCACACGCCCTTCATTTTCATCGCCCGCCCGTTGAGCAGGAAACCCGTTTCGCGGTCAAAGCCGATCGTGCGGATCCCGAACGGGGTTACGTAGCGATCCAGCTCCCGCCCGCCGCTCCTCAGCACGGTGATGGCGCGGTACATCACCGGACTGTTGACGTCCCACCTCACGGGGCGCGTGACGGTCAGCTTCTGCTGCTCGCTCCGCGTGCCGCCCGCCGGCACGGTCACTTCTGCCTTCACCGCGCTCACCCGTTTGCCCTGCGCCGTCTCGATCGCGGTCTCGAGCACCAGCTTGGCCTCTTGCGCCCCCCGATTCTCGATTTCGACTTTCAGCGCCACGGTGGCCTTCTCGTCGGTGACCTCCGGGGTCGTAACGTAACTGCCCCAGTGCGCCACCCGCACGGGACCGGTGGTCTCCAGCCAGACGTTACGGTAGATGCCCGCGCCCGGATACCACCGCGAGCTCCGGTCCTCGGGCGCCACGCGCACCGCCAGCACGTTCTCCTGGCCGTCGCGCCGAAGCTGCGGCGTCAGGTCGAATCCGAAGCTGCTGTAACCGTACGGGCGGCCGCCCAGCTCTTTGCCGTTCAGCCAGACGGTGGCGTTCGACATCACGCCGTCGAACTCAATCCAATACTGGCGGTCGCTGGCGCCTGCCGGCAGGGTGAACCGCTTGCGATACCAGCCCGTGCCGTACACGGGCAACCCACCCAGATGCGCGTCGTACTTGCTGTCGAACGGACCCTCGATGGCCCAGTCGTGCGGAAGCTGCACCTGCCGCCAGGCCGAGTCGTCAAACTCCGCGCGCTCTGCCCCGGCGGCGTCGCCCTTCAGAAACCGCCACCCGTCGTTGAAAGCGGCGCGCCGCTCCGCGCCCGCGGCCATCGTCAGAACGCACGCCGCAACACCGACCTTCACAGAGAATCCAAGCATGATTTCGCCTTTCCTGGGGACTATAACACACCTAGTTTGCTGTCACTGCGG
This sequence comes from uncultured Solibacteraceae bacterium, assembly GCA_964353255.1. GTDB lineage: Bacteria > Acidobacteriota > Terriglobia > Bryobacterales > Bryobacteraceae > VFZS01. Next base: position 3,558 of record CAYGVJ010000096.1, on the reverse strand, counting down.
CGCCCACCGTCCTATAATGCCAGCGGAGGCCGCCCTTCCCGAATGCCGACGCAGGACAGCGCCTCGCCCGTCGAAACCGCCGCGGATCCGCTCGCCGGCCACCGCCTGGGCCGCTACCGTCTCATCCAAAAGCTGGGCGAAGGCGGCATGGGGGCCGTCTACCTGGCCGAGCAGGAAGGAGCGATCCGCCGGCGCGTGGCGGTGAAGCTGATCCACCAGCAACTCGTCAACCCCGAGGTGCTGGCGCGCTTCGACCGCGAAAGACAGACCATGGCGGCGCTCTCGCACCCCAACATCGTCACCCTGCTGGACGGCGGCGCTACCGAGGACGGCGCGCCCTACCTGGTGATGGAGTACGTCGAGGGCGCGCGCATCGACGAGTACTGCCGTCAGGAGTGCCTGCCGCTCCACGACCGGCTGCGCCTGTTTTTGGAAGTCTGCGCCGCGGTCCAGCACGCCCACCGGAGCCTCGTGGTGCACTGCGACCTCAAACCCGGCAACATCCTGGTGACCTCGGCCGGCGTGCCCAAGCTCCTGGACTTCGGCATCGCCAAGCTCCTTCAGCCTCAACCGCTCGATTTCACCGGGCAGGTAACCCGAGCCGGGCAGCGGCCCTTCACCCCGGACTTCGCCAGCCCTGAGCAATTGCGCGGCGAACCCGTGACCACCGCCACCGACGTGTACGCCCTGGGCGTGGTCCTGTACCTGCTGCTGACGGGCGAGTCGCCCCATCGCACGCGCACCGGCTCGGCGGCCGAGCTGGTTCAGGCCATCTGCGTCGAAGAACCCCACCGTCCCAGCACGCTCGTTTCCCAGGACCACCCGGAGAAGTTGCGGCGGCGGCTGGAAGGCGATCTCGACGCCATCCTGCTCAAGGCCCTGCGCAAGGAACCGCAGAGCCGCTACGGCTCGGTCGAGCAGTTGGCCGACGACCTCCGGCGGCACCTCGAGGGCCGACCGGTGGCGGCGCGTCGCGGCACGTTTCGTTACCGGGCCACGAAGTTCGTCAAGCGAAACCGCCTCGCCGCGGCTGCCGCGGCTTTGGCAGCCGTAGCCGTTGTGGGCGGCACGATCGGGATAGCCTGGCAAGGCAGCCTCGCTCTGGCGGCCGGGGCGCGCGCCGAGCGGCGCTTCCAGGACGTTCGCAAGCTCACCAACTTCCTCCTGTTCGACTTCCACGACGCGGTGCAGAAGCTGCCCGGCTCGACGCCGGTCCAGGAGATGCTCGTCACGCGGGCGCTCGGCTACCTGGACGGCCTGGCCGCGGAGGCAGCCGGGGAACCGGGGCTTCAGTTGGAGCTGGTGGAAGCCTACGTCAAGTTCGGCGATGTCCAGGGCAACCCCTATCAAGCCAATCTGGGCGATACCTCCGGGGCCATGACCAGCTACCGCAAGGCTCTGGCCATCGCAGAGCCGCTGGCACGCTCGGACCCAGGCAACATCGGGGCACAGCGGGCTTTGGCGCGCGTCGTCTCCCACACGGGCGACGTGCTGTACCTCACCCGGAAGCTGACAGAGGCCACCGCGCACAGCCGTCGCGCGGCGGCCATCCTCGAAAAGCTGGTGGCCGAGCAGCCGCGCGATTTAGAGCTGCGCGCGGATCTCGCGGGCGCTTTGGAAGGCTTGGGCGACCAGCTCGCCAGGGGCTTGAGCGACGCGGCGGGCGCCATGCAGACTTACCGCCGCTCGCTCGACCACTGGGAAGCGGCGGTGCGCCTGGATACCCAAAACCTGCGTGCCCGGCGCGCCTCCGCTGGGCTCCGCATGAAGATCGGCGACCTTCAATTCACCACTGACCCCCGCACCGCCCTGGCGACTTTGCGCCAGGCTCTCGCGATTGTTGAGGCCCTTCCGGTCGCCGAGCGCGGCGCCGTTCCCACGCGGCGGCTCGAAGGCGCCCTGCGCCGCCGCATCGCCGACGGCCTCTGGGAACTCGAGGACGCCAAGGGCGCCCTGGAAAGCTATCGCCGGGCCGCGGAGGACTTCGCCGCGCTGGCCGCCCTGGATCCGACCAACAGCCGTGCCCAGTTTGATCTGGTGACGGTGCTCAACGATACGGGGCAGACGCTCGAAGCCTCGGGGGATGTAGCCGGCGCGCTGCGCAACTACGGGCAGGTGGCGGACATCCTGGAGAAGCTCGTCAAAACCGACCCCACGAACCCTTCCTGGCGCGCGCACCTGGCCGAGATCCTGGTGCGCACAGCGGGCCTGCTGGAGAAGGCCGGCCAGGCTGCCGAGGCGCGCCACCAGGCCGCTCGCGGTCTTCAGGCGGCCAAAGAGCTGGCCGAGAGACCGGACACGCCCCCCAGCGAGTTGACGCGGGCCGCGCGGCTCCTGGTCACTTGCCAGCCCGCGGACTTGCGCGACCCGGACGCGGCGGTCCGTTACGGCCAGCGGGCTGTCGTGCTGAGCCGCGGCGCTGACGCCTACGCCCTGGACACCCTGGCCGAGGCCTACATCCAGGCAGGCAACGCCGACGCCGCCAGGCAAGCCGTCGAGCAGGGGCTGGCGCTGGTGCCGACTACCGCTGGGCAGAAGCCCTGGCTGCGGCGCCTACTCGAAGCCAAGCTGGCGCGGCTCGACGCGGCCGCCCGCAAGAACCCCGCGCGGAGATAGGCACGTGAGCAGACTGCTTCTCCTGGTCACCGCCTTGCTGTTCTCAACCGGCGGCGCCGCGATTAAGGCCACCTCGCTCGCGAGCTGGCAAGTGGCGTGCTTCCGCTCCGGCGTCGCCGCCCTCGCCCTACTGATTCTGGCGCCGGGCACGCGCGCGGGCTGGAGCCGGCGGCTGGTCCCGGTGGCGCTGGCCTATGCCTCCACCCTGACCCTGTTCGTGCTGGCCAACAAGCTGACCACCGCGGCCAATGCGGTCTTCCTCCAGTCCACTGCGCCGCTCTATTTGCTGCTGCTCGGCCCGCTGCTGTTGCACGAGCGCATCCGGCGCAGCGATGTGGCTCTCATCTCCGTCGTCGCTCTCGGCATGAGCCTGTTCTTCGTAGGGCGCCAGCCCGCCTTGCTGACCGCCCCGAATCCCCTGCACGGCAACGTCCTGGCAGCGGTCTCCGGTGTAACCTGGGCGCTCACCGTGGTCGGCTTGCGCTGGTTGAGCGGCCGCGCTGGCGCCTCTCCAGCCGCCGCCGTCCTGGCAGGCAACGTGATGGTCTGTGTCGCGTGCCTGCCCTTGGCTTTGCCGGTCGCCCATGCCGCCTGGCGAGACGCGGGGGTCATCCTCTACCTGGGCATCTTCCAGATCGGCCTGGCCTATGCCTGCCTCACGCGCGCCATACGACACGTGCCCGCGCTCGAAGCGTCCCTGCTGCTGCTGCTCGAACCGGTGCTGAACCCCGTCTGGGCGTGGCTGGTGCACGCCGAGCGCCCCGGCGCTTGGGCCCTGGCCGGCGGCGCCACCATCCTCGCCGCCAGTCTGGCCCACACCTGGCGCCAAAAGCCCGTAAAAACCGGGACAGTACACTCAAACACCATTTACGAGACCGGGGGAAATCGTGTTTGAGTGTACTGAGCCTCTTGCAGAAATCGGCTGGCCGAAACATTTTCGTC
>CAYGVJ010000095.1:0-21539 GCA_964353255.1 uncultured Solibacteraceae bacterium | reverse complement strand
GCCTGCCGGCCGGCATTGGTGCCGGCCTGAAGAAAGCCGACTGGAAAGTCGGCTGACAAGCCGGAGGCTCACCCCACGGAAAGCTGAGAGAATTTCGTTCCAGCCGCCACAGAGTGGGTATGTCCTTCCATCAACGACACCTGCCTCACTGGTGCCCGCAAGGCAAGGCGCTCTTCATCACCTGGCGCCTACACGGTAGTTTGCCGGCAGGCCGCTATTTGCCAGGAGGGGACCTCACAGCGGGGCGGGCGTTTGCCTGGATGGACCGCTTGCTCGACGAAGCGCGCTTCGGCCCCACCTGGTTGCGGCAACAAGAACTCGCGCGGCTGGTGGCAGACGCTATCCAGTATGGTGCACAGGCTCTGAACTACTACCAGCTATACGCCTATGTGGTCATGGCGAATCATGTCCACCTGCTCGTGCTGCCCCGGGTGAATCCCAGTAAGTTACTGCACTCGCTCAAGGGATTCACAGCACGAGAGGCCAACAAAACCCTGCACCGGACCGGGGAGCCCTTCTGGCAGAGAGAGTCCTACGACCACTGGATCCGGGACGAGCGGGAGTTTGAGCGAGTCCGAGCGTACATCGAGAACAATCCTGTCAGGGTCGGCCTGGTGACTCGAGCAGAGGATTACCCCTGGTCGAGTGCGGCGCGGGCTCCGAGCGGGTAAGCCGGCCTGAAGAAAGCCGACTGGAAAGTCGGCTGGCAAGTCAGGAGACTTACCCTACTTCTTCGCGCGGCGGTAGGGGGAGGAGAGGTAGCGGCGCGACTCGCGGGCGGCGTCGGAGGCGGGCGCGTAGTCGATGGCGCGCCGGTAGGCTTCCAGGGCCGCCTGCCGCTGGCCCTTCAGGTCGTAGAGCTGGCCCAGGCGCATCCACGCCAGCACCCCGGTGTTAAGGTCCAGCTTGTCCGCGCCCGCAGAGGCCCGCTTCATGTTCTCCAGGGCCGCGTCTGGCTCGTTGTACCAGAACTGGATGTCGCCCTCGGCGTAGCAGATGCGCTCGAGCGGCAGCCGCGCAAAGCCCGGCGCCCCGGAAGCTTTCAATTCCTTCACCTGGCGCACGGCCTCCAGCGCCCCGGCTTTTTCGCCCAGCTCGCTACGCATCTGCGCCAATTCCAGATAAAACAGATAATTTCTCGGAAAACGGCGTATCAATTCCTCGAGCAGCGGGATCGCCCGTTGCGGTTTCTTTTCCCGCCGGTAGGCGGCACACAGGAGCACTTTGGCGTCGTCGCGGTCCAGGGTGGCCTTTTCCGCCACGAGTTCCAGCGTGCGCAGGCCCTCCTCCTTGTTGCCCCGAAACCCGATCAGGAAGCCCAGCACGCGCCAGGTGAACGGAAGGCTCCCCACCACGTAGTCGTGCACGCCCTGCATGAGCCGCGCATCGACGAAGGAGGGCTCCAGCTCCGTCACACGGTTGTGGTGCTTGCGCCCGGTAGTCGCGTCGCGCAGGGCGTCGCGCCAGGCCTTACGGACCAGGAAGTTGTAGTTGGCGCGAAAGCCATAGGCCACGCCCAGCGTGTAGAGCGCCTGCACATCGCGCGGGTTCTGCCTCAGCCGCGCCTGGGACAGCTCCATCGACTTCCGGATGGCCTCCTCGAAGCGCCGCTCCTCCTCGGGCGTCGCCTCCACCTTGGGACGCCGCAGGAACGGATTGTTGCCGGTGACCAGCTCGCTCTCCAGCGCCCCGACCCGGAACACAGCGCGGTAGAGGATGGCCTGCGCGAGATGGTTGTGCGCGGCCGCCGAATCCGGCTGCTGGGAGACGGCGCGGCTGAACTCTGCGATCGCCTCGTCGAACTCGAGGTTGTAGAAGTGCTGGAAGCCCCGCGCGACGATGGCCTCCTGCGCGCCGAGGGAAACGCACAAGCTCATCAGCGGCGCCATGTGCGCCAACATGCGGAACATCCGCCTTTGATTCTAGCGCCGATTCCAGGGGCAGACCTCCTGGCAGATGTCGCAACCGAAGACGTGCTCGCCAACCGAGCCACCCAGCTCGATCGTGAGGTAGGAGATGCAGCGGCGGGCATCCAGCCACCAGCCATCGCCCTTCTTCATCAGCGCGCCGGTGGGGCAGGCCGCGATGCAGCGCGTGCACTTCCCGCAGCGGTCGGGCGGCGGGGCGTCCGGCTCCAGTTCCAGCGACACCAGCAGCTCTCCCAGAACGAACCACGAGCCAAAGCCTTCGCGGATCAGGCACCGGTTCTTGCCGATCCAACCCAGCCCGGCGCGGCGCGCGTAAGCGCGCTCCAGCAACGGCGCCGTATCGACGCAAATCTTCCAGTCGAACGCTTCGGCCTCCTTCAGCCGCTCGGCCAGACGCCGCAGCCCGGCGCGCATGACATCGTGGTAGTCGCGGCCCCGCGCACAGCGTGCGATCCCCTCCCACTCGCCCGATTCCCAGCCGCGGTTGTAGAGCTTCCCAACGCAGATGATCGAGCGGACCGAGGGCAGCAGCGACCTGGGATCGGCGCGCATCTGGCCGCGGCGCCCGGCCAGGTAGCGCATCTCGCCGGCCATCCCCGCGGCCACCCACTCCCGGTAAAGTTCGAACTCCGGAAGCGGCTCCGCGCGCACCACGCCCGCCAGCTCGAAGCCGCACTCCGCCGCCAGGCGTTTCACCGTGCCAGCGTCGAGCATACGGCGCGTTCGCCCCTCACACGTTCCTGATCAGCCCCAGTTCGCCGGTCCTGGCCGCTTCCAGAATGGGGCCCATGTAGTCGTCCACCATCTCGGGGGTCAATGGCACGGGCATGTTTTCGAGCTTCATGCGAAGCTGCGGGTCCTTGGCCGCGGCCAGTGCGCGCTGGATGTGCGCGTCGCTGAAGCCCGGCACCTCGCTCAGCCGCGCCGGAATGCCCACCCGGCGCTCGAAAGCAATCAGCGCCTCGGCCACCGCCAGGCCCAGCTCCCGCCCGCCCAGGCTCTCCACATCCGCGTGGGTGTAGCCCAGCTCCCTGGCGATGCCCCCGACGAGCTTCAGCGGCCCTTCCACCGCCGGGGCGAAGAACACCGTGTAGTAAGGATTCAGGATGGCGCAGGCGCGCCCGTGGCTCAGGATGTCGATCAGCGAGAAGCTCGTAAGATGCGCCCCATTCGTTCCGCCCAGCATGATGGCGTAGGCGCCCAGATCGGTCGCCAGCCCGAGCGCCTCGCGCCCCTCCGCTAAGGACGGCTTCTCCAGCACCGCCGGCAGGTGCTTCATCACCAGGCGAATGCACTCGCCTGCCACCCGCTCCATCTGCGCGTAGTAGGGCTTCCCCACCGCGCCGTAGAGCACTTCCAGGCAGTGCGAGATGCCGTCCAGCGCCCCGTCGGCGGTGAGCGCGGCCGGGGCGCCCAGCGTCACCGCGTAGTCGAAAAGCGCTCGCGGCGGGACAATCGCCTCGTCCACGATCAGCTTCTTTTGCCCCGTAGCCAGGTCGGTGATGTTCGAGTACTTGGTCAGGTGCGCGCCCGAGCTGGCCGCGGTCTCGACTGCCACGTGCGGACGCAGCATCTTCCCGCTGGCGCTCAAAGCCCGGCTGACCAGGCCTACGCCGAAGTAGTCGTCGATGCCGCCCCCCAGCGTGCGCAACACTTCCGCCGCTTTCACGGCGTCGATCGTGCTGCCGCCGCCGAAGCTGACGCTGACCTCGGGATCCGCTTCCCGCAACTGCGCGGTGATGCGCGCCAGGTCCTCGCGCGGGGCGTTGGGACGGGCGCCCTCGATCACGCCCAGCACCTCCAGACCTGAGCGGCCCAGCGACTCCTTCATGACCTCGACGAACCCATCCGCGCCGGGGAACGTGTCTCGCACCACCACCGCGCGTTTGCCCAGCCCGGAGGCCATTTCTCCGACCCTAGGGAGCACGCCGAAGCCGTTCACATACGCGTCTCCCTTGAACTCCCTCAGCAGTTTGCGTGCGTTGTCGAATCCACTCATCTCGGCCACGATAACACGAATTCGGTGGTATCATCGTAGCCGCTATGCGACCCACAATCCCCCGCCGCACCCTGCTCCGGTCGCTGGCCGCGGCTTCGGCGGCCGTCCAACTTGACGCGGCCCAAGTGGCCCGCGCCGGCGACCAGTACGTTCACCCCCGCAAGGTCCTCCTCTGGGAGAACACACGCAAGGAGTTCCGCGAAGCGCTCGAGGGAGGCTCACTGAAGGCCGTCGTCGTTCCCACCGGAAGCACCGAGCAGCACAACGAGCACCTGGCCATGATCAATGACACGGCCAGCGTCACTCTTCTCGCCCAGCAGGCCGCGCTGTTGCTCTATCCGCAAGTCATGGTCGCCACCCCCGTGCCCGTCGGCATCTCGCCGCACTGGATGGACCGCAAAGGCACGCTCTCGCTGCGCAGGGAGACCTTCCTGGCCGTGGTCTACGACATCTGCGACAGCCTCAAGACGCATGGCGTCACTCGCATTCTGGTGCTGAACGGCCATGGCGGCAACGCCGCTCCCCTGGCCGAAGCTGCGGCCGAGTTCCGCCAAAAACTCGGCATTAACTTCCAAACGCGCAACTACTGGGACGCCTACACGCCGGAAATCATCAAGAAGTACATGCAAAGCGGAAAGGCCCCCGCACACGCTGCCGAATTCGAAACTTCTTTTGCTATGGCTGCTTTCCCCGAGCGCATCCATTGGGAGGGGGTGGATTACGAGAAGGCCAAGACCCGTCTCCGGATCGCCAGCCCCGCTTCCGCCAAGGAAGACGAGCAGTTCCACCACGAGGCCAAGTTGGCCGCTACCTGGAAGGGTGAAGCCATGATCCGGATTGCGGTCCATTGGGCAGCCGAGCGCCTGCGGGAGATGACTGCCGAGGCCTGAACGCGGTAGAATCTTCAAGTCCGGGAGGATTAGTCATGTCATGCAAACGCTTTCTCGTATTGGCGACGGCGCTGGTTGTCGCCGCCGCCGGCTGGTCTCAGCCACCCGCCAATGCGCCCCAGGCCCCGACTGGTCTGCGCTGCGAATACCTGGTCAACCCGCTCGGGGTAGACGTCCCGCAGCCGCGGCTCTCCTGGGTGCTCGCACACCCCGAGCGCGGCCAGGGCCAGTCCGCCTACCAAGTACTGGTCTCGCTCCAGCCGGAAGTCGCCGCCGGCGACCAGTGGGACAGCGGCCGCGTCACCTCTGCCCAGTCCACACAGGTCCCCTACGCCGGCAAGCCGCTCGAGAGTGGTCGGGCGTACCACTGGAAGGTCCGGTGGTGGGACAAGAGCGGCGCAGCTAGCCCCTGGAGCGCTCCCGCGGTCTTCGATACGGGCCTGCTGGCCGCCTCCGACTGGAAAGGCAAATTCATCGGCGGCGCCAACCAGCTCCGCAAAGAGTTCAAGCTGGAGCGCCGGCCGGCGCGGGCGCGCGCTTACATCGCCGGGCTGGGCTACTACGAGTTGCGCGTCAACGGCAGGAAAGTGGGCCGCTCGGTGCTCGACCCCGGCTGGACCACCTACGAGAAACGGGTGCTGTATGCCGCCTACGACGTGACCGGCTTGCTGCGGCAGGGCGCCAACGCCGTCGCCGTCACCCTCGGCCAGGGCTGGTACGCCTCGCGCGCCCTGCTGCTTCAGCTCAACATCGAGCTCGAAGGCGGCGGCCGCGCGGAAGTCGCGAGCGACGCTTCCTGGAAAGTCGCCCAGGGCCCCATCCTCTCCGACAGCATCTATGACGGCGAAGTCTACGACGCCCGGCAGGAGACTCCCGGCTGGGACCGGCCCGGCTACGACGACGCGAATTGGAAGGCGGCCTCGCTGGTGGAGGCGCCCAAAGGCGTGCTGTCCGCTCAGATGATGCCGCCTATCCGGATCGTCGATACCATTGTGCCCTTCAAGATGACCAGCCCACGCCGCGGCGTCTATGTCTATGACATGGGGCAGAACTTCAGCGGCCTGGTCGAGCTGCGCGTGAAGGGGCCGCGTGGGGCGCGGGTCCGCCTGCGGCACTCGGAACTGATCTATGAGGATGGCACCTTGAACGTTGAGAATCTCCGCACGGCGCGGGCCACGGACACGTACATCCTGCGCGGGAGTGGCGAGGAAGAAGTCTACCAGCCGCGCTTCACATACCACGGCTTCCGCTACGTCGAGCTGACCGGCTACCCCGGCGCGCCCAAGCTGGACACCATCCGTGGCCGGGTCGTGCACACCGACGTCGCGCCCGCCGGCGGATTCGCCGCCTCCAAGCCCGTCCTCAACCAGATCCAGCGGCTGATCCTGTGGGGCATCACCAGCAACCTGCATAGCGTCCCCACCGACTGCAACCAGCGCAACGAGCGCATGGGCTGGATGGCCGACGCCCACCTGTACGCCGAATCCGCCATGCTCAATTTCGACATGGCGGCTTTCTACACCAACTTCCTGCGCGACATCCACGACGTCCAGGGCCCGGATGGCACGGTCACCGACACCGTGCCTCACAAGTATGGCCAGCGGCCCGCCGACCCGGCCTGGGGCGCCGCCTACCCCCTCATCACCTGGTATATGTACCTCTACCAGGGAGACCGGCGCATCCTGGAGCAGCATTACGAGGGCGTCAAGGCCTGGACCGATTTCCAGCGCACCAGGAGCCAGGACGGGATCTTGAGCTACAGCTACTACGGCGACTGGGTCCCGGTGGTGAAGACCCCCGGCCCCCTGGTTTCGACCTTCTACTACTACTACAGCGCGCAGCTTACCGCGCGTATGGCCGAAATCCTGGGCAAAACCGCCGACGCCGAGGCCTACCGCAAGCTGGCCTCCGAAATCCAGGACGCCTTCAATCGCAAGTTCTGGAACGCTGAGACCCAGGTCTACGGCAACGGCTCTCAGACTTCGCTGGTGCTGCCGCTGTATCTGGACATGGTGCCCAAGGATCGCGCCGGCCGCCTCATGTCCGCGTTGCGCGACGACATCGTGTACTACAACAACACCCACCTCACCACCGGCATCATCGGCACCAAGTACCTGATGGAGCTGCTCACCCGCAGTGGCAACAGCGACCTGGCCTATGAGCTGGCCACCCAGACCACTTACCCGAGCTGGGGCTACATGATCGAGCGCGGGGCCACCACGCTGTGGGAGCTGTGGCAGGAACGCACCGGGCCGTCGATGAACTCCCACAACCACCCCATGTTCGGCTCCGTAAGCGCCTGGTTCTACAACGCCCTGGCCGGGATCAACCTCGATCCGGCCAGGCCCGGCTTCGAGCGCATTCGCATCCAGCCCACCCCCGCGCGCGATTTGCGCTGGGCTTCCGGGTCGCTGGAAACCCTCCGCGGGACCATCGTCTCCTCCTGGAACCGCGCGGAGAAATCCTTCCGGCTGGAAGTCACGATTCCGGTGGGCAGCGAGGCGGAGATTCATCTGCCGAAGCTGGGCCTGAGCGGCATCACGGTGAGGGAATCCGGCCAGGTGGTCTTCAGGAACGACGCTTATCAGCCCGGCGCCGCCGGCCTACGCGGCGCGCGGCAGACCGCGAGCGCGGTGATCTTCGACGCCGGCTCGGGCAGCTACGTGTTCGAGCTGACGGGAGAGTGAGTCCCTGCCGGTGCCCCAAAAGTAGGATCGCGTGCGCTCGCGCGGCTGGCCAAGGCCAAGCGGGAGGCGAGGGATATCCAGATCATCAACCGCCACGCTGCCCGCTTGAACCAAGAGGCGATGGACGTGCTGGAGTATCAGGGGCTGCGGTGAGAGCTGGTGAGACTCGCCCCGGTCCCAGTTCTCACCATCTCGGGCCCTGACTTTGCTGCCAGCCTTGTGGCGCGGCCCCTCAGGGCTGCCGTCTCGGCACTCGTGCCGAGACCCCTTCCGCTGACCTTTCCAGCGGCTCAAGAGCCGGCATGAGTGCCCGACCCAGAGGGTGCCCCGGCAGGCTGAAGCCCGCGCCACCCCCCCGCCCCCCCTACTGCTGCATCACCGGCAGCGGGCTGGGCGGGCGCGAGACCCGTCCGCGGACGGCTTCGTCGATGACGATGTTGTTGGCCCCGATCGTCTGCCCCGTCGCCAGGTCCATCTGGACCCGCGCCTTGGCGTAAGCGCTCGCCGCCGCCACCTCCCCCGAGCGCGCCTGGGCCAGGTCGCGCTGCGCCTGGATCACAAAGAAAATCGTCGAGGCGCCCAGGGTGTACTTCTTCTGCTCGGCGTCCAGCGTCTGCTCCTGCAACACCCGCGCTTTCACGGCAGCCTGGTGCACGGCGCTGGCCTGCTGGACCGCGATCAGCGCATTCCGCACGTCCACCCTCACCTGGTTGAGCTGCTGCTGCTGCCGAATTTCCTGCTGGCGCAAGTTCAACTGGTCAACCACCATGTCGGCCCGGGCGGAGCGGTTCCGCAGCGGGACGTTCAACTGGAAGCCGATCGAGTAATCCGGGAAGTTCCGCGCGAACAACTGCGAGAGCACTTTGCCATAGCCGCCGATAAAGAACGGGTCCACCACATTGGGGTCGCGGTACTGGGGGGGCCCCGGGGGCGCTCCTTGAATGGGCGGAATAGCCAGAACATTGACCTGCCCGGCCAGCCCGTTGTTCTGGAAGTTCGCCACCACATCCAGGGAGGGCAGCAACTGGCTGCGCGTGCCCTTCAAACCCAGCTTGGTGTTCTCGATCTGAATGCTGGTCTGCGCCACCTCCGGGCGGCTCTCCAGCGCCTTGGCGATCAGGTCTTGCACCGGCTGCACAGGCTCCACCTGGGGCACCCGGATCTGGTCGGTGGGCACGATCCGAGCGTCGGCCACCGTCGGGCTGGCCACCCCGATGCGGCTCAGGGCGTTCTTGATCAGGGTCTCCTGCTGTAGCAGTTGGGTCTCGGCCTGCGTGAGCGCCTGCTGCGCCGAGGCCATCTCGGCCTCGGCCCGCACGATCTCAATCGGCGCCAGCGTCCCGATCTCCACCTGCTTCTTGTTGTCCTCATACAGCTTCTGGGCCAGCGTCAGGGCCTGCTGCTTCACCTTGACGTTCTCGTTGTAGCTCACCAGGTCCCAGTAGGCCCCGATGATCGCCGCCACCGTGGTGATCACCTGCTGCCGGAAGACCAGGTCCGAAACCCGCTGGTTGTTCTTGGCGATCCGGATGTTGCGGCTGTTGACGGCGAGCCCGAAGCCTTGCAGGAGCGGCTGGTTGATGTTGAGCGAGAAGCTGCCGGAGGCGGACGGGTTGAAGTCGCTGCGGCCGGCGTTGGTGCGCAGCTTGCTGTTGTTCCACCCGAAACTGGTCACGGTGCCGGTGAGGAAGCCTTTCTGGATTCCGAAATTGGCCACGTCGTTCCGCATGATCAGGGAGTTGGTGCCGGTGTTGAAGGAGTTGCTTTGCGGCACGGTGCGGTGACCGAAACTCGTCTGGAAGTACATGGCCGGGTCCAGGTTGGGGATGGTGGTTCCCGTCGCCGTGATGATGGTGCCGCCGGCGCCTGTGTCTGTGCCGCCCGTGGTTGCCCCGCCGCCTCCGCCGCCCGCAGTGCCCGTAGCTTGGGCCAGCGCACTGGTGGTGGCGCGCTGCACCGCCGCGGGCACGCCGCGCAGCAGACCGCCGGCCTCGGCGCGCTGGAGCACCGCCGCGGCATTCAGCGGGCCGTAGCGTTGCAGCGCGATGTCCAGATTGTTCTCCAGCGCCAGCGCTATGGCGTCCTGCAAAGACAGGTACAGCTTCCCTGCCCGCAACAGCGCCTCCAGGCGCCCCGAGTTGGCCAGGTCGATCGGAGGCGCCTCCTCAAAACGGTAGGGGTGCGTGATGCCGGCGAACCGGTGCCCCGGGCCGGACTGCTTCGCCGCCGGCGCCTGGGCCGTAGCCGCCTGCATCATCAACAAGAAAGCGCAAGACGCGGCAAGCCGCGTGCGTGTGGGTTTCATGGATTCACACCTCGATGGGGTTCAATGGACCTCAAACAGTTTATGACGGGACCGCCAAGCTCTCTGTTCCCGGAAACTTACATGGTACCGCAGCCCCGATGCTATAGTAGCGTCTGGTGAGCAGCCCATCGGATGCTGTCCTGGCCCTGTTCGATGAGACCGGCGCCTACCTGCGCGGCCACTTCCGCCTCACCAGCGGCCTGCACAGTCCCGAGTACCTGCAATGCGCCCTGGTCCTTCAGCACCCCGGCTTTGCCGAGCGGCTCGGGCAGCGCCTGGCCGAGGCGCTCCGGCCGCTGTTGGGCGGGCGGGACAAGCCCGAGTTGGTCGCCTCCCCGGCCTTGGGGGGAATCATCATCGGCCACGAAGTGGCTCGGGCCCTTCAGGCCCGGTTCATCTTCACCGAACGCGACCCCTCCGGCAAGATGACTCTGCGCCGGGGCTTCTCGGTCGCGCCGGGAGAACTCGCGGTGGTGGTCGAGGATGTGGTCACCACCGGCGGCAGCACCCGCGAAGTGGTCGAGGCGCTGCGGAGCGCCGGAGCGCAGGTGGCTGCGGCCGGCGCCATCATCGACCGCAGCGGCGGCCAGGCCGAGGTGGGCGCGCCCAGGGTCTCCCTGGCCACCCTGCACGTCGTCACCTACCCCCCGGAGGACTGCCCGCTGTGCCGCCAGGGCCTCCCGGTGGTCAAACCAGGGTCGCGAGCCACGTGACCCGCCGCATCCGAATCACCCTCGCCTACGACGGCACCGATTTCCACGGCTGGCAGCGCCAGCCCAACGTCCCCACCATCCAGGGCACGGTTCAACACGTCCTCGCCGAGATCGAAGGGAAGCCGGTTCTCGTGGACGGCTCCGGCCGCACCGACGCCGGCGTCCACGCCCTCGCTCAAGTGGCCGCCTTCTCGCTCGAAAACCCCCTCCCCCTGGAAAACCTCAAGAAGGCCATGAACCGCCTGCTGCCGGCGGCCATCCGCATCCTCTCGGTCGAGGAGGCGGCCCCTGATTTCCATCCCCGCTACGCGGCGCGATCAAAAACGTACGAGTACCGCATCTTCCGCGGCGAGGTGTGCTCCCCATTCGAGCGCCGCTACGTCCTCCACTACCCGTACCCTCTGGACGTGGAGCGGATAATCGCCGCCGCGCCTTTTCTGGAAGGCGAGCATGATTTCTCCGCCTTTGCCGCCGCCGACCAGAGCGACCGCGCGGGGGAATCCAGCGTACGCAGCATCTTTTTCTCGCGCGCCGAGGCCGCCGCCGAGCGCCTCATCTACCGCGTCCGCGGCAGCGGCTTCCTGAAACACATGGTGCGCAACATTGTAGGCACGCTGCTGGAGGTCGGCAGGGGCAATCTGGACGAGGCTGCCCTCCGCGCCCTGCTCACCCCCGGCCCCAAGGCCCGCGCCGGGCCCACGGCCGCGGCGAGCGGCCTGTTCCTGGTCAGCGTGGAGTACTGAGCGCTGCCTCGCTGCTGGCGAAGTACCTGTCCGGCAGCAGCCAATAGACCAGCGCGATCGACAGCGGGTGCATCAGCCCGGCCACCGCGAAGATCGGCGCGTAGGAGAAGCGCCGCACCACCCAGCCGGTGCCCAGGTTGGCCAGCGCGCCGCCGATGGCCCCGCCCATTCCCGAAAACCCGGTCGCCGTGCCCACTTCCCGGCCGGGAAACAGGTCGATGGGCAGCGCCTGCAAGTTAGCCACCCAGAAAGCGTGCCCGAAGGTCACAAAGCAGGTGGCCCCAATCGCCATCCAAGCCTCCGGAGCCATCGGCGCGAAGATGGCCACCGGCAGACACGCCGCGCCCAGCAGCATCACGAACTTGCGCGCCCTGGCCAGCGGCCAGCCCTGGCGCATGAGGCGCCCAGACAACCAGCCTCCCAGCACGTAGCCCAGATCGCCGAACAGGAACGGCACCCAGGCGTACTTGCCCACCATGGCCAGGTCGAAGCCACGCTCTTTTCGGAGGTATTCCGGCAGCCAGAAAATCACGAAGTAGATCACCGGGTCGGTGAAGAACCGCGCGATGATGAGCGAGTAGCAGGCGCGCATGGCGAGCACCTTGCGCCAGTCCAGCGTGCCTCGCGCGGCAGGCAGGGTCTCCTCCGGCGGACGCACTTGATCTCTGATCTGCGCGTATTCGCTCGCGCGCAGCCAGCGGTTGCGGTGTGGCGGCTGATAGAGAGTCAGCCACAGCAGCAGCCACATCAGCCCCAGACTGCCGGTGAAGACGAACGCGAAGCGCCACCCGTAATGCAGCGTCAGGAAGGCCACGACCGGGGGCGCCAGCGCCGAGCCCAGCGACGAGCCCGCATTGAAGATGCCCACGCCCAGGGCGCGCTGCGCCGGCGGAAACCATTCCGCCACTGCCTTGGCGGCCGCCGGCCAGTTGCCGGGCTCGCTCAGCCCCAGCAATACCCGACAGCCCGCCAGCGACCACTTCCCCCGGCTCAGCGCATGCAGCATCTGCGCCACCGACCATGTACCGACAAACACGGTGAAACCCCGCCGCGTGCCCAGCCGGTCCACCACGTAGCCCGAGCCGGCATACATCACCGCGTAGGCCAGCAGAAACAGCGTCAGGATCAGGGCATAATCCTGCTCGGTGAGCGAGAACTCCCGGCGGATGTCCACCGAGACCACCGAAAGCGCCAGCCGGTCGGCGTAGTTGATCATCGTGGCCAGCAGCAGCATGGCGGCGATGACCCAGCGGAGCTGAGGCATCTTGATGGTCATTGCAGGGTGAGCCGCCCTACTTCAGCAAGTACTGCTCCAGGAACAGGATCTCCGCCCAGGTCTGGTAGTCGCGGTTCTGCTTCTTGCGGAAGCCGTGGCCTTCGTCCTGCGCCATCACGTACCAGACCGTGCCGCCGTTGTCCCGGATCTTGCGCACCATCTGCCCGGATTCGGTCACTGGCACGCGCGGGTCGTTCTTGCCCTGCACCACCAGCACCGGCACCTGGATCTTCTGCGCGTTGTTGAGCGGCGAAATCGACTCCAGGAACTCCCTCATCTTCGGATCGCGCTCGTCGCCGTACTCCGCCCGGCGCAGGTCCTGCCGGTAAGCCTGGGTGTTCTTGAGGAACGTCACCCAGTGGCTGACGCCCACCACGTCGATGCCGCAGCGCAGCCGGTCGCTGTAGTGCACCATCGTGGCCAGCGACATATAGCCTCCGTAGGAACCGCCGGTCACCGCCACGCGCTTCGCGTCCAAGTCCGGCTGCGCCGCAACCCAGTCCAGCAGCGACCCGATGTCTTTGACCGAATCCTCGCGCCGCATGGCATTGTCCAGCTTCAGGTAGGTCTTCCCGTAGCCGCTCGAACCCCGCACGTTGGGCTGAATGATCGCCACCCCCAGCTCGTTGAGCGTGTACTGGGCGTTCAGGCCCGGGCGCGCCTGCCCCTCCGGCCCCCCATGAATGTCGATGAGCACGGGGTAGGGCGGCTTGAAGCCCGCCCGCGGTTTGGTCACGAAAGCCGGAATCATCCGGGGCTTCCCGTTCACCTGGTCGAAGGTGGGGTAGTGAATCAGGCGCGTCTCGGGGAACTTGTTCGGATCGAGCCCGCCCGCTTCGCTGTAAGTCCAACGCGTGAGCTGCCCCGTCTCATAGTTGTAGCTGTAAACGTCGCCCGGCGACTTCGCCGACAACAGCCCCAGGGCCAGCTCCTTCAACGTCCGGTGGAACTTCAGGCCGTACACCTGGCCCAGGGGCAGCTTCGGCGGCGGAAGCTCCTGTCGCGTAGCCGTATTCATCAGGTGCAGCTTCCCGATGCCGTCTTCGTTGGCCGTGAACGCCAGCCGGCTGCCGTCGCTGGTGAGATCTATGCCTTCGATGTCCCAGGGAATGTGTTCCGTCAGGCAGGTGAGTTTTTTCGAAGCCAGGTCCAAGTACCACAGCCGCGTGAATTCCGACTCGCGGTCGCTGAGCAGGTAGACCCCTTTGCCGTCCATGGACCATCGCGCAGGCCCGTAGAAAGCCTTCTCCTTCTCCCCCGGCAGCAGGGGCTCGACCTTGCCCGTCGCCACGTCCAGCACATGCAGGTAGGACTCGTTGATCGAGATGTATTCGAGCACCAGCAGGCGCCGGTCGTCCGGGGACCAGTCCACCGGGAACCACTGGCCCTGGGCCTGGCAGATCAGCCGGGTCGTCGCCGGCTTCTCCGGGTCCATGACGTAGATGTCGAAGTCGCGGCCGTTGCGGCGCGTGCTGGTGAAAGCAACGCGGTCTCCGCGGTTGCTAAACGGCCCGGGACTGTTGACCGCCTTGCCGTCGGTGAGCATATCGTAGGCGCCGCTGCCCATGTCGAAGCGGTAGAGCTGGTAGAACTCCGCCCCGCCTTCGTCCATCGAGAACACGAACCAGTTCTTGCCCGGCTGCGGGCTGAAGCGCGCGCCGGAGACCGGCTCGCGGAAGAAGGTAAGCTGCTGGCGGTAGCCGCCCGGCGCCTTCACCAGGTGGATCTGCGCGGTGTCGGCGAAGCGGGTCGAAATCAGCATCTGCCGGCGCGCGGGATGCCAGGAGTTGAACGCGGCGCCGCGAATGTTCTGGTACGGGTTGAGCTTGCGGACCAGCTCCCGGGGCATCTCCGGAACGCCTTCCGCCACAATGCTGGGCGGCACTTGCTGGGCGGACAGTTGCAGCGCCGCCGCCAGCGCCAGCAGCCCGATGAGATTCCTGCGCATGGGTAACCCTCCGGAGGGATAAGTTACCACAGGCGTGGGGTGGCGCGAGCCTAAGCCGTCGCCGAACGAGCCGCGCAGCAAGAGTGAAGGCCCGTGGGGCGGACTCTCGAACTGCACCGGGCTCTCAGCCCGGCCGAAACCGGCGCGGCTGAAAACCGCACGTGGGCTGAAGCCCCACGGACTCAGGGCCGGCCCCCTACTCCGCCTCGAAGACCTGGATCTCGCCGCCCTCCTCGGGCAGGCCGCCGCTGTAGTGCAGACGCGTCGCCTCGGCGTAGCCCTCGACGCCCTCGCCGAAGCCCGCCTCCGGCTCCGCGGCCAACTCCTCTTCCAGCTCCTCGCCGGCGATCTTCACCCGGCGGTAGTACTCCAGGCCCGTCCCGGCCGGAATCAGCCGTCCCATGATCACGTTCTCTTTCAGGCCCTTCAGGTAGTCCACCTTGCCGTTGATGGCGGCCTCGGTCAGCACCCGCGTGGTCTCCTGGAAGGAAGCGGCGGAGATGAAGGAATCGGTGGACAGCGAGGCCTTGGTGATCCCCAGCAGCACCACCTTGCCTTGCGCCGGGCGGCCGCCCGCCGCCGCCACCCGTTCGTTCTCCTCCCGGAATCTGAATTTGTCCACCACTTCCTCGGGCAGGAACTCGGTGTCCCCGATGTCCTCCACCTTCACCCAGCGCATCATCTGGCGGACGATCACTTCCAGGTGCTTGTCGTTGATGTTGACACCCTGGAGGCGGTAGACCTCCTGGATCTCGTTGACCAGGTACTTTTGCAGCTCCGTCTCCCCCAGCACGTCCAGGATGTCATGGGGATTGCGCGGCCCATCCATGAGCGGGTCGCCGGCTCTGACGCGCTCGCCCACGCCCACGTTGATGTGCACGCCCCGCGGCACCGAGTACTCCCGCTCCTGCCCGTCGTCGGCGCGAATGACGATCTTGCGCGTGCCCTTGCCGCCTTCCTCGGATTTGACGACGCCGTTGATCTCGGCGATCACCGCGGTCTCGCGCGGTTTGCGCGCCTCGAACAGCTCGACCACCCGCGGCAGACCGCCCGTGATGTCCTTGGTCTTGGTGGTGGCGCGGGGGATCTTGGCCAGCACGTCGCCGGCGTGCACGTCCTCGCCTTCCTTCACCATCAGGTGGGCGTGGGTCGGCATGCGGTAGCGCTTCTCCTCCCCGCGCCCGCCGGTGGCCGGGCGCACCACCAGGATAGGCTCGCGCTTCTCGTCGGGGGACTCGATCACCACCCAGTGCGACATGCCGGTGATCTCGTCCATTTGCTCTTGCAGGCTCACGCCTTCCTGAAGATCGCGGAAATGCACCGTCCCGCTCACGTCGGTCAGGATCGAGAAGGTGTACGGATCCCACTCCAGCAGGATCTGATTGGCCCTCACGCGCGCGCCGTTCTCCACCCGCAGCTTGGCGCTGTAGACCACCTGGTAGCGCTCCTTCTCGCGCCCCTTCTCGTCCACCACCGCCAGGATCCCGTTGCGGTTCATGGCCACCAGGTCGCCGGCCTTGTTCCGCACCGTGGCGATGCCGATGAACTTGGCGCACCCGTCCGACTTGGCGTCCTGGGTGTTCTGCTCGGTCACGCGCGTGGCCGCCCCGCCAATGTGGAAGGTGCGCATGGTGAGCTGCGTTCCCGGCTCGCCAATAGACTGCGCCGCGATCACCCCCACCGCCTCGCCCCGTTCCACCAGCCGGCCCGTCGCCAGGTTCCGCCCGTAGCAGAGCTGGCACACGCCCCGCTTGGACTCGCAGGTCAGCACCGAGCGGATCCTCACCCGCTCGATGCCCGCGGCCTGAATGGCCGCCGCCAGTTCGTCGGTGATCTCCTGGTTCACCCCTACGATCAGGTTGCCCTCGTAGTCCAACTGATCTTCCAGCGCCACCCGCCCCACGATGCGGTCCCGGAGCGGCTCGATGATCTCCCCGGACTCGACGATCGGCTCCACGTAGATGCCGTTCACCGTGCCGCAGTCGAACTCCGAGACGATCACGTCCTGCGCCACGTCCACCAACCGCCGCGTCAGGTAGCCAGAATCGGCCGTCTTCAGCGCCGTATCGGCCAGCCCCTTCCGCGCTCCGTGCGTGGAGATGAAGTACTGCAACACGTTGAGGCCCTCGCGGAAGTTGGCCGTGATGGGCGTCTCGATGATGTCGCCGGAGGGCTTGGCCATCAGGCCCCGCATCCCCGAAAGCTGCCGGATCTGCTGCTTGGAGCCCCGCGCCCCGGAGTCCGCCATGATGTAGATCGGGTTGAGGTAGCGCCCCGTGCGGTCGTCCTCCTCCATCACCTTGAACATCTCTTCGGAGACCCGCTCGGTCACCCGCGACCAGATCTCGATGATCTTGTTCAGCCGCTCGCCGTTGGTGATGGCCCCTTCCTGGTACTGCGCCTGCACGCCCATGACTTCCCGCTCGGCCTCGCGGACCAGGGCAGCCTTCTGCTGCGGCACCACCATGTCGTCGATGCCGATCGAGATGCCCGCCCGCGTGGCGTAGGAGAAGCCCAGGTCCTTGATCGTGTCCAGCATCTGCACCGTGGTGGCCCGGCCGAAGCGCAGGTAGCAGTACTGCACAAGCTGGCTCAACCCCTTCTTCTTGAGCAGGCCGTTGACGAACGGCATCTCCTCCGGCAGCACGTCGTTGAGGATGACGCGGCCCACCGTGGTTTCCATGTACTGCTTGGTGAACTCGATGGGCTCGCTGTGCATCACGTTCTGATTGTCGAAGGCGTTGACCAGGTCGATCACCTTGCCGGTGTGGCGCAGCTTGATGGGGGTGAGCGTCTCGACCTCGCCCATCTCCAGGGCGATCAGCACGTCCTCGATCGAAGCGAAGGTGCGCCCCTCGCCGCGGGTGCCGGGCCGCGCCTTGGTCAGGTAGTACAGACCCAGCACCATGTCCTGCGTGGGAACCGCAATGGGCGCCCCGTGCGCCGGCGAGAGGATGTTGTTCGAGGCCAGCATCAGGGTCGCCGCCTCGATCTGCGCCTCCGGCGACAGCGGAATGTGCACCGCCATCTGGTCGCCGTCGAAGTCGGCGTTGAAGGCCGTGCACACCAGCGGATGGATGCGGATGGCCTTGCCGTCTACCAGCACCGGCTCGAAGGCCTGGATCCCCAGCCGGTGCAGCGTCGGCGCGCGGTTCAGCAGGATGGGATGGTCCTTGATGACCTCCTCGAGAATGTCCCAGACCACCGGGTCCTGCTGCTCGACCAGCTCCTTGGCCTGCTTGATGGTGGTGCAGTGCCCGCGCTGCTCCAGCCGGTGGTAGATGAAGGGCTTGAACAGCTCCAACGCCATCTTCTTGGGCAGGCCGCACTGGTGCAGCTTCAGCTCCGGCCCCACCACGATCACCGAGCGCCCCGAGTAGTCCACCCGCTTGCCCAGCAGGTTCTGCCGGAACCGGCCCTGCTTGCCCTTGAGGTTGTCCGAGAGCGACTTCAGCGGCCGGTTGTTGGCCCCCCGCAGGATACGACCGCGGCGGCCGTTGTCGAACAGCGCGTCCACCGCCTCCTGCAACATCCGCTTTTCATTCCGGACGATCACGTCCGGGGCGTGCAGCTCGATCAGCTTCTTCAGCCGGTTGTTGCGGTTGATCACCCGCCGGTACAGATCGTTCAAATCCGAGGTCGCAAAGCGGCCCCCGTCCAGCGGCACCAGGGGGCGCAGCTCCGGCGGGATCACCGGGATGACGTCCAGGATCATCCACTCGGGCTTGTTCCCCGACTTTCGGAAGCTCTCCACCACGCGCAGCCGCTTGGCGTGCTTGAGCCTCTTCTGCTGCGAGACCTCGGTCTGCATCTTGTCGCGGAGTTCCTGGCTCAGGGCGTCCACATCCACCTTGCGGAGCAGTTCCTTGATGCCCTCCGCCCCCATCATGGCCACGAACTTGCCCGGAAACTCGACGTCCAGTTGCCGCTTGCGCTCGTCGGGGATGACCTCTGCCTTCCTCAGAGCCGGCACCTCGCCCGGATCCACCACCACGTAGGCCTCGAAGTACAGCACCCGTTCCAGTTCCCGCAGGGTGATGTCCAGCAGGTACCCGATCCGGCTGGGCAGGCCCTTGAAGAACCACACGTGCGAGCACGGGCTGGCCAGCTCGACGTGGCCCAGCCGCTCGCGCCGCACCCGCGACAGCGTCACTTCCACGCCGCACTTGTCGCAGATCACGCCCCGGTGCTTCATCCGCTTGTACTTGCCGCACAGGCACTCCCAGTCCGCCACCGGCCCGAAGATCCGCGCGCAGAACAGCCCGTCCCGCTCCGGCTTGAACGTCCGGTAGTTGATGGTCTCCGGCTTGGTGACTTCCCCGTGCGACCAGCTCCGTATTTTCTCCGGCGACGCCAAGCTGATCCGGATCGAATCGAAGTCGGCTATCGAGTTGGCTCTATCGTAGGGAGTGGATCGGTACAAAGCTTGCCTCCTTACTAGGCTGTGGGTTGTGGGCTGCGGGTCGTGAGCCGGGAGAACCTCTTCCTACAACCCACAACTCAGCAATCAATCCGCCGCCAGCGCGGTCTCGAGGACCTCGCGCGGCTTCTTCATCAGCTCCACATCCAGGCACAGCGATTGCAGCTCGCGAATCAGAACGTTGAAGGACTCCGGCACGCCCGGCTCGGCGGCCGCTTCGCCCTTCACGATGGCTTCGTAAATCTTGGCCCGGCCATAGACGTCGTCCGACTTGGCGGTCAGCAGCTCCTGCAAAATGTAAGCCGCCCCGTAAGCCTCCAGGGCCCAGACCTCCATCTCGCCGAACCGCTGCCCGCCGAATTGCGCTTTGCCGCCCAGGGGCTGCTGCGTAATCAGCGAGTAAGGCCCGATCGAGCGGGCGTGGATCTTGTCATCCACCAGGTGCGACAGCTTCATCATGTAGATGTAGCCCACCGTCACCGGCTGCTCGAAGGCCTGGCCGGTCAGCCCGTCGCACAGCCGCGCCTTCCCGGAGGTGGGCAGGCCCGCCTCCCGGAGCTGGTTCTTGATCTCCCGCTCGGTGGCCCCGTCGAATACCGGCGTCGAGTAGTAGCGCCCGAGCTGGTGCGACACCCAGCCCAGGTGCGTCTCCAGTATCTGCCCCACGTTCATCCGCGAGGGCACCCCGAGCGGGTTCAGGATGATCTCCACCGGCGTGCCGTCGGGCAGGTACGGCATGTCCTCCTCCGGCACGATCTTGGCGATCACGCCCTTGTTTCCGTGCCGGCCCGCCATCTTGTCCCCGACCGACAGCTTGCGCTTCATGGCGATGTAGACCTTGACCATCTTGATCACCCCGGGAGGGAGCTCGTCGCCCTTCTTGAGCTTGGCGATTTTATCCTCGGTGATCTTCTCCAGCACGGCAATCTGCCGCGAGGTCATCTCCTCGATCTCGTCGATCTGCTCGTTCAGCCGGGGGTCCTTGTCCTTGAGCTTCATGCGCTTCAGGTCGCGGGCCTTGAGCCGCTCGATCACCTCGCGGGTCAGCTCGGCGCCCTTGGTCAGCAGCCGCTTGTTGGTCTTCTCGTCGTGCAGGTCGGCCAGCAGCTGCCGGCCCTCCAGCAGCGCCGCCAGCCGCTTGGCGCGCTCGTCGCCCAAGATCCGCTTCTCGTCCGCCAGGTTCCGCTGGAGCCGCTCGATCTGCTCCTGCTGGATCTGCTTGGAGCGCTCGTCCAGCTCGGCTCCCTTGCGCGAGAAGACCTTGCAGTCCAGCACCGTGCCTTCGATACCCGGCGGGCAGTACAGCGAGGCGTCCTTGACGTCGCCGGCCTTCTCCCCGAAGATCGCGCGCAGCAGCTTCTCCTCCGGCGTAAGCTGCGTCTCGCCTTTCGGGGTCACTTTGCCCACCAGGATGTCGCCCGGCTTGACCGTAGCCCCGATGCGGATAATGCCGCTCTCGTCCAGGTTGCGCAGGAAGCTCTCGGCGATGTTGGGGATGTCGCGGGTGATCTCCTCCGGACCCAGCTTGGTGTCCCGGGCCTCGAGCTCGAACTCCTCGATGTGGATCGAGGTGTAATAGTCCTCCTTCACCAGGCGCTCGCTGACCACCACCGCATCCTCGAAGTTGTACCCGCGCCAGGGCATGAACGCCACCAGCACGTTGCGGCCCAGGGCCAGCTCGCCCGAGTCGGTGCAGGGCCCGTCCGCCAGCACGTCCCCTTTGCGCACCCGCTGGCCCTGCTGCACGATCGGCTTCTGGCTGATGCAGGTGTTCTGGTTGGAACGCTTGAACTTGATCAGCGTGTAAATGTCGGCGCCCACCTCGCGCGAGAGCTGCCCCTCGTGCACCCCGCCTTCCACCCGCACGATGATGCGCTCGGAGTCCACCGAGTCCACCACGCCGGGGCGCCGGCAGATCACCACGGCGCCGGAGTCCCGCGCCGTCACCCGCTCCATCCCGGTGCCCACGTAAGGCGCCTCGGCCCGCAGCAGCGGCACCGCCTGCCGCTGCATGTTCGAGCCCATCAGCGCGCGGTTGGCGTCGTCGTTCTCCAGGAACGGAATCAGGCTGGTCGCCACCGAGACCAACTGCTTGGGGCTCACGTCCATGTCCTCGATCTGGTCGCGCTGCTTCAGGAAGGTGTTGCCGGCCTGCCGCGCGTTCACCAGGTCCGGCACGATCCGCCCCTTCTCGTCCAGCTCGACGTTAGCCTGGGCGATGACGTACTTATCCTCCTCCCAGGCCGACAAGTAGTGCGGGTGGGCTTCATACTCGGCCGGCTGTTTGCGGGCGCTCAGCTCCCGGTTGACCTTCTCGGCTTCGTGCCGCTCGACCACCTGCCCCACCCGGAAGTGCGTGTCGCCCGGGTTCAGAATCCGCGCCTCGTCAACCACCTGGCCCTTGACCACCCTCCGGTACGGGCTCTCGATGAAACCGTAGTCGTTGATGCGGGCAAAGCAGGACAGCGAGGAGATCAGCCCGATGTTGGGTCCTTCCGGCGTCTCGATGGGGCAGATGCGGCCGTAATGGGTGGCGTGCACGTCACGCACCTCGAAGCCGGCCCGCTCCCGCGACAACCCGCCCGGGCCCAGCGCCGAAAGCCGCCGCTTGTGCGTGATCTCGCTGAGCG
>CAYGVJ010000094.1:0-21629 GCA_964353255.1 uncultured Solibacteraceae bacterium | reverse complement strand
TGGCACCACGGCGCCGAGCGCTACCTGCGCAACGAAGCCTCGCTGGCGCGCGTGGCAGTGGTGTACTCTCAGCAGACGGCTGCTTTCTACGGCGGGGAGCGGGCGCGGGAGAAGGTTGAGGATCACATCCTCGGCATGTACCAGGCGCTGATCGAGGCCCGCATCCCCTTCGAAATGGTCCATGACCGCTTGCTGGGGACTGAGCAGACGGGCCGTTTCAAACTGCTCATCCTGCCCAACCTCGCGGCGCTCTCCGACGCCCAGTGCGAGCAGTTGCGGGGCTATGTCCGGCGCGGTGGCAGTCTGCTGGCCACCTATGAGACCTCGCTCTACGACGAGTGGGGGCGCAGGCGGAAGGATTTCGGGCTGGCGGACGTCTTCGGCGCGCGCTTCAACGGCCGCACGGAAGGCCCCATGCACAACTCCTATCTTCGGCTGGAGAAGGACCCGGCGACGGGCCGCCATCACGGGATCCTGAGGGGCCTGGAGGATGCGGGGCGCATCATAAATGGGGTCTGGCGCGTGGATGCGTCGCCGGCCGGGCTGTACCCGAATCCGCCGCTGACGCTTATTCCGTCTTATCCCGATTTGCCCATGGAGGTGGTCTACCCGCGTCAGCCTCGGACGGACATCCCGGGAGTCTTCCTGCGCGAGGTGGGCAACAGCCGCGTCGTGTATTTCCCCTGGGACATTGACCGGGCCTTCTGGGAGGTTCTGTCGGTGGACCACGGCATGCTGCTGCGCAATGCCATCGAGTGGGCCGCGCACGAAGACAGACCTGTCACCGTCACCGGGCCGGGCGTGCTGGACGTGACCGTGTGGCGGCAGAAGGACTCGATCACGGTACACCTGGTCAATCTGACCAATCCGATGATGATGAAGGGGCCGTTCCGGGAGCCGATTCCGGTGGGCGCGCAGCAGGTGCGCTTGCGGTTGCCCGAGGGCGTCCGCGCCAAGAAGGTGCAGTTGCTGGTGGGCGGGGTGACGCCGCGTGTGGAAGAAGCCGGCGGCTACCTGTCGCTCACCGTGCCCTCGGTGCTCTACCACGAGGTGGTGGCGGTGGAGGTGTGAGCGGGCGGGGGGCGGTGGCGGGGGTGGGTGTCAAGCACACTGGGAGCCGGCACGCCGATGGGGACGTCTGCGGCGCACGAGGACCGCGAGCACGACTAGGCCGCCCGCCAGCAGTACGCCGGTCGTGGGTTCCGGAATCGGATCCAGCAGCACGTAGCCGACGAAATGAGTGCTGGAGTTGGCGCCCACGGCAAGGATCTGGCCGTTGTCGTTGATGCTCTGAGGACCACCGACGCGCCATTCCTGCGGTACCAGATCATTCAGTATCCGGGTGCCGTGTAGCGCATCCCAGATCCACTCGCCAGTCCAGCCAGCCGGGGGCCATGCGTCGGCGGGGGAGCACTCACCGACCACCTGCCCGGCATTATTGAGTGGGAAGAAGCCGACGTTCTGCCCCTCCGCTCCTGGAATGAAAGGGATGGCCGTACTGCCGGCGGTGGTTCCGATAAACGCCAATTCCGGAGGGTAGTGCCCAAACGTCAGGCCGGCCACCTGGCCGGAGTTGTTGATGCCGTAACCCTTCGTCCAAACCACTTCTGACCACCCGGCTGGCCTGGGGATGGGGGTACTGCCGGAGGTTGTTCCGATGAATGCCTGCATAGAGAAGATGTCCGGCCCCCCCCAGCCGGCCACCTGGCCCGAGTCGTTAATGCCCCGGGCGTGCGACCATGACCACCCGGAAGGCAAGGAGATGAGAGTGGGGCCGGAGATGGTTCCGATGAACGCCTGGGTGGTGCTGTCCGTGTTCACGTAGCCGGCCACCTGGCCGGAGTTGTTGATGCCGAACGCCTGCGGCATTGACCATCCAGCCGGCATGGGGATGAGGGTACTCGCGGCGGCGGTTCCGATAAAGGCTCGGCTAGTGCTCCACCCCCCTCCCGTCTTCGCGTTCCCGGTCACCTGACCCAAGTCGTTTATCCCAAAAGGCCGAGCGTCAGAGTATCCCTCCGGCAAGGGGATGGGAGTGCTGCCCGATGTGGATCCGACGAATCCCTGCTCGTGGCCGCCAGTAATCCCCCAGCCTACTGCTTGGCCGAGGTTGTTGAGGTCCGACATGAACCCTACGGTCCAGCCGGCGGGCGTCTGGATCGGGTGGACAGAGTAGATCGGGCCCGCACGCGAGATTCCCAGCGCACACAGGGCGCCGACAAGTAGCTTGCCGACTAACGAAGACCGCATCGTGCAGACCTCCGACTGGTGATCAGTGTCCCACAGTGCCGGGAGCATGTCAACCGTGATCTCTACTGCTGTGGCGACGCTTTTCCGTTCGCCATTTGCTTTGGCTTTCCGGTATGCTCACCGTCAGCGGCCCGCTCCCAGCACTACGGCTCCGGCGACCCGGCCAGCGGGCGCGCTGGTGCCCCAGGCCGCGCGGGCCAAGAAGGTACAACTGCTGGTGAGCGGCCAGACCCCGCGCGTCGAAGGGGCCGCTGGCTACGTCACCCTCACCGTCCCCTCCATCCTCTACCACGAGGTGGTGGCGGTGGAGGTGTGAGTTGGCTTCGTTTCGTAATTTTTTTCCATCCCACTGATTCCGCTGGAGTTCGCCGCCGGGCGCGGGGATTCGGATTGTGGTGGCCGTGACATCCATGGGTCCTGCCGCTGGCATTGTACGACGGGCGAAGAGGACCAGAAGGGGATGGCGGAGGCAAGGTGTTGAGGGGGAAGGGGGAAACAAAGATCTAGGGTTGGGGACTGGAACCGGTGGGCGCTAACTCAAGCCCCGGGCGCGAACACGACGTGGCGCGGACTCTCAGTCTGCCGCATCGACAGGTATGTACCGGGCACATGATGTACAGATGGTACCGAGCACATCGTGAACACTTTTGGGGCATTATGTTTTATGCCCTGGAAAGCGCGCGGTGTCATGGAAGAGAGATTTCGGTTCGTTGAGGACTGGGGGAGCGGGGACTGGAACATGGCCGAGCTGTGCCGCTTTTATGGAGTGACCAGAGCGACCGGCTACAAGTGGCTCGGCAGGTTCCAGGGCGGAGGCCTGGAGGCCCTGCGGGATCGGTCGCGAGCGCCGCACCGGCACCCGAATGCCGTTTCGCCAGAGATGGAAGATCTGGTGATCGGGGTGCGGGAGAAGCACCCGACCTGGGGTGCGCCCAAGATCCGCGCCCGGCTGGAGTGGGATCAGGCCGCCCAGAGCCTACCGGCGGAGAGCACCATCGGAGCGATCCTGAAGCGCAACGGCTTGACGGTGGCGCGGAAGCGACGGCGCAGGAGCCGACGAGCCAGCGAGCCCTTAGCTCACGCGGGGGCTCCGAACGCGGTCTGGTCCGCGGATTACAAGGGCTGGTTTCGGACCGGGGATGGCACGCGGATCGATCCGCTGACGATCTCCGACGGCTACAGCCGGTACTTGCTGCGCTGTCAGGCGCTGAAGGCGGCTGACTACCTGCACACCAAGCCGGTGTTCGAGGCGGCGTTTCGAGAGTATGGATTGCCAGGGCGAATGCGGACGGATAACGGAGCTCCTTTCGGCAGCAACGGGGAGAGCGGGTTAACCGGGCTGTCGGTGTGGTTCATCAAGCTGGGCATCGTGCCTGAGCACATCGAACCCGGCCGGCCGGAACAAAACGGGCGGCATGAGCGGATGCACCGGACTCTGAAACAGGAGACGGCTTCCCCGCCGGCCTCCAGTCGGCGCGCCCAACAAGAGCGCTTCGATCAGTTTCGCCGGGTGTACAACGAGGAGCGTCCGCATGAAGCGTTGGGCCAGCAGCCGCCGGCCCTGTACTACCAGCCTTCGGAGCGATCGTATCCAGGGCGCTTGCGGGAGGTGGAATACCCCGCGGATTGGGAAGTGCGCCGAGTCTCGAACGGTGGCCAGATCCGCTGGTCGGCGGAGAGGGTGTTCGTGGCGCACGCGCTGGAAGGGGAGCCGGTGGGGCTTGAGCAGATCGAGGACCAGCACTGGCGGGTGTGGTTCAGCTTTTATGAGATAGGCGTTCTAGACTCAGAGAAACTGGCAATTCGCCGTCCCGAGCGACAGCCATCGGAGGAGCCGCAGGATGCGCCCAAGGGGTGACAGTCGGCTGGGCCACGGTGTTTTGGCGCTGACTCCAGTCGCCCTACGGGCTCCTTCCGTCAGCGCCAAAACACACAAAAAGTGTTTACGATGTGCTCGGTACACAGTGTTCACCATGTTTCGGTATGGACAGACACTCCTGTCGATGCATCGCGAAACTGGCGAAAAACAGCCTCGGCACGTCCGGCAACGGATCCGCAAGCGGAAGTGCCGAGGCGGCACGCAAGAGTGCGCGCGCCACGGCCCATGCCCAACACCTGCCTCTAAGTTAGCGCGTATGGGACTGGAACCGGCCTCATAGACTGCAATGTCCAGCCGAAGGGCGGAGGCGAGCTCGGGGGGAGGTCGAGCGGCGGTATTCCCGGCCGATCGCAACAAAGAGCTTTGGGTATTGGCCGGCTTGGCGTGGTTCCCGCAACGGGACTTCGGGACCGCGCGCTGGACACGGCCCGAAATCCTGCGTAGGTATCCTACTGGTTGTGGCCGTCAGGGTCTTTGAGACGGCGTTAGATCCGTGTCCTCACGCATCCACTCCGCTAGGCCTCTGATTCGGTGTTCGTCGCAGCCATCGAGCTCCTTGCACAGCCAGTCGGCAATCGCGAGAACGTCGAGACTCAACCGATCTGCGTTACAGACCCACCGTCCATCCCTCAGCCTGAACGCCGGAACGCCTTTCTGGATAGCACCCCTTGGGTCCTTCAGCGGCTTTCCTTCGTTCGCAGCGCTAACTTCTACGACGCCCTGCGGATGGGCCATATGAGCCAGCTTGTTTCTGAAGCGGTCCCAAACAGCCTCCGCCTCAGAGGGGGGAAGTCCAAGATCGATTCCATCTCGGTGAAGAGCCTCGATGAGCCGCCCGAATGCCTCCGTTTCATTACACGACCAAACTTTAGGTAGTTTCCAGTCGGTGCTACCGCTCTTGAACAAAGACTTCAATTCAGGACACTGTTGCTTTACGGTGGCCTTGGCTCCCTTTACCCTCGCCCGATCGCCTGCTGTCACGAAAGCGTCAGGCTTGGCGAGGAACGAATGGGCCTTTGCGAGAAAGTTGCACGCGGACAGCATCGCAAGCGCCATGACGAAGTTCCCGCCTCCCAATCCTGACGGTTGGGAGTCCGTCCATACGTTCTCGTTGTACCACTCCGTCGCCTCGAGTCGAACCCGCCAGAACGTAGAACAGTCATTCGACAGCCATTGAACACGGCGCTTGAGCTCACCCTTGAGAAGATCACGAGTAGCCTCAGAGGAAGGCGGGGCGTTCTTCGCGGGTGACACCGAAGCAGTGCCGCCAATGTCGCTGGAATCCACCGAAGGCGATTGTACCAAAGGTCAAAGGTCACACGCAGGATGCGTGGCGAGATCCCTCGAATTCGTTAGAAGGGAGACGACAAAGAGAAAAGCTGGCTTCACCGGGCGTACGCAGCACCTCGTCGCCCACACAGGAAGTGGCCCGAAGCGGCGTTCTGGGACACAAAGGGGCCCGAGGCAGAGTTACCCGTTGGGGAATGTCGTCGGCATCCCGAATCGCTGGGGGGTCGCCAGGCCCATGTTTGGACATTTCTGGGATGGCGGGGTCTGATCAGAAACCCTGGCACAGGCGCTCAGAGGTTGCTGAGAGAGTCCTGCACAGGCTGAACGCCTGTGCCACGGATGGCCCGGTGGGCAGGTCTTCAAGTGTTCAAACACGGGCCTCATAAACTGCCAAGTCCAGCCGAAGGGCGGAGGCGAGCTGGCGGGAGGTTGAGCGACGCCACTCCTGGCCGATCGCAACACTGAGTTCTGGATGTTGGTCTACTTCGCCTGTTTCCCACAAGCGGACTTCCAGACAACCCGACCGGCGAAGGCGTTAACTCCAGCAATCTGAGCCCAACTTCCGGATGGGCCGTCATCCGTCCCCGGTCGGTAAACGCTGGGCGACAAGCCAGGATCTATTTCTCCAAACACGTTTCGGGGGTTCAGGATCAAGAGCGGCACAAGTCCGCATGAACGCCCAAGTGATCTGTCTGAGTAACCTAGTTCCCAACACCCGCTGTAGCTTCACGGCTACCGTGACAGCACTGCCTCAGTAGAACTTAATAGCGCCTCCTCCTCGAAGCCTCAGTTGACCTCGCACGGCGATCCCGCTCAGCACAGAAGCCAGCTGAGGGTCCGGTGCGATCGTCAATAATCCGATCGCGCCTGCTGCCGAGGCATTGGCGTGCAGGCCATTGCTCGGATCAGTATCGATCGCCGTGATCTTTGTCCCGGGCTCAAACAGGAGGGCGGAAGCCGGCTCGAGCGTCAGTTTTTGGCCGGCGGGCACGACGCTGTCACAGACGATGCGGTAACGGGAATAGGCTGCCACAGGTCCGAGCAAGCCGTCGTAGAGGGGACCGCAGGTTCTGTTTCGGAAGGCCCCGCCCGCGCGGAGCGACGGGTCGCCGAACAGTACGAATTTCTGCGGCTCGTCGAACATGTGCGCAACTTCCCATTTCTCCGGACCATAGTGCCAAGTGTGGCTGTCAAAGAGATTATTGTCGGCCCAATACCGCTGGATTGCGCTTTTCCACATGTCGCCCACGGCCGCGCTATCGGAATAGGCTTTGAAGAAGTACTCCGCGAGCTGAGCCCCCCAGAACCGGCCGGCGCGAGCTTCGCCGAGATAGATGATGGCCCCCGTTGACCCCGGCGGTGCGCCGCCCGCGAATAGAAGGTTCTTGGCGATGCAGGGGACATCGTGGTTCGCCTGGAGGGGATTGGGCGCACCCGCGACCCCGGGAAACGGTTCGCACTGCTGGGAGCCGGCGTGCTCGACGTTGCTGACATCGGTGTAGGTCTCCGTCCCGGCGATTGGCGCGAACCGGCCGGTGAAACAGGCGGCGGCAAAAATGACCGGAAGCATTCCCGAGTTGGCCAGCCGGGTGGCGGCATCAGTGGAATTGAAGTTCATGCACTGCCACGCATTGAAGTCGCCGTGTCCGAGATAGCTGACGAAGCCGAAGCCGCCGTTCAGGGCGTCGATCGCGATGTCTTTTCTTTCGCTGTCGGACTTTTTCTTCAAGTCGTCTTCCCAGTGCCGGTTCACGACGCTGAAGCCCTGGCTGCCCAGAAAGCCGGCAATGGCGTCGTTGCGGGCGCCGTCGCCCGTGGCTCCCTCGAAGAGCGCCGCCTTTTCAAACCAGGTTCCCGGGATGGTGGCGAGCTCGTAGGCCACCACCTTGTTGACGTATGCGGTCACTTCGGCCGCCGTCGAAGCTGGAATCCTGCCGACCGAGACCTCGGGGGAGTAACCGATGTCGTCGTTGTTGATCGTACAGTTCGGACAGCTACCGGCGAGGTTGAATTCGATCTCGCCGTAGAGGCCGTTCTTATTCGCATCCCAGTCGTCAAACTGGTACAGGCCGCCCTTGAACAAGTCGGCGTAATAGAGTTCGCTGACGGCCCAGTGCCTTTCGTCCGCGGTGAGCGCGTCGGTGAAGCCGCTGGGTGGGCCGCTCTCGAAGTGCTCGTCCACGACGACTGTGCCATCGCTCAGAGTGACCTTGAAATTGTCGAACTTAGCCGTGCCGCTGTCGGTGCCGATCCCCAGCCTGCCTGGCCGGACCAGCGTGTACGCGCCCAGATCGAGGTAATCGTAGAGGACGCCGTCTACATAGATCTGGATGTTCTTGGGCGCGAGTACCAGCTTTACGGGGTGTTTGTCGCCCGAGAAAAACTTGAAGTTCGTCGCCCGGACCTCGTTGCAGCGCCGCAGCCGGAACTCGTTCTCGGCGATCTCCAGGCGATATCTGCCGTCGGCCATGTCCGCGTTGGCGAACAGGATGCGGGCCTCACCCGTCAGACGGGTCACATCCACCTCGATCGTGTAGCGGTCATGGGCGCCGATGTCCACCCAAGCCCCGAACGGTTTTTTGTCCGTACTGGATTGCACGTACTGGCCCCCGGTCACCTTCCAGTCGCCGCGAAAATACGGGTCGTTTGGCCGCCAGCGCCCCCAATACCTCCAGCGGACGGGGAACTTGTTCACACCGCCCACCAGAAGCACGTGCTTGACCCCTGAGTACTGGACATAGTGCGCGATGCATTTCTTCACCTTCTCGGCATCATCGACTCCGGTGAAGCTCGTTTTCACCTGGCTCAGGCTGACCACCAGCGTCGGCCGGCCGGTGACGTCTTTGAAGTTCTTCAGCGGTTGCACCGCATCGAGGAACTCATCGGCGGTGATGATCAACAGCTCCGTTTGCTGCGCCGCTGCGCGGCCTGGAGCGAACAGCAGGCACGGCGCAAGTAACATCGCGAATCCACTGGCTCGTTTGCGCATGGCCGGGCCCTTCACTGCAACGTCACCAGAACCAGGATCTGCCC
This sequence comes from uncultured Solibacteraceae bacterium, assembly GCA_964353255.1. Classification (GTDB taxonomy): domain Bacteria; phylum Acidobacteriota; class Terriglobia; order Bryobacterales; family Bryobacteraceae; genus VFZS01. Next base: position 13,177 of record CAYGVJ010000094.1, on the reverse strand, counting down.
CTTTTGGCCCATCGCCAGCCGCTCCATTGCCTTACCGAGGATGGCGCCTTGCGCCCGGGGGTAGTCCTTGACGACCATGGCGTGTCCGGGTGTGGGGGACGAGGTCAATAGGTCGCCGGGGGAAACCGCACCGTAGCTCGCGTCTACGCTGCAATAAACACGGCCTGCTAGCGCGACCGGATAATCGGATGGACTGGCGCTGAGCCTGACGCCAGAGTGCAGGCCCTTGGCTCCGGCGACAATCCCCGCCACTCTGCGATCGTACGGTTCCGTGCTCAGGGCAAGTTTGCCTGGGTGTTCGGGGTCAATTACGAGCACGGATCCCGCGCGGATTTCTGTCTGCGCCGATACGCCGAAGCCCTCGGCATAATCGAGGCCCTCGCCCAGTTCGAGGACTATGTTGCCAGATTTCACGCTCTTCACCAAGATGTTGCCGCGGAAAACGGCGGCCACTCCGTTGATGCCCCCCTCGGCGTAAAGGCCCATACCCTTGTCACCGTTTGCGAGCGCCGTGACACCGACGAAACCCTCTCCGCGGACGCCGGTCCCTGTGCCTTTACCCCATACGCCGACACTCGACATGGACAGTCCTTCGCCATACACGCCGGTGCCCTTGCCGCCGAGGTGCCCGAAGTTCGCCGTCTTAGTGTTGCGGCCGACAACGCCGTAGCCGTTCAGGTCGGAATTGGCGCCGTACACGCCCGACTTGCCACTGGCCGCGCTCTCGCTCGCGATGCCGTCGTCCGTCGGGGCCTGGAAGTACCCGGCCTGGCCCTTCCAGGCGACCGCGTGCAGGGCGCCCGCCGTTCGTCCAAGCTCGACGTAGTTCCCCGAAGTCTTATTGGCGCCGACCACGCCGACCCCGGTCGCGCTCACGCCCGAAACCGCGGCACCGCCTCCGCTGTTGGTGATGTTGACCGCCGGAGCGTCGCTGGCTCCGCTCACGAGGCAGGGCGGGGTCAGACCGCAGTTAGCGATCTTCGCCATTTTCACTGGCTGCGGCGGAGGAGGGTTGGAATCGCAGGTTTCCGCGTTTGCGGCAACCGTCACCAGGGTCGAGGAGATCATCAACGTGATCAAGGCCCATCCGGCGACAGCCGCTCGCGGTTGGTGCAAATGGGGACGAAACGGTTCGTACATAAGATTCTCCTAAGAGTGTTGTAGCACCCTCATGGCTGGCAACACAAGGTTCTGATACCTCCACCGCTGTTGCGATCGGCCGCCGGCCTATCACGACGCTGGCAGCGTGGGCGCCGACGTGCGCTACGATCACTCGCGACTGACGCCGTAGTGTTTACGTTTCCGAGCAGAGGGCGGATGGCCGGCCATCCGAAAGCTGGCCTGAAACGGCGTTGTGGGACACGAAGGGGTCCGAGGCAGGGTTACCCGGTGGGATATGCGCTCGGCATCCCGAATCGCTGGGAAGTCGCCAGGCCCATGTGCGAGGTCGCTGCCGGGATGTTGCGGAGTTGCCCCGCGGGGTGCGTTGGGAAGTAGAGGGCAGGGCAACCTGGGGTGTTGACGGGCTGCCAGCGTCACGGGCTCAGTGCTTTCCAGCGCTGAACCTTGGTGTTGCGGTCGGCGTCCACTGGTTCTAGTGTCGTGCTTCGCGGGTTCCTAGATGATAGGAACCGTTCCGGCCGGCAGGCCGGGTGCCCCCTGGGCGCCTGTCCCTGGAGTTTGGACATTTCTGGGATGGCGGGGTCTGATCAGAAACCGTGGCACAGTGCGGCATAGCCGCAACCAAACCAGGGCCGGCTAAGAGCCGGCCGCGGCCTGAGAGGCCGCCCCACCAGGCCCAGCAGCTTACCTCTGCCCTGTGGGGCGGGCTCTTTAGCCCGCGCCGGGCTTCAGCCCGGAGTCCGCGAGCGCTGGTATTCGTGGTCCAGTGCGTGGAAGGACGGCGAACTGAAGTTCGCCGCGGCACGCTCAAGCGTGCGCCACGATGTCACCTTGGCAGGCCACAAAATGTAGAAACTCCAGGGGCTGGTTTTGCCTCCCGGCGACAGAACGGAAACCAGCAGTACAATGCAAGCGGATCGGCTTCGATCCCTACGAGGATGACATGAGCAAGAAGCTGTACCCGATCATCTCAGGCGCGAACGCCGAGGTGGTGGCGGTGGATGTGCGACTACCAGATGATCTCGACTGGGTACCGGGCGATCTGGGGGTCGGCGGTGACGATGGGCAGACGCTCGACCTGGCTCTGGGCGATCAGGATGCGGTCGAAGGGGTCGCGGTGGTGGAGGGGCAGGTCGCTGAGCTTGAGCGCGTGACTCAACTCGACCGGGAGAGTCCCGATGGCGAACCGGGAGAGTCGATCGGGGATGTAGCGGGCCGGGGGTTCAGGCAAGGTCAGCTTGCCGACCTGGCTCTTGATCATCAGCTCCCAGGCGCTGGCCACGCTGAACAGAAGCTCGTTGGCAGGATCGCGGAGCACCTGCCGGGCCCGGCGGGACAGGCGGGGATCATCTGCGGCCCACCACAGCAGTATGTGGGTGTCGAGAAGCGCCCTCACTTGTAGAACTCGTCGAGGATCTCGTCCGGCAGCGGGGCGTCGAAATCGGGCGCCATCCAGATCTTCCCCTTGTCCGTGCCCGGCACCCGCTCCTTGAGCTTCTGCTGGATGGGGACCAGGCGGGCGATTGGCTTTCCGGCCTTGGCGATGGTGATCTCCTCGCCGAGGCTGACGCGGGCCAGCAGGCGCGACAGGTGAGTCTTGGCCTGGTGGATGTTGAAGACGGCAGTATTCATCTGGGGCCGATTATAGACTAAGTCTAGAGACTAAGTCAAGCGCGCTTGGGACGCTGGCCGACTGTCAGCAGCAGCGGGGCCAGCAACGTCGTGGCGACGGACATAAATACGACCACTCCGTAGATGTCTTGCCGAATGACTCCCATGCTCAGCCCGAGCTGCGCGACCACCATCCCGACCTCGCCGCGAGGCACCATGCCCAGGCCGACCCTGAGGGCTTCCGCACGGCCCAAGCGGTATGCACCCAGCCCGCAGCCGACGAGCTTGGAGAGGATCGCCGCCAGCAGGATGACGACGGCGAGCGCCGCGACGGAGGGCTCCAAAAACGCCGCCAAGTCCACGCGCAGGCCTATGCCCACCAGGAAGAAAGGGACCAGCAATTCGGCCACGCCGTGGGCCAGGTCTTGCACGCGTTGCCCGACGCTTTCCGCCAGCGCCATGCCCGCCAGGAAGGCGCCCACAATCGCCGCCACCCCGGCGTAGACCGCCAGTAAAGAGAGCGCAAACAGCAGCGTCACCGCCAGGGCGAACTGGGCTTCTTGCGCGCGCAGGCGCCCTTCCATGTGGGGGACGAACCTCCGCATGGTTTTGCTGCCCCAGGCAGCCACCAGCACCGTGAAGCCGATGGCGAGCGCGGCGGTCAAGCTCAGCTCCAGCGGGTTGACTCTGCCCCTGGCGAGGCTGCCGACCAGAGCCAGCACCAGCAGGCCCAGCACGTCGTCGATGACCGCCGCGGCCAGGATGATCTGAGCGAACCTCTTACGAAGCAGGCCTCCGGCCGAAAGCACCCGCGCGGTGATGCCGACGCTGGTGGCCACCATGGCCGCTCCCACAAAGATGGACTCGGTGTGCGGTTCTCCCCACAAGCGCAGGATTCCCCAGCCGAGAAAAAACGGCGCCACAACGCCCAAAGTGGCCACCAGCGTGGCCGTGCCACCGACGCGCAGCAACTCGGAGGCTTTGACCTCCAGGCCCACGCGGAACAGCAGGAACATCACCCCCAGCTCGGACATGGTGGTGAGGAACTGGTTGGGTGAGATCCACCCGAGAACACTGGGGCCGATCAGGACGCCGGCCAGAATCTCCCCCACGATGCCGGGCTGGTTGAAACGTTCGCAGATCTCGGCGAGGAGTTTGGCGGAGCCGAAGACCAGGAGCATGGCCAGGGGGATGGCTGCGGCGCCCTGGGCGTCGGCGGCGAGAAACGCGAATCCTGAGAACAGCTCGCCAGTCACCGGCTTACCCCTGGCCCCTATTGCGGCAGCGGGACCTGGTATTTCTCGAAGAGCTGCCTGAATTCCGGGATGCGGACCGGTCTGCCGTAGCCCTTCAAGACCTCCAGGACCTTGTCGCGGTGGTTTTCCTGGTCCCAGCTTTGGGCGGTGCGATAGTAGGCGTACTCGCGGCCGGGATTCAGTTGAATGGCGCGGGCCAGGTAGCTTCTGGCATCGGCGCCGCGGCCCATGTAGAGGTAAGTGGCGCCGATGTTGCTCAAGGTCTCCACCCCCGGCGCGAGCAGCAGCTCGCTGGCCTGGAAACTCTCGAGGGCGATTTCCAGGAAGCGCCGGCGATCACTCTCGACGGTATCGAACTCGGCCGGGCGCGGAGAACAGAGGAAGCCAAGAGCGAGGTTCAGATGCACGTTGCCGACGGCGTTGAGCTTGGCCCATTCGAGTTGGCGGCGCGCTTGCTCGTCCCAGGCCGAGTCGCGCGCGCGGCGGATGGACTCCAGATCGCCATCAATCTCTTTGGCCAGCTCGTTGACCTGCCTGAGCCAGGCGAAGACTTCGCCCACGTCGGCGCGCTTCCATTCCAGGCGCTGGGCGTCGGTGGCCGCCGTCCTGCCGCGGTGCAGCAGCCACTCCCAGAAGATGGGGTAATGAGCGATGGCATTGGCGCGCCCGCCTTTGGCCAGCACCTTGATAGGCTCTCGGAGGACATCGGGCCGGGGCCCAGCCACTCTGGCAAAAAGGTTGCAGGCCTTGCGGAGCTCCTCCGGCTGAAACTTGCGCATGTGCGCCACGGCCTGGTTATAGACCGCCTTGTCGCGCAGGGCGGAGACGGTGACGTGGCTCTCGACGCACTCGAAGCGCAGGAGCGCTTCGTCGTGGCGTTCGAGCAAGTCCAGAGCGACCCCTTCGTAAAGGTAAGCCTCCCAGAATTCGGGCAGCGTCCTGCGGACCTGGCCGAACTTGACCAGGGCCTGCTCTAGCACGCCGGCCGGCTCAGCCTCCATGTGGCGCCTCAGGAGGTCGAAGCCTTCGCGCAACTGTTCGGCGGCTTCCGCTTCGGCCTCCGGAGCCTGGGGCCTGACCATCCACCAGTAGATCTTCAGCACCGCGCTTTCTGCGGACGCGCGGGCCGCATCGCTTACCCCATCGCTCTTGGCCGAGGCGCTGATGGTGGCGACGCTGCGGTCGCGGCGGCGGCCGGTGAGTCGAACGGTCACCTCCTGCCCGGAGGGGGAGGTGAAGGCGAGGCCGGTCACGGTGGGCAGCTTGGCCTGAAACCAGTGCTTGAATCCGGCGGGCAGTCTGGTCAACGTCCCGACCTGCACGCCACCCACTCTTAGTTGAAGGCCCTCGGCGGCCTGGGCCCGCCCGTCGAACTCGACGAATTCGAGCAGCAAGCCGGTTGCGGATGGCAGCGGCAGCACCTCCAACTTCAGCAGGCCCGCCGAAGCCGGCTGGGTGACGGGCTTGCGGGAAGCCAGCCGGGAGAAAGCCGCCAAAACCAGTTGGGCCGCTCCCAGTCCGTTCTTGTCCTCGATGCTGCGGATCCGCCAGTTGTTCGGGCCCGCCAGGGCGGCATACAGCTCCCTGGCGAGCAGCAGGATCAGCCAGACGGCCAGTCCAAACAGGACCAGGACCAGAAGACCGAAGCCCCACCCGGACCAGAGCTGCCGCGCGAGCATCTCCAACTGGCTGAGGGCGTTTTCGGGGCGAGCCTCGGTGAGGATCTTGTCGGCGCGGCTGAGGATTCCGGGGTCCTGGGCAGACTCGGCGACCTTGCGGGCCAGTTCGAAGGCTTTGTCCCGCTGCCCGCTGCGCAACTGCCATTGCGCTTCGGCCAGGTCAGACTCCTGGCGCGCTGCGTTGCGGCGGTTCTCCTGCTGCAAGACGCGGTCCAGAAGTCCCTTGACGTCGTTGTTGGCCGGGTCGGCGGTCACCGCCTCTTCGAGCCACTTCCGCGCTTCGGGCAGGCGGCCCTCGGCGAGGTATATCTTGGCGACCTCGAGCTTGCGCTGGGCTTCGATGCACTTCGGGCACTCCTCCCTGGGGCGGGGCGCAGGCACGGGCGGGGTGGCGGGAAGTTGCGCCGCCAGCAGCGCCGGCGCCAGAAGGAAGACGCATCCTGCGAGTGCTCGAAACCTGCCAGTCACGCTGAGTTCCCGCTGTCTCAGCAACAATTGTACTCCCCAGGGCGGGACGTGCGGCTGGAGAGTCTGCGAGAATGGCAATCATGCCGCGCGAACTGGCGGTAAGTGTTACGGGCGGCGAAGCCAGGACCATTCGCCTGGAGGGGGAACGCCTGTCGCTGGGCCGCGCCGGCGCCAACCAGTTGAATTACCCGGAGGACCTGGGCCTGTCCCGGCAGCACTTGGCGCTGGAGCGCGAGGGCGACGGGTGGCTGGTGCGGGATCTGGGGAGCAAGAACGGGACCCTCGTGAACGGCGTGCGGATCATGGCGCCCCACCGGCTGCGCCCGGGCGACCGGATCACGGCCAGCCGGGCGACGCTGGTTTACGAGCCGTCGGCGACGGGTCCGGAGAAAACGGTCTTGTTCGAGGGAGTGCCGGTGCCGGAAGGGCACACAGTGAGCGTCACTCTGGGGAACCTGCTGGGCGGCGAGGGTCCGCCGGAACCCGGCGCAGCGCCAGGGCCGGCACACTGGGGGAGCGCGGTCACGGCTCTGGCGCGAGTGGGCCGTGAACTGGCGGCCCGGCGCCCGCTGCCGGAACTCTTCGAGGTGAGTCTCAACCTGGCGCTGGACGCGGTGGGCGCGCAGCGGGGTGTCCTCATCACCTCGGAAAAAGGGCGCCTGGCAGTGCAGGCGGCACGCGGGGACAACTTCCGGATCAGCACCGCGGTGCGCGATCGGGTGCTGGAAAGGAAGACCTCGCTGCTGGTTCAAGACGTGGAGCAGGATGAAGCCCTGCGAGACCGCGGCAGCATCGTGCGCCATGGGGTGCGGAGCCTGATGGCGGTGCCGCTTCAGACGGACGAGCGGGTGATCGGCCTGATTTATGTGGACACTCCGCATTTGCTCCGGGAGTTCACCGCCGAAGACCTGAGCCTGCTGACGGTGATGGCCAATGTGGCCGCCATCCGGATCGAGCGCGAGCGGCTGGTCGAAGTCGAGCAGTCCGAGCGGCTGCTGGAGCAGGAATTCGAGCAGGCGGCCGAGGTCCAGCGGTGGCTGCTGCCTGCGGAGGCTCCAGTCGTGGCGGGCGTGGACCTGGCGGGACAGGCCGTCCCCTGCCGGGCGGTGGGCGGAGACTACTACGATTTCCTGGCTTACCCGGATGGCAAGGTGGGCCTGGTGATAGCGGACGTGGCGGGCAAGGGCATGCCCGCGGCGATGATGATGACAGGTTTGCAGGCCAAGGTGCAGGCGCTGGCGGAGAGCGCGGTGGAACCGGAGGCGCTGGTGGGGCGACTGAATCGGAGTCTCTGCGCGACCTACCCGGACAATCGCTTCGTGACGCTGTTCTATTGCGTGCTGGACCCGCGGAGGGGAGAAGCGACTTACTGCAACGCCGGGCACAATCCGCCGTTGCTGCTGCGCCCGGGCGACGAGGTCGTGCGCCTGGAGGAGGGTGGGCCAGTCCTGGGAGTGCTGCCGGCGGCGCGCTTCCTGGGGGAACGAGTACGCTTCGAGCCCGGCGATGTGCTGTTGCTTTACAGCGACGGCGTGACAGAGGCCGTGAACTCGGCCGGAGAGGAATTCGGAGAGGAGCGGCTGGTGGGGATCCTGAAGCGGGAAGGTTACGCGGCGGCTCAGGCCATCGTCACTTCAGTATACGAGGCAGTGCAGGCCTGGACGGAGGGGCAGCCGGCGGCCGATGATATTACCGTGGTCGCAGCCTGCCGGGGGGGCCGTGCGGACGAAGAATGAGCGCGCCACCCAGCGGATCGGTGTGCTACAGTGATTCTGTGAGGAACATCACCGTATCACTGCCCGAGGAGGTCTACCGCACCGCCAGGATCAAGGCCGCCGAACGCGACACCTCCCTCAGCTCGCTGGTGCGCGATTTCCTTTTGAAACTCGGCCAGGAAGAATCGGATTTCGAGCGCCGGAAGCGGCTGCAAGCGGAAGTGCTGGCCTCGGTCAGGCGCTTTCGGGCCGGGGATCGCTTGAAGCGCGAGGCCGTCCACGAGCGAGATGCGGTTCGTTGATACTAACATCCTGCTCTACGCGGTCAGCACGGCTGCCGAGGAGCGGTCTAAGTCCAGGCTTGCCCTTTCTTTGCTCGAAGCGAACGACCTGGCCCTCTCGGTCCAGGTGCTTCAGGAATTCTACGTGCAGGCGACTCGGCCCGGAAAGCCCCACCGGCTGACTCATGAGCAAGCCGCCGCGCTGGTGGAGTCCTTCCTCCGGTTCCCGGTTCAGGAGATTACGCTGCCCCTGATGCAGGGGGCCTTGAAGACCAAGGCGCGATTCCGCATTTCGTACTGGGACGCGGCCATCATCGAAGCCGCCCGCTGCCTGGGCTGCGAAGTGGTGCTGTCGGAAGATCTGAACGAGGATCAGGATTACGCCGGAGTGAAGGTGGTCAATCCGTTTACGGACCGGCGAAAGCTCCGGTGAGCTTCGCCGCGGGAGGCTCGAATGATCGGACAAACCATCGGCCACTACCAGGTGCTGGAGCAGCTCGGCGAGGGCGGCATGGGAGTGGTCTACAAGGCGCGCGATACGCGCCTGGAGCGGCTGGTCGCCATCAAGGTGCTGCCCACGGACAGGATGAGCGACCCGGAGCGCAGGCAGCGGTTCATCCAGGAGGCCAAGGCCGCCTCCGCCCTGAACCACCCCAACATCATCACCATCCACGACATAGCTTCCTCGAACGGCACGGACTATATGGTGATGGAGTACGTGGCCGGACGGACGCTCGGCCAGACGATTCCGCGCAAGGGTTTGCCGCTCAGAGAGACGCTGCGGTGCGCCATCCAGGTGGCCGACGCGCTCTCGAGCGCGCACGCGGCCGGCATCGTGCATCGGGACCTGAAGCCGGGCAACATCATGGTTACCGCGGCGACCACGGGGCCCGGCTTGGTGAAGGTGCTGGATTTCGGCCTGGCCAAGCTGACCGAGCCGGCCACGCCCGCGGAAGCGGCGGACCTGGCCCCCACGGTCACGGTGGAGACCGAGGAAGGCGCCCTGCTGGGTACGGTGGCTTACATGTCGCCGGAGCAGGCCGAGGGGAAACCTTTGGATGCGCGGTCGGACATCTTCAGCTTCGGGGCCCTGCTGTACGAGATGACCACGGGGCGGCAGGCGTTCCGTGGCGACTCGAAAGTGTCCGTGCTGGCAGCTATCCTGCGCGAAGATCCGGAACCTGCCAGCCAGGCGGGCGAGGACGTGCCGCCGGAGCTCGACCGGATCATAGCGCGCTGTCTCAAGAAGGAGCCTGCCCGCCGCTTCCAGTACATGGCCGACGTGAAGGTGGCGCTGGAGGAGCTGCGGGATGAATCCGAATCGGGCAAACTACCCTCCCGACCTCGGCCGCCGAGGCCGCGCCGCAGGTGGCGTCTGGCGGCGACGCTGGCTGCGGCGGCGGGGTTGTTCGCCGGCGGCCTGGGCATCGGCCTATGGCTCAGGCGCCCGCCGCCTTCCGCTCCCGAGCTGGTGCTTACCCGGCTCACTTTCGATTCCGGCCTGACGACTGATCCGGCGATATCTCCGGACGGGAAACTGCTGGCTTTCGCCTCTGATCGCAGCGGCAGCGGCAACCTGGAGATCTGGGTGCAGCAACTGGCCGGAGGCGAACCCATTCGCCTCACCCGCGACCTGGAGGACTACTCGGAGCCTTCCTTCGCGCCGGACGGCAGCCGCATCGCTTTCCGCTCGGAGCGCGAGGGCGGCGGCGTGTACGTGGTTTCGACGCTGGGCGGCGACGCCCGGCTGATCGCCAAGGAAGGCCGCGGCCCGCGCTTCTCACCGGACGGCAACCTGATCGCTTACTGGGTGGGCAACCCTGGCAGCTCGTTTTTCACGCGGGGGGCCGGCAAGGTCTACGTCGTCCCGTCAGGCGGAGGGTCGCCCAGGGAGGTGGCTCCCCAGTTTGAAACAGCTTACTCGCCGGCCTGGCTGCCCGACGGCAAGCGGCTCCTGTTCGGAGGGGTCGGGCCGGGAGAGCGCGTCCCCGACTTGTGGGCGGCAGCCTTGGACGGCAGCGCGCCGGTCAAGACTGGAGCCCTCGAAGTGCTGGGGCGCCGGAGGCTGTTTCCGGCCCGTTTATCTGGGTGCTTCCGCCCTGGTGAGCAGTTGGAGTTTGTGTTCCCGGCCCGCCTCGGCGACAGCGTGGATTTATGGCAGCTCGCGCTGTCGCCCCGGACCTGGAAAGTCGAGGGAGCGGCTGAGCGGCTGACCTTCGGAGCCGACCGGGAAGTACAGCCCTCGGCGGCTGCGGGCGGGCTATTGGCGTTTGCCAGCCTGACCGAGGCCACCAACATCTGGAGCCTGCCCCTGGACGCCAACCGGGGGAAGGTGACGGGCGCTCTGGAGCGGCTCACGCGCGGCGCTGCGCCCGATCTGGTGCCCTCGGTCTCGGCCGATGGAAGCAAGGTGGTTTTCCTGTCCAACCGGGCCGGCAACGGGCAGGTCTGGATGAAGGATCTGGGCACGGGGAAGGAGACGGCGCTGGCCTACAGCCGCCGCCCGCTTTCCTCGCCGATTATCACGGCTGACGGCTCGAAGGTGGCCTACCGAGGGGCGGCGGATCGCCGGTGGACCACTTACGCGGTGCCGCTGGAGCCGGATGGGCGCCCGGGCCTGGTCGAGAAGATCTGCGAGGATTGCGGCCCGCTTCAGAGTTGGTCACCGGATGGCCGGCGAGTTCTGTATACGGAAGGCCGCTCGGGGAGCATGGGTCTGCTGGAGGTGGCCAGCGGCAAGAAAGCTCAGTTGTTGAGTCACCCCGAGCACAGTCTCTCCGAGGCTCACTTCTCCCCCGACGGGCGCTGGCTTGCCTTCCTGGCGCGGACCAGCGCTACTCACTCGCAGGTCGCCGTAGCGCCTTTTCATGAAGGTAAGGCGGTGGCGCCTGGCGAGTGGATTGCGGTCACGGGAGGCGAATTCAACGACGACAAGCCGCGCTGGTCGCCGGACGGCGGCCTTTTGTACTTCACTTCCGAGCGCGACGGCTTCCGCTGCATCTGGGCGCAATCTGTGGACCGGACCACCAAGCGCCCCACGGGAGAGCCGTTCGCCGTCTACCACTCCCACAACGCCCAGCGGTCGCTGGCCAATCTGGGGTCGGGGCCGTCGGAGATGTCGGTGGCCCGCGACCGGCTGGTGTTCAACCTAGGCGAGCGCACCGGCGCCATCTGGCTGGCGCGCCCGCCGGAGCAGAGGTAGAGGGGCGGGTCTCGGGGAAAAGGGGACAGGACAGGTCCGGGGAGGACAAGCTGAAGCGTGTCCCGCGGGGCGCAGCAGAGCTCGGCTATAATCCGTGGACAAGGAGACCAAACATGCTGAAGAAGACTGCGCTGCTCGTCGCGTCGCTGGTCCTGGCGGCCTGCGCGCCGAGCGTGCCGAAGCGGAGCACCGCGGACCTGGACAAGGTTCTGCGGACGGCGGTGGAGCAGAAGCGCGTGCCAGGTGTCGTGGCCATGGTGGCGACCGCTGACGGCGTCGCTTACGAGAGCGCGTTCGGCATGAACAAAGACACGATCTTCGGGATTGCGTCCATGACCAAGCCGGTGACCTCGGTTGCGGTGATGCAGTTGGTGGAAGCCGGCCAAGTGAAGCTGGACGAGCCGGCGAAGACATACCTGCCGGAGCTCGCGAAGGTCCGGGTGCTGGAAGGCGGCAAGCTGCGGGCGCCGAAGAGCGCAGTCACGGTGCGGCAGCTTCTGTCACACACCTCGGGTTTCGGGTACGAGTTCATGAACCGCGAGCTGCATGATTACGTGGCGAAGGGACGGGTCCCCAGCATGATGGGAGGGGGCGATGGGTTTCTGAAGGCCCCGCTGCTTTTCGATCCAGGCACGCGCTGGGAGTACGGCATCAGCATCGACTGGCTGGGCAAGCTGGTGGAAAAGGTGAGCGGGCAATCGCTGGAGGCCTATTGCCGGCTGAAGATCTTCGAGCCGCTCGGCATGCCGGACACGTTCTTCAACGTGCCGCCGGAGAAGCAGCCGCGGCTGGCGAATAGGTATCAGCGCAAGGAGGACGGAAGCCTTGCGGAGCAGCCCCGGCAGCCGGCGAAGCCGGTGGAGTTCTTCAGCGGCGGAGGCGGGCTCTATTCCACCGCAGCGGATTACCTGAGGTTCACGCAAGCGTTGATGGCGGGTGGGCAGCTTGGGGAGAGGCGCATCCTGACGCCTGAATCCGTGGGGATGATGGGACAGAATCAGATCGGCGACCTGACGGTGCGCCCATTCCCCAGCCTGACGCCGTTTCTGATGAAGGATGGCGCCGCGCTGCCGGGCGGGCTCGACAAATTCGGGCTGGGATTCGCGCTCAACAGCAAGGCGCAGGAAAAAGGGCGCGGGGCGAACACGATGGCGTGGGTCGGCATCTACAATACCTTCTTCTGGATCGACCGTGAAAAGAAGGTGTGTGCGGTCCTCATGACGCAGATGTTGCCCGGGATGGACGATGGTCCACGCACGCTGCTGGAGGAGTTTGACCAGGCGGTGTATGCCTGGCGCCGCTAGCGCAAATAGGCGTCATCGCCGCGGCGCCAGTCTTCGCGGGGGGGCGAGAACAGATCCAGAGCCAGGCTGTCTTCGAGGGCCTCGACGCCGTGAGGGACCTCCGGCGGGGTATGCATGATGTCGCCGGGCTCCAGCACGGTAGGCTCGCCGCCGACGGTGAACCGCACCCGCCCCCGTTCGAGCAGCGTGACCTGCTCGTTGGCATGAGCGTGGGCGGGCACTACGGCGCCCTTCTTCAAGTGGATGCGCGCCACGGTCATCGTCGCAGTGTGGATGCACTGCCGGGCGAGCGACGGGTTCAACTGCTCCAGGGGGATTTCATTCCAGTGGTAGAGGGGCATGGCAAGGACTAGCGTAACAGTTCCCGGCGCGGACCGTCCGACCGTGATAGATTGGGGTGCGCCTGATGATCGAAACGGAACACTTGCGCAAGACCTTCGGTGAATTGGCGGCGGTGGACGATGTATCGTTCACGGCCCGCGGCGGGGAGATCTTCGGTTTGCTGGGGCCGAACGGCGCCGGCAAGACCACCACCATAA
>CAYGVJ010000093.1:0-21642 GCA_964353255.1 uncultured Solibacteraceae bacterium | reverse complement strand
CCCAGGGCGTTCAACTGCTCGGTGAGGTAGAGCGAGTTGGTGTCGATGCGTTGCGGCGTCAGCAGCTCGGAGCCGACGGCGATGATCTCGGCGTCCATCTACACCAACGGCCGGCCCTTGATGCCCACGTCCACGCGGTAAATGCCCGTGTTGGTGGCCGCAACCAGGGCGTGCGGGGCGGCGAAGGCCAGGCCGACGATGTGCGGGCCGGAAAGGAACAGTTCCGGGCGGCGGTTCTCGCCCAACCGGACGACACCTTTGCGCCCGCCCAGCGAAGCAGCCACGTAGAGCCATCCGTCGGCGTCGAAGACCAGTCCCTGCGGGCGCCCCAGCCCGCGATAGAAGAGCTCCACCTCTCCGGCGGGCGAGATGCGATAGACCGAGTCGAAGCTCGAGGTTGTGGGACCGGTCACATAGAGGCGCTCGTCCGGGCCAAAGGCCAGGTGGTAGGCCGAGATCGACGGCTCCAGCGTGGCGAAGACATAGATCTGCCGCGAGCGGCTAATCTTGAAAATCGTGCCGCTGCGGTCGCCCACGTAGAGGTTCTCTTCCCGGTCGAAGGCCAGCCCGGTGGCGACGCCCATGCCTTCGGCGTACACCGACATGCTGCCGTCCGGACCGGCTTGGTAGATAATGCCGTCGTGGCGACTGGAGACGTACAGGAAGCCCTCCCGGTCGAAGGCCAGCCCAGTGGCGTTCATCACCTCGGAGAGAAACGGGCGGAGGTTGTAGCTGGTGTCAATCCGGTAGACGGACACGGGCGTCTTCTGACCCCGCGAGCCGCTCAAGGTAGTGTAAATGTTGCCTTCTGCGTCCAGGGCGGGATTGGCTACCGGATGCACATTGGCGGCGACCAGCACGCCGATCTGGCAGCTTCGGGCCGGGCTGGCCCGGTCACCGCACTCGACTACCAGTTCGCCCGCCGCGGCTCCTTCCGGCACCCGGGCGATGAGAAATGAGTCCGAGCCCACCAGAACGTGGGCCTCGACATCCCCTACTGTCACGCGCGGCGTTTGACCGCGACCGAAGCCCGTACCGCGAATCTCCAGTTCGCCTCCCGCAATCGCCGCGGCCGGAGTGATCTCGGCGATCTGGGGTCTTCCGTCGGAGTTCTTCCTGATTACCATAGCCCGTCAATAAAGATTGAAACACCCCGCAATGAATAACACAAGCGCGCCATAGACGCCCGCCGCCAGGTCATCGGTCACGATGCCGATGCCGCCGGGCAAGGATTCGAGTTGGCGCGCCGGAGCGGGCTTCCAGATGTCCAGGATTCGGAACAGCAGGAACGCCGCCAGCCAGCTCTTCCAGTTCAATCTCAGGGCGCCGGCCAGCGTCACCCACTGTCCCAACACTTCGTCAATTACGACCGAGCGCGGGTCTTTGCGCGCGGTCCGCTGGGCTTCCTGGTGCGCCGCCCAAATGCCCGGAGCCAGCAACACGCCGGCGAGCACCGCGAAGTGCCAGCCCTGCCAGGCCGCGTAGCGGGCCAGCAGAATCGCCATCGCCAGGGCGACGGCCGAGGTGAAGCTGCCCGGCGCTGCGGGAAAGTATCCGCAGCCGAACCAAGTCGCCAGCGCGGCGGCCACCGCCCGGCGCGTCTTAGGCGAGCTGTTCGCCATGCGTGTCGCCTTCATCCGGCAGAAGTGTTCCGATTAGTTCATAGTCGTGCGCCGCGGTGACGCGCAGGCGGCGGCTTTGGCCGGCGCGCGGCGGCGCTCCCAGAAAGTCGTTCACCAGGCAGAGGCTGTCGATCTCCGGCGCCTGAGCCGGCGTTCGGGCTTCCCACAACAGATCTGTTTCGCGGCTCGGGCCTTCCACCAGGACCGGCGCCTCGCGGCCGACCTGCTGCCGGTTGAGCGCGCGCGAGATGCGTCGCTGGATCGCCAGCAGGCGGCGTTTGCGGTTGTAGACTATGCGCGCCGGGATCTTGCCTTCCAGGCGGTGGCTGGCGCAGGTCTCCTCGTCGTCGTAAGAGAACACGCCCAGGTGGTCGAAGCGGGCTGCTTCGACGAACCGGCACAGGTCCTCAAAATCCTCGGCCGTCTCCCCGGGGAAACCGACCATCAGGCTGGTGCGGATGGCCACTCCGGGGAGCGCCCGGCGAATTTTTTCGAGCAATCTCAGGAAGGCTTTCCCGGACCCTCCGCGCCGCATGCGCCGCAGCACGCGGGCGCTGGAGTGCTGGAAGGGGATGTCGAGGTAGCGCACCAGGGCGGGATGCGCGGCCATGGTTTCCAGCAACCTTGGCGTGATCTTGCTGGGGTGGGCGTAGAGGAACCGGATCCAGACCGGCTGCGGGGTCTCGATCCGCGCCAGCCGCGCCAGCAACCGGGCCAGGCCGTCCCGCCTGCCGAGGTCCTCGCCGTAGGCGGTGGTGTCCTGGCTCACCAGGTTGATCTCGCGCACGCCTTGGGCGAACAGCCGCGCTGCCTCGGCCACCACCGACTCGATGGTCCGGCTGCGGTACGGGCCGCGAAGCTGCGGAATGATGCAGAAGGAGCAGGAGTGGTCGCAGCCCTCGGCGATCTTGATGTAGGCGTAGTGCGGCGGCGTGGCCCGCACACGGGGGCTCAGGTGGTTGTAAAGGTACGGCCGGCGGGAATCGGCGGTGACGGGTCGCCCTTCGCAGGCCGCGACGATCTGCGGGACCTCGTTGGCGCCCAGGACCGCGTCCACTTCGGGGAGGCGCCGGCGGATCTCCTCGCCGTAGCGCTCGACCAGGCAGCCCGCCACGATGAGTTTCTTGAGCGTGCCGGAGCGCTTGTGGCGCGCCATCTCCAGGATGGTGTCCACCGATTCCTGCTGGGCCGGCCGGATGAAGCTGCACGTGTTGACCACGATCACCTCGGCTTCTTCCGGATGCGAGGTGAGCTGGTGGCCGCGCGCGACAAGCTGCCCCATCATGACTTCCGTGTCCACCAGATTCTTGGGACAACCCAGGCTGACGAATCCGACTTTCAAGATGCGACCGCCGGCGTGAGGGGAGTAGATTCTCAGGATACCACGCGGGCCCGGCGACCCGGCGGCAGCTCACAAGAAGCGGAGAGCTTCGCTCACGAAGAACCGCTTGACCTCATCCCAGTCGAGCGGGACCAGCATATCGGGCAGGGGATCCTCATCGGCGTCGTCGAAATAGGTCAGGGATTTCAGCACATGCACCATGCTGTAGGAAGCCTGGGCGAACTTGTGCCGGAAGAGTTCCAGCAACTCAGCCAGGCCGTACAGCTTCGAGACCGAGTGCAGATCGACGAAATCACGTCTGGTCCCGCGGCTGGCAATGGCGCTGATCTTCATGCAGGCAATGTCCCTGGGGTCAGCGACCCTCACGCCAGAGAAGTCCGCGAAGGGAAACAGCACCGGGTAGGGGTAGGAGAGGAAGCTGACTCTGGCGCTTTGAAGCACGGCGTGCAGTGTGTGTGGCGCTTTGGCGGTCAGCGCGAACCCGCGCAGGTGTTGCATCTCCGCCACTAGTGCGTCTTCCTGGAACGCCGGAGTGCTGAAGAAGTCCAGGTCGCGAGAGCGCCGGTGTCCCAGATGGAGAGCCAGGCCCGTTCCGCCGGCCAGGTAGAAGTCGCCAAGGACGCCGGCTTGCTCCAACTCGTGGAGCGCGCACGCGGCGGCCTCGGCCAGAGTGTCAGCGTGCCACATGCTCAGCCGGCTTTGCGCAGGGCCGCCACTTCCTCCCGCGGAATCCCGTAGACCAGTGCCCAGAAGTTGGCGGACCTCCGGGAGAGCCGCGCGTCGGTCTGTAGGACTTCGCCGATTTCAGAGGCGGTGAAAAGTTCCCGCAGCCAGGCCACCGCCCTGCGGTCACCGTACTCCAGGATGCGGGCGATGGTGTAGCGGGGATGCGAGGCGGGTTGGAAGAGGTCGGTATTGACGTCCCAAAACAGCGGCCGCAAATCCTCCGGAATCATGGTCCTATGACCAGTATACGGCGCTCGGGCGTGTCGGGCGAACCGGCCGGAGTTGAGTTTGCGGGTGAGAATCCCCGCGCCGCGCGGCCACCAATTGACATAAGGAGTCGTGTCGATGCAGGCTGCGCAACTGGCGCGCGATGAGGAAATCGACTGGCTGGCGTTGAGGATGGTGCCCGGACTGGGCGCCCGCACGGCGGCCAAGCTGCTGGAGCGCTTTCGCACGCCGGGCGCGATCTTCCGCGCCTCGCGGTCGGAGCTTGAGAACGTCGGCGCCAGCGCGGCCCTGGCGCAGGCCATCATGAGCGGCTGCGCGTTCGAGGACGCCGCGACGCAGCAGCAGAAGATGCAGGCCAGCGGAGCCGTGGCGGTCCCCATTTCCGATTCCCGCTACCCGCCCCGGTTGCGGGAGATCTTCGACCCGCCTGTTCTGCTGTTCGCCCGCGGCCGCCTGGAGCTACTCGGCGCGTTGATGCTGGCGATAGTGGGAACGCGCCACCCGACGCCTTACGGGATCGCGGTGACCGAGCGGCTGGCCGGGGAGCTGGGGCGGGCGGGTCTTGCCATCGTCAGCGGCATGGCGCGCGGCATCGACAGCGCCGCCCACCGCGGAGCGCTCGCCGCCGGCGCCAACACCATCGCCGTGCTGGGCTGCGGCGCCGACGTGGTCTACCCCACGGAGAACCGCAAGCTGGTTGCTCAGTTGATCGAGAAAGGGCTGCTGCTGTCGGAGTTTCCCCTGGGCGCGCCCGCCTATCCGCAAAACTTTCCCATCCGCAACCGCGTCATCAGCGGCCTGAGCACCGGAGTCGTGGTGGTGGAGGGCGGGCAGTACAGCGGCTCGGCCATCACGGCCAGGCTGGCGCTGGATCAAGGTCGCGAGGTCTTCGCCGTGCCGGGCAACATCACCTCGAAGATGAGCTGGGGGCCCAATCTGCTCATCAAGCAGGGCGCCAAGCTGGTGCAGGAGTGGGGCGACGTGCTCGAAGAGCTGTCCCCCGAGGACCGCCGGCGGCTGATGACGCTTCGCCAGCCGGAGCTGTTTGCCCAGACCGCAGAAACTGCCGCCGCGCCGGGCTCCGAGCCGGTGGCGGCGTTGGGACTGGACGCGGCGGGGCGGCGCGTGCTGGCGCAACTCAAGGTGGACGCCGCGATCCACATCGACGAGCTGCTGGAGGCGTTCGAGGACCTTACCTCCTCGGAGGTCATCGCCGCGCTGTTCGAGCTCGAGATGGCGGGCGTCGTGCGCCAGCTTCCCGGCAAGAATTTTGTTAAAGTGTGGTGAGCGCCCCGTTTTTGGCGAGAGGCCAGCGTCCAGAACAACTCAAGCACATCTGGTATGTCGAAATCCTTGGTCATCGTCGAATCGCCGGCCAAAGCGCGCACCATCGGCAGATACCTGGGGAAACAGTACGTGGTGAAGGCTTCCCTGGGGCACATCAAAGACCTGCCCAAGCGCGAGCTGGCGGTGGACGTCGAGCGCGGCTTCGAGCCCACCTACGTGGTCATCGAGGGCAAGAAAAAGCTGGTCCAGGAACTCCGCCAAGCCGCCAGGCAGGCGGAGGCAGTCTACCTGGCGGCCGACCCGGACCGCGAAGGCGAAGCCATCTGCTATCACCTCCAGGAAGAACTCGAGGGCCGGGGCGACGGCGGCCCGAAGATCTACCGGGTGATGTTTCACGAGATCACCTCGACTGCCATCCGGCGAGCGTTCGAGCGGCCCGGCAGCGTGGATCTGCGGCTGGTCGAGGCGCAACAGGCGCGCCGGGTGCTGGACCGGCTGGTGGGCTACAAGATCTCGCCGCTGCTGTGGGACAAGGTGCGGCGCGGGCTGTCGGCGGGGCGCGTGCAGACCGTGGCGGTGCGCGTGATCGTGGAGCGGGAGCGGGAGATCCGCGCCTTCCAGAAACGCGAGTACTGGACCATCGAGGCGGACCTGGCCGCCCGGAAGCCGCCCCTTCTGGCGGCCCAGCTCGTCAAGCGCGATGACGAGGCGCTGGAGATACCGGATCAGGGAGCCGCGGACCGGCTGGTGGCCCAACTGGAAGGCGCGGCCTACCTTGTCAAATCCGTGGTCACCCGCGAGAAGCGGCGCCACCCTGTGCCGCCCTTCATCACCTCGACTTTGCAGCAGGAGGCGGCGCGGAAGCTGCGTTTCAGCGTGAAGCGCACCATGGCCCTGGCGCAGCGGCTCTACGAAGGGATCGCGCTGGGCAAGGAAGGGCCGGTCGGGTTGATCACTTACATGCGCACCGATTCGGTCCGCGTGGCGGAGGAAGCCCTGCGCGAGGCTCGGGACCTCATCGCCGAGCGGTACGGCGCCCAATACGTGCCTCCCTCCCCCAACCTTTATCGCAACAAGAAAGACGCTCAGGACGCGCACGAGGCCATCCGGCCGACCTCCGCCTATCACACTCCGGAGTCCCTCGCCCGGCATCTGGGGGAGGACGAATTCCGCCTCTACCAGCTCATCTGGATGCGGTTCGTCGCCGCCCAGATGCTCCCCGCCCTCTTTGACCAAACCACCATCGAGGTCAGTGCCACGGGCCAGGACGGCGCCCAGTACCTGTTCCGCGCCACCGGCTCGGTCCCCCGCTTCGACGGTTTCCTGGCGGTCTACGAAGAAGGCAAGGACCAGAAGGACGAAGAGGACGAGGAACTCAAGCACAAGCTGCCCGCGGTGGCCGAGGGCGAGCGGCTCAAGCTGCGTGCGCTCAAGCCGGAGCAGCATTTCACCGAACCGCCGCCCCGCTACAGCGAGGCCACTCTGGTCAAGAAGCTGGAGTCCGACGGGGTGGGCCGCCCCTCCACCTATGCCTCGATCCTCTCCACCGTCCAGGACCGCGGCTACGTGCGCAAGGACGCCGGCCGGCTGGCGCCCACCGAGCTGGGCATGGTGGTCACCGACCTGCTGATTGAGAGCTTCGACGACATCTTCGACGTCCGCTACACGGCCCGCATGGAGGAAGAGCTGGACGAGATCGAGGAGGGCAAGCTGGACTGGCGGGCCGCGCTCGGTGACTTTTACAAGGACTTCCAGAAGGACCTGCGCCGCGCCGAGAAGCACATGACGGACATCAAGCGGCTGGAGAAGCCCACCGATTTGGTCTGCGACAAGTGCGGCCAGCCCATGGTGATCCGCTGGGGCCGCCATGGGAGCTTCATCGCGTGCAGCGGTTATCCGGAGTGCACGAACACTCGCGAGCTCACCGTGGACCTGCCGGATGTGGATAGCGTGGATCTGACTGAGCAGGAGGACGCGGACTACTGCGAGAACTGCGGGCGCCCCATGGTCCTGAAGCGGGGCCGGTTCGGCACGTTCCATGCGTGCACCGGCTACCCCGACTGCAAGACCACCAAGCGCATCGGAACCGAGCAGAAGAAACCCGATGTGCCGCTGGATGAGAACTGCCCGCAGTGCGGGGGCCGCCTGGCCGTCAAGCACGGCCGCTACGGAGAGTTCACGGCGTGCAGCAATTATCCGACCTGCAAGTACGTCAAGCAGAAGACCACCGGCGTGGCCTGCCCGTCCTGCGGGGCCGGTGAGATCGTCGAGCGCCGCTCCCGGCGGGGCCGCACGTTCTACGGCTGCAACCGCTATCCGGAATGCGAGTTTGTTTCCTGGGCCAAGCCCGTGGCCGAGAAGTGTCCGGTCTGTGGCGGGCCGTATCTGGTCGAGAGGTGGGGCCGGGCGGGCGGTTCCGTGCACTGCCCGGACCGCAAATGCAAGTACAAGCGGGAGCTGGCGGCGGGGGGCGCGTAGCGCGCCGGCGGCGGCCGCGGGGCGGGATGCCGACTCGGCTCTCTGAGCGGCCCGACAGGTGCTACACTCGTTATTAGCTCGGCGGCGCTAGCGGGTCCGGGCCGACAGTCCCGGGGAGAAGGAGCCGTGGCGACACCAGATACGGCGTGGAAGACCCAGCGCAGCCTCTGGGACAGGGAGTACCGGGACTTGCGAGTCATCCCGAGCAGCACTCGGACGCTGGCTTCAAAGGCGTTGGTTGCTGCGGCCCACCGCTTGCGCCTCCATCCCGGTTGCACGGTTCTGGATATCGGGTGCGGTAACGGAAGGAACTCCGTCTACTTGGCCCAGCGGGGGGCCAACGTGCAGGCTCTTGACTTCTCGACTACCGCACTCGATCGGCTCCAGACGCTGGCCTCCAGCACGAGGGTCTCGGACTCCGTGCACGCCTACTGTGCCTCGCTGGCGGATCGGCTTCCCTTTCGGGACGGGAGCTTCCCTGTCGTCATAGACTCCTACGTCTTTTGCCACTTCCTGGCAGAGGGCCTGAAGGATCACTATTTGAACGAGCTCCGCAGAGTGGCCAAGCCGGGTGGCCTGGTATTCCTGTCTTTGTTTCCACCGGAAGACGGATACTACCAGACCATGATCGGGCGGCGGGGTCCAGACGGCATCATCGTCACCGACCCCAACAACGGCATCGCTAAACAGCTTTACACCCCGGCGGAGCTGGCAACCGTCTTTGGCCGCGGCTTTCGGTTGGAGTGGGCGTCGCGCCTTGAGTTTGACGACGTCGTGCTCGGGCGGCATTATCGCCGCAGGGTGCTTTGCGGGGTATTCCGGAGATAGGGCATGGGGCCGTTGCCGGAGAAGCGCGAAGAGGAGCCGGCAGGCATCGACTTCCTCGACTTCATATTCACAGTGGTGTTCAGCCTCGGGCTCACGCCTGAGATTCTGAACATCCCGCACTTCAAGGGTCTGCTGTCAGAGGGTTGGGTGGCACACGGGAAGTTGCCCACGTGTGCTGAGCTCTTTCCGGCTCTCACGTTGGGTTTGGGGTTCCTGACGCTGGGCCTAAGCTGGTTTGGGTACCACGCGTCCAGCATCAAGCGGCGACTCAAATACGACACGATATGGGGGATGTTCCGCTTCCTGTTGGATGTCGTGCTCGTGGCCCTCTATGCAGTCATCATGCTTCAGTTCCGCCGCCTGGATGTGGTGCTCGCTTTGCTGGTCCTTGTTTACGGTTTGTACTTTGTCTGGGACCTTCTGAAAATTGGCGAGTACTGGTTGGGCTACCGGAACGACAAGAGGAGCGTTCTGGGGCGCTTCAGGAGGGAGCTGATCACGCTGGTCCATTTCGCTCTCTTCGTGCTGGTATGGCGCTTTGGGTCCGGCAGCCCGGGCTGGCCATCGCTCGGATGGGCGATTGGACTTACTTTCTCGTACAGGGTCACGAAGAGCCGACCCAAGTTGAAGTGGCTGTTCGGAGAATAAGGATGCGGACTGAGCCCCTGCGGATCTACGTGGCTGGACCTTACACCGCGAAGACACCGGCGGACATCGTCTCCAACGTAGAACGCGCGATCGACGTGGGTATCGCGCTGTTCAAGAAGGGGCATATTCCGTTCATCCCGCACTTGACGCACTTCGTGGACCTTCGTGCCAAGGAAAAGGGGATACCCGTCGGCTGGGAGGAGTACATCCGGTGGGATTTGGGTTGGCTGAGCTTGTGTGACGCTCTGATCTACCTGGGTAGTTCCCCAGGTGCCGATCTCGAGCTGGCGAGCGCGCAACGGCTCGGCAAGAGGGTCTTCCACTCGCTCGACGACGTTCCGACTGTGCGCGCGGCGCGGGACGGGCGGGGCGGTGCAAAGAGCTGGCGGCGGGGCCAGCGGAGCCTCAGGCCGCGCAGGTCTGATCCGGCGACAGCTCGTCCACAGCCCGCTGCGCCCGCCGGATAGCCGCTACTTGATAAGCCGCCCCCAGCACGTAGGCCATGCCGGGCACGTACCAGACCAGCGACGCGAAGGTGTTCGCCGGCCAGGGCAGGTGTTGGTAGTGCAGGGCCCACAGCGTAAGGCTGCCGCACACGGTGGCGAAGATGCCGGCGCTGTAGGCCCCCCAGCAGCGGGAGATGAGGCCCCCCGCCATTTGCTCGGCTGAGCGCCGCAGCACCAGGGCCACGTACAGCGACAGCGTCAGTAGGGGATTGGTGACCAGGCTCAGCGCCTTGTACGGTCCCAGCGGGTCTTGCGGACTCGCGGGCCACGACGCCGCGTCGTACAGCTCCCGCAGTGTGAACAGAGCCGCGATCGAGAAAACGACGAGACCTAGCGGCCCCAGCTTGCCGCGCAGCCGGTGGCGCCGGTAGGCCCGCACCACCAGCAGCAAACCGCAGCCCAGCAGGGCCGTAGCCACGGGCCCCCCCGCCGACACCCCCAGACGCTGGTAGGGGATCACGGACTCCGGACCCAGGGAGGGGGGCCACAGCGGGCCCGGGTTCAAGCGGGCCGCGGCGCCCGGCAATTCCGACAGCAGGATGCCGCCAAGGCGGCAGGCCGCCGCCAGGGTGAGGAACATCCAGGCGGGTCGCAACGGGTCCCCGGTTGAGAAGTGGCGCCAGGCCTTCCGACACAACACCACTTCGAGGATAGCGATGCTCCCTAGAAAGGCCGGCCCCTGATACTGGAAGTACAGCCGGATCCAGGCGGGGTCGCCGAACCACAACCAAGCCACCGCCGCCAGCAGCCCTGTGAGGACCTGCACGCCGCCGGCCAGCAGGATCCACTTGACGAGCCCGGGTTCGGATGACCAAGAGGCGCTCGGCGGCACGATCACTTCCGGGGCGGCGCCTTCAAGCCGCGAGGGATCCGACTTGCGCCAGAACCGCGTCGGTGAATCGCGTAGCGGTATGGCGTCCGAGAAACGTGCTGAGCAGGCACGCTCCGCTGGCCACCGTTTGGCGAAGCTGAGGGACCCCGCCGCCCGGGACGGGCGCCAGTTCCGCCGCATGCACGCCGAAATAAGCCTCCAGTTCGGCCGCCAGCCACTTGGAAACTCGTTCGGCGCCCAGCGAAGTCTCCTCGGCCGCCAGCGAGGCGCGCGCGGCTGCCAGCAGACCTGGGAGCAGCGCGTCGAGGTCCGGCGGCTCGGGCGGGCCAATGGCCGCCTCCAGTTCCACCAGGCGGTTCCACTCACGCTGGAGTCGCTCGAGCTGCTGCCGGCAGCGGGGGCATCCTTGGGCGTGCCGGGCCACCTGGTCCATCGGGCCCTCCACGCTGCCGCCGGAAACGAAATCGAGTAGCCGGGCAGTTCCGGGATGCCACCACAGCAGCCGGTGTTTCCAGTTAGACATCGCCTTCCTCCCTGGTGAGCAACGCCCGGCACTTGCCGAGCGCGCGACTGAGCAACGCCCCCACCGTTCCGGGGCGGATGCCCAGCACCTCCGCGATTTCAGCATAACTCAAACCCTCAGCCCGCAGGCGCACACACTCGAGTTCACGCGGGGCCAGCCGCCGCAGCACCTGCCGGGCCAGCTCGTGCAGCTGATACGCGCTCTCAGGGTTGAAGGAGTGCCGCTCCTGGTCCGCCCCCGGCTCGATGGGCACCTCCTGGCGGTGCGCAGCCCCCCGCTGGCGCGCCAGGAAGCAGTTACGCATCACGCGGTACAGCCATGCGGTCCGCGTCCGTACGCGCTCGCCGGCGGCCAGCGCCCGGAAGTACCGCAGGAAGCACTCCTGTAGGAGGTCTTCCGCCGCCGGAGCGCGCCCGGTCAGAAACAGGGCATAGCGGAGCAGACCGGGGGCCTCTCGGTGGTAGGTCTCCACCAGTTCCTGCTCGACGGCGGTTCCCGCACGGGGTGTTACCGTCTGCGTGAGGCTGTCCGCCGGTGCTGACACAATCCGCTCTCCGTGGCGAACATTTTCTGCCCGCCGTGTAAAGAAACTGCGATACCTTGGAATCTATAGTGTAGAGGTAATTGTGTCGGTCTGGGAAGGGAAAGTTGCATCGGGCGTTGGCTGAAGTGGGGAAAAGCTGAAGGGGGCGCGCACGACGAGGGACGGTACCGGTACTTATAGGACTTGATCATGAAATCGCAGGGTTCGCGACGAGGAAGCCAGGGCGGCAGCCAGATGATGGAACTGGGCTTGGCACTGATTCCCTTCTTTGCCATTCTCTTCCTGCTGATGGATCTCTGCCTGGTGGTGTTCCTGAAGTCTACTTTCCAGCATGCCGTGCGGGAGGGTGTGCGCTACGCCGTCACGCGCAACACTTTCGATGGGATGACTTCGGAGGAATCGGTCCGGGCAGTGGTCCGCTATTTCGCGCTCAACACGATCCGGGCCGCCGACGCCACCAGCAAGATCCAGATCCGGTATTTCAAACGGGACACCTTGCAGGAGGTCTACCAGAACGACCCGGGCAACATCGTCGAGGTCTCCGTGGAGAACTATTCCTGGGTTCCCCTGGCGCCCTTGTTCAGGAGCGGGGCGCCGGTGAGGATCTCGGCGAGGTCCGCGGACCTCATCGAATAGCACTATGGGGAGGAGAGCGGGAATGCGGACAGTGTGCAGAGTTGGCAGGCGCGGCGGCGCGGCCGTGGAATTCGCCTTGTCACTGCTGGTGCTGGTGCCGGCGCTCATCGGCGTATTCGTGATGGGGTTCCGGGTGACCGACGCGATCCAGACCGTGCAGGTGGCTCGCGACACGGCGCGGATGTTCGCACGGGGAATCGACTTCTCCGTGACCGCCAACCAGGACCTCATCGTCCGCCTGTCCTCCGAGTTGGGCATGACCCGGACGGGCGGGGAGGGGGTGGTGATCATCTCCAAGGTGCTCTACATCGGACACGATCAATGCGCCGCCGGCGGCCTGAGCGACGAGGCTTGCACCAACATCAACATGCCGGTGTTCATCCGGCGGATCGTAATCGGGAACTCCGGGCTTCGAGCCAGCAATCACGGGACGCCGAATGCGGCGCTGATCGACAGCTCGGGCTACGTATCGAACTACCTCACGAACACCACTACGCGGGCGGTCGGCGGCTTCTCCGCCCTGATGCCGAACATGGCGCCCGGGGATGAAGCGTTCATGGCGGAGGGCTACTTTGCCTCGCCCGGCTCGGTCATGTTCGGAAGCGCCGGCTCGTACAGCCGGTCGATATTCTGAGGTGCTGACGTGTCTGAAGAAACCGGATTGAAGCTGGAGACGGTAAGAAGTCGGCGGGCTGCGGCGCGGAGGGAACGCGGCGTCATCCTGATCATTCTGACGCTGTCCTTCAGCCTGCTGGTGCCGCTGATCGGTCTGGCTTTCGACTGCGGCATGTTGTATCTGACCCGCACCAGGCTTTCGGCCGCCGTGGACGCGGCGGTGCTGGCGGCCGGGCGCTCCTTGAGCCGCGGGCAGGATATAGCATCTCAAGAGGCCAACGCCATACAGGTGGCCACGGACTACTTCAACGCCAACTTCCCGGCGAACCTTTACGGGACGACCAACATCACCTTTAACACCACCGTCACCGAGGAGGCCAACAGACGAAGGCTGGTGGCCATGAACGCCTCCGTGGACGCCCCGCTGTACTTCCTCAGGGTGCTGCGGCGGGATTACGCCAACGTGAGGGTTTCGGCGGTAGCCGCGCGCCGGGATGTGAACCTGATTCTGCTGCTGGACCGCTCGGGGTCCATCGCGCAGGCGAACGCTGAGGACGCCGTGCGTGGCTCCGCCAAGGCCTTCGTGGACAAGTTCGCGGAGGACCGGGACCGCCTCGGGATGATCAGTTTCAGCGGGAACTACTACATCGACTTCCCTTACGGCATGGATTTCAAGACGCGAACGCCCACGAACCTCAGCCAGGCCATCGACGCGCTGTACTTCTATGGCAACACCGGAAGCGCGCAGGTGCTCTGGCAGGGCTACCGGCAACTGGTGGCCATCAACGAAGAAGGAGCGCTGAACGTTGTAGTGTTCTTCACCGATGGCCGCCCCACCGCCATCACCGGCGACTTTCCGAAGAAGACCGTGGCCAACGATCAGCGGTACGGCGACGGCTCTTCCACCTACCCAAACACCGGCTCCTTGTACACCTACCCCGTCAGCAGTTGCAGCTCCTCTACCGCCAAGTTTGGCTTCGTCTCGGCTCCCGGCACCTATGCCACCACCGGAATCACCTGGGGCGTGATGCTCGGCCAGGCGGCCTCCCGGCCTGATGCAGATAATGACGAGTTGGTGGTCGCGCCGAACAGCTCTGGTTGCAGTTATGCCAGTGGCAGCGGCTTGTCCTATCTCCAGAGGATGAGGCGGGACATCGCCTACATTCCGGACACGGTCACCTACGACGGGACCGTAATCTCCACCTCGGGTTACATGCCCCTGAGTGCCCCGGGCGACAAGTTCCCCACCGGTCACTCTTACGCCGGCAGGATTCGTCCGGACAGCCCCCGGGCCGTGCGTTACGTGGGGAACAATGTCGCCGACAACATTGCGGCGATCATGCGCAACAACACCAGGCTGAAGCCGACCGTGTTCTCCATCGGTTTGGGGGGGACCTCCACAGAGGGCATCGACCACGTATTCCTGCGCCGGCTGGCCAACGATCCGTCCAGCCCGATCTACGACTCGAGCAAGCCCGTCGGCCTGTACGTCTATGCGCCCACGCCGGCGCAGCTCAGTGAGGCTTTTGCCCGGATAGCCTCGGAGATTCTCCGCCTGTCGCAGTAGCGCGGGCGGAAGGTGTGAAAGAATCGGCCAAACCGCTCCCCGCCCAGAGGGCCCCCGGTCGCGGCTCGGTCAGGCGCCCAGTATCTCGAGTCGGTTACCGAGCCGCGCGCGTAAGCAAGCGGCCGGAGGGCCGCTTTTTTCACACCTTCCGGCCCCCGCAAAAACCTTAGGGCCTGGATCAGAGTTTTACCTGCCGTTTCCCACTACCCCATCAGGGCCTCTGCCGTGGTCTGATAAAATTGAAGGTAGTCCATTTGGGGAAGAGGGCAA
Organism: uncultured Solibacteraceae bacterium; assembly: GCA_964353255.1. Lineage (GTDB taxonomy): Bacteria > Acidobacteriota > Terriglobia > Bryobacterales > Bryobacteraceae > VFZS01. The sequence goes on along the minus strand of CAYGVJ010000093.1, from coordinate 6,990 downwards.
GCTAATGCCAAGAAAGCGTAGTGTCGATACTGCCAACGCCGCATCCCAGACAGGATCAGCGGTGGCCGTTGCCAAGCCTAAGAGCGCGCGCAAGCCGGCGGCTGCGCCGGCCGCCGCGGACCCTGTGCCTGAGACGCTGGCCACTTTGTCCGCTGCCGCGGGCTTCACCATCGGCGAGCAGGAGGAAATCGAGCGGCTGGCTTACTCCTATTGGGAGGAGCGCGGGTGTCCGGGCGACTCCCCCGATGAGGACTGGTTCCGCGCCGAAGCCGAGGTCCGCAGCCGGCGAACCCAGTAGCACAGATAGGCTGGCCCGGCAGAAAGCTGTGGGGACTATTTGTATTTCCGCAGTACCGCCAGCACGCGCCCCTGGATTCGCAGGTCCGACAGGGGCACCCGTATAGGATCCATCGTGGCGTTGGCCGGTTGCAGCCGCGCCATCTCGCCAGGTTCGCGGAAGAACCGCTTCAGCGTGGTTTCACTGCCGCGCACCAGGGCCACCACGATGTCGCCGTCACGCACTTCTTGCGTGCCCTCCACCAGCACCAGGTCGCCGCTTAGGATGTGCTCGTCGATCATCGAATCGCCGCGCACCTCCAGGGCGAACAGGTTCTCCTGGTTGAGGAACTCGCCGAAGTCCAGCCGCTCCCGTCCCGCCACCGCTTCCACCGGCGCGCCCGCCGCGATCCGCCCCATCAGCGGAATGTCCCAGGCGGCTGCGCCCGGCCGGTGCCTGCGCTGCTCCTGAAAGTACTTCGGAGCCAGCTCCAGCGAACGACTCTGGTTGAAGCCGCGCTTGAGGTAGTGCTTCGCCTCCAGCGCCGAGATGTGCTTGTGCACCGTGGCCAGCGAGGCCAGGTCCAACCCGCGTGCGATCTCCTCATAGCTGGGGCAGTAGCCGTTGTCGCCGACGAAATTCGCGATCAGATCCAGCACTTCTTTCTGGCGTCTGGTGAGGGGCATGCTTTCATTGTGGGCGAATAAAAAGGGAAAGTCAATCCGGATTTGAGAGAGTTCTCTCGCACAAGCCTCGCTCACGCCAACTGGCTGTGTTTCCTGCCGAACAGGTGGTAGATGGCCAGGCCGATCGCGAGCCAGACGGCGAACCGCAGCCAGGTCTGGAGCGGCAGGCTCAGCATCAGGACCAGGCAGGAGGCGATCGAGAGGCCCGGCAGCCAGGGCGCGCCCGGAATGCGGAAGCCGCGCGGGCGGTCGGGCTGCGTGCGGCGCAGCACGATGACGGCCGCGGAGACCACAATGAAGGCGAACAGCGTGCCGATGTTGGACAGGTCGGCGAAGGTGCCGATGTCCCAGATGCCGGCGGGCAGGCCGACGAACAGGCCGGCCACCCAGGTGGAGATGTGCGGCGTGCGGTAGCGCTGATGGACCCTGGAGAAGGCCGCCGGCAGCAAGCCGTCGCGGGACATGGCGAACCAGACCCGCGCCTGGCCGTATTGGAACACCAGCAGTGAGGACACCATGCCTACCAGGGCGCCCAGCCCCACCCAGCGGCGGATGGATTCGTACCCCAGCGCCTTCAGGGCGTTGGCCACCGGCGCCGCGTTGTTCAGGTTCCTGTAACTCTCGATGCCGGTCAGCACCAGGGCCACTGAAACGTAGAGAACCGTGCAGATCACCAGGCTGGCCACGATGCCGATGGGCAGGTCCTTTTGCGGGCGGCGGCATTCCTCGGCCGCCGTGGAGACCGAATCGAAGCCGATGTAGGTGAAGAACACGATGGCCGCGCCGGTCAGCACGCCGGGAAACCCGTTGGGCATAAACGGGCGCCAGTTCTCGGCGCGCACGGCGGGGGCGGCCCCGAAGACGAAGATCAGGATGGCGGCCACCTTGATGAGCACCATCACGTTGTTAGTGCCCGCACTCTCGCGCACCCCGCGCACCAGGATCCAGGTCAGTGCCAGCAGCACGATCAGGGCCGGCAGGTTGTACCAGTTGCCGGTGAACACGCCGCCGGCGATCATCGGCCCCGAAAGCCGCTCCGGTAGGCGCAGGCCGAATACGCTCTCCAGCACGTCGTTGAAATAGGCCGAGAAGCCCACGGCCACGGCCATGTTCGAGACGGCGTACTCCAGGATCAAGTCCCAGCCGATGATCCAGGCGAAGATTTCCCCCAGCGTGGCGTAGGCGTAGGTGTAGGCGCTGCCGGCGATGGGGATCATCGAGGCCAGCTCGGCGTAGCACAGCGCGGCGAAGCTGCATGCGAGGGCGGTCAGCAGGAATGACAGCGCGATCCCCGGACCGGCGCCGGGGCGTCCGATGGTGGAGAGCGCCCCGCCGCCATGCAGCAACAAGTCCAGCACGGGGGCATGCAGCACCGAGCGGAAGCTGAGGGTCTCGCCGGCGGCCGCCGTTCCGGTCAGGATGAAGATGCCGGAACCGATGACGGCGCCGACGCCCAGCGCCGTCAGACTCCACGGCCCCAGCGTCTTGCGGAGCCGCTTGTCGGGCTCCTCGGAGGCCGCAATGAGCGCGTCGATGCTCTTGGTGCGCAGCAGTTGGCTCACGGCTGAGGCGAGAGCTGCGCCTTAGCGCTTCCGCTGGCCCTTGGGCATCTTTTTGATCTTGCGCTTGCGTGAGCCGCGTGCCACTCCCGCAGGACGCTCGGTCTTGGGCGGGGCCTGCTTGCGGGCCGCCCGCTTGAGCTTCTTGCGTTCCAGCCGGTCGGTGATGTTCTTGGTGTTCATTCTTGTGCTTTCAGGGATGCGTATCGCTCGATCAGCTTCTTCAATCCGTGCCTCTGAAAACTGACGGTTAACTTGGCCGCCTCGCCTTCGCCCTCACGGCGGACGATGACGCCGCGCCCGTAACGCGGGTGCTCGACCTCGGCGCCGATGGCGAAGCCGCGTCGCCGCGCCGGGGGCACGACCGGCGCCGCGGGGCGGCTCGGGGCTGCCGCCGCTTTTGCCGGCGGCGTCACGCCGCGCGCGGCGAAGAACTCCGTGATGTTCTCCACTGAATTATACGTCTTGCCGGGGTAGGCGCTCTGGCGCGCCGCGCGGCGCAGCTCGTGTTGCTCGGCGAACAGGTCAACCTCCCCGGCCGGGGAAGCCTGCCGGGCAAGCTTTTCGGTCAGCCCCGGCGGTATCTCGCTCAGGAACTGAGAGGGCACACAGGGTTCGTCGCTGCTGTTTGCCCATCTGCGCCGCATGCGGGCCCAGGTCAGGATGAGACGCCTCTGCGCGCGGGTCATGCCGACATAGCAGAGCCGGCGCTCCTCCTCCAGCGCGGATTCGCTGTGGAGCGAACGGGAATGGGGCAGGAGGCCCTTCTCCAGCCCGGCGATGAAGACGACGGGGAACTCCAGCCCTTTGGCGTTGTGCACCGTCAGCAGCGATACCTGCGCCTGCTCGTTGACTGTGTCGGCCTCCGAGACCAGCGCGGCGTGGTCCAGGAATTCGGTCAGACCTTCGCCGCGCTCGGCCGCTTCCCGTCCCGCGGTGATCAGTTCCTTGAGGTTCTCCAGGCGCGCCTCCGCCTCCGGCGATTCGTCTCCCTCCAGCATGCCCCAGTAGCCGGTGCGGACCAGGATGCGGTGCAGAAGCTGGTCCAGGGGCGCCTGGCGTGTCAGACCGCCGAGTTCCTCGGTCAGCTCGCGGAAGGCCGCCAAAGCGGCCTGGGCGCGGGCCGGGAAGCGGCGCTCGTCGAGCATCCGCTCCAGGGCGGTCCAGAGGCCGAGGTTTTGCTCAAGGGCGTAACGTTCCAGTTGCTCGACGGTAGACTTGCCGATGCCCCGCGCAGGGGTGTTGATGATGCGCAGCAGGGCCACGGAGTCCTGCCGGGAGACGAGCAGCTTCAAGTAGGCCAACGCGTCTTTCACCTCGGCGCGCTGGTAGAAGCTGAAGCCGGCCACAACATGGTAGGCGCGGCGGTTGCGTCGCAGGGCCTCCTCGATCTGGCGGGACTGGGCATTGGTGCGGTACAGGACCGCCACGCGCTCGCAGCCGTCCTCGAGCAGCCGCTCGATCGCGTCGGCGATGAACCGCGCCTCGTCTTCCGCATGGCGGGCTTCGTAGAGGCCGACCGGCTCACCGGCGGTTGAGCCGGTCCAGAGCCATTTGCCCAGCCGCTGGCAGTTGTGGGCCACCAGCGCACTGGCCGACTCCAGGATGTTCTTGGTCGAGCGATAGTTCTCCTCCAGCCGGATGGTGAGGGCTTCCGGGTAGTCGCGCTCGAAGTCCAGGATGTTGCGGATGTCGGCGCCGCGCCAGCTATAGATGGACTGGTCCTCGTCTCCCACGGCGCAGACGTTGCGGTGGACTTCGGTCAGCAGGCGCACCAATTCGTATTGGCTGCGGTTGGTGTCCTGGTACTCGTCGATCAGCAGGTGCAGGATGAGGCGGTTGTAGGCCGCGCGGGTGGCGTCGTCATGGCGGAGGAGGCGGACGGTCTCCAGGAGCAGGTCGTCGAAGTCCAGGGCGTTGGCCTGGCGCAGGAGGACTTCATAGAGGTCGAAGACCCCGGCCAGCGTCCTGACCTTCGGGTCTTTCGAAGCGCCCCATTCCCGGGGCCCCGGGCCGTGGTTTTTGGCGTGGCTGATCCGGGACTGGATGGTCCGGTAGGGCATGAAATGCTGCTCGTCCAGCCCTAGGCGGCGGCAGGCGGTCTTGACCACCACAAGCTGCTCGTCCTCGTCGTAGATGGTAAAACTGCCTGTAAAGCCGGGCCGGAGCTCAGCCAGCCGCCGCCCGTCCCGGCGGAGGAGGCGGACGCAGAAGGAGTGAAACGTGGCGACGGTCAGGCCCTCCAAGGGGTACTGACCTGCCAGCAGGGCATCTACCCGCTCCCGCATCTCCTTGGCCGCCCTGTTGGTGAAGGTAACGGCCACGACGGCCGAGGGCGGCACCCGGTGGGCATGAATCAGGTGGGCCACGCGGTGGGTAATGACCCGCGTCTTGCCGCTGCCGGCTCCGGCCAGGATCAGCAGCGGTCCCTCGACGTAGGTGACCGCCTGGCGCTGCTGGGGATTGAGCCCCTCAAGGAAGTCCATGGGGAACGGCTGCTAACCGTCGATTCTAGCATGCCCTGGGCGGCCGCCCCTACGGCAACTTGGCTTTGCGGCCTAGCTCTTTGTAACCTAACAGTTTGCCGGCACGCCAGTGTCAGTGGGGGATGGTGAGGCCCATCCGGATGCCGGCTCAGGCTGCATCATGCTGGTTGACTTTGAGCTTATCAAGCGAGCTCGCGCGGGGGAGGACTCCGCATTCGGCCAGATTGTGCAGGCCTACCGGCGGCGGATCCTGGGCACCATCGCCCGGCTGATCGGGCGTCCCGAGGACGTGGAGGATGTAGGCCAGGAGGTGTTCCTCCGGCTGTATTTCTCCCTGGAGCAGTTGCGCAGCCCGGAGGTGTTCGAGCCGTGGTTATACCGGCTGACCGTCAACGCCGCTTACGACTACCTCCGCCGGCAGCGGCGCCGGCAGGAGTCGCGCATGGCGGATCTGGCCGAGCAGCAGGTCCAAATGGCCGACGCCCGCGCCGGGGCCCAGCGGGACCAGAGCGAGCGGGAGCGGCGACGCGTTCGCGAGCTGGTGGATTCCCTGCTGGCGTCGGTTTCCGAGCAGGATCGCGCTCTGCTCACCTTGAAAGAGATCGAGGGCCTGTCGCTGAAAGAGCTTGAAAAGATTTACGGCGTGAACGAGAATGCATTGAAGGTGCGGTTGTTCCGCGCCAGGCAACGGGTACTGAAGGCATATGCGGGCCTCGTCGCCGCTGGCGGGGAGGTCCGGGGGTAAACGATGGGGGAGGACATGTCGGTGCGCGAACCGGAAGTGCCTGACGGGAAGCGGGAGGCAGAACTGTCCCGGTTGTTCGCCGCTTACCGGGAGGCCCTGCCCGACCCGGAGCCCAGTGCGGATTTCATGCCCAGGCTGTGGCGTCGAATCGAGGCCCGCCAGTCTTCCGTCCGCGATCTAAGGCGGCTGGCGCAAGGCTTCGTCACCGCCGCGGCCTTGTTGTCGGTGCTGCTCGGCGTGTTCTTGACCCGGACGGAGAGGCAGGTTTCGGCATTCTATACGAACACCTACCTGGAAATCCTGGCGGCGGACCAGTCGCAGGGCAGTTCGGACGACGACGTTGAGCTCGTGCGGGCCGAGCAGGCCGCTTACGAGAGCACTCCATGAAACTCTTCCGGCCCTCGGTGGTGATCTATCTGTCGCTGGTGTTTCTAAGCGGCGCGGTAGTGGGGGCGCTGGCCTACCGCTACTACACCGTGCGCTCGGTGCCGCCGGAAGGCCGCTGGCGCAGCCCGGAGGAGATGCGCCGGGGGTACGTCGAAGAATTGCGGACGCGCTTGAAGCTGCGGGAAGACCAGACCCGGCAGTTGAAGGAGATCCTGGACGCCACCGACGACCGTTACCGCGAGCTGCGGAAGAAGTGGGGGCCTGAGGTCAAAGCGGTCTACGAGTCCCAGACCGAGCGTATCCGGGCCATGCTGGATCCGGCGCAACGGGCGGAGTACGAGAAGATGCGCCAGGACAGAGAGCAGCGGATGCGCCGGGAGCGCGGGCATCGGCGGCCGCCGCCCCCCGGCCCTGGTCCTGGCCCCGGCCCTGGTCGCGGCCACTGAGAGGCCCAAGGGGCGGCGTCTCGGGGAGCCGTCCCGCTTCAGGGTTGGGTTGCGGCGGATGGCTTGCGCGCCTTGCCGTATCTCCTATGGAAGCGCTCGATGCGGCCTTCGCTATCGATCAGCTTCTGGCGCCCGGTGAAGAAGGGGTGGCAGTGGGAACAGATTTCCACCCGGATATCGCCCTTGTGAGTGGATCGGGTGGGGAAAGTGTGCCCACAGGCGCAGATCACGTTGACTTCGCTATATGCGGGGTGTATCCCGGCTTTCATGAGACCTGGGAAGCCTTTCTTGCGTAAACAGCCAGTATAGCATTGGGCGACGGGGGCTCGCGCAGAAGGCTGGCAGGACCGTAATCCGTCCGTAGCGAGCGACTGCCTCGGTGAAGCGCCCGCTGGCGTAGCGGG
>CAYGVJ010000092.1:0-21905 GCA_964353255.1 uncultured Solibacteraceae bacterium | reverse complement strand
GCGCCTACCAGGAGATCCTGGGCGACCTGCACAACCTGTTCGGCGACACCAACGCGGTGCACGTCAGCCTGAACGGCGCCGGCGAAGTCGTCCTCGACACGGTCATCAAGGGCGACACCGTCCGCGAGGTGCTCAACTATGTCGAATTCCAGGCCGACTCCCTGCTGGCCCAATTCCGCCGCGACGTGGAGACCGCCCTGCGCGAGGGCAAGATCGGCTACGAGGAGTCCGGCCGCCTGCTGCGCTTCTACGAAGACGGCCTGCAAGGCTACACCTACCTGGAAGAGGGCCACCCGCGGTAGGGGACTGCCCGGCCGTCTCGTGCTCTCCAAGGGGGAACCCAACGTTGTTCAAGCGCGCCCTCAAACACCTGCGGGAGGGAATCCGCCAGCGGCAATACGTCGTGACGCTCCACGCCGAGGAAGAGATGGAGGAAGACAATCTGAGCATCACCGACGTCGAGCGTGCTATCCTCACGGGTGAAATACTGGAGCGTCACAGAAACGGGTTGACCGGGGAACTGAAGTACCGCGTCAGGGGGCAGACGGTGGCGGGAGACGAGGTGGAGGTCATCGTCAAGTTCGGCGCGACCGGTAAGGCCGTGATCATCACTGTGTACGTGGTTTGAGCACTCGAGAAAGCCATGCTGGCATGTGACATCTGTGGGAAGAAGCGGGCGCGGCTGCGCCGGATTTCCCGAAGCTATGGGAAAGGGAAGAGCCTGCTCGTGATCGAGAACATCCCGGTCATCACCTGCCCGCATTGCGGCGAGAGCTACTTCACCGCCGAGACGCTGCACGAGATTGAGCGCATCAAGCTGCACCGGAAGAGCCTCGCCGTTGAGCGCCCGGTGGAGATCGCCCAGTACGCGTAGCACCCGCAGGGAGCCGATCGGCTACGAGGAATCCGGCCGCCTGCTGCGCTTCTACGAAGATGGCCTGCAAGGCTGCAGTTGCCAGGCAGTCCCGAGCCGCAGACAGGCGTATAATCATTGGTAGCCATGAGGCAGGTGTTGATCTACCCCGGTGAGGACGGCTATTGGGTAGCCGAATGCCCCAGCCTGCCCGGATGCGTCAGCCAGGGGAAGACGAAAGACGAGGCCGTCGCCAACATCAAGGACGCCATAGCCGGTTACGTCGAGGCCCTACAGGAAGACGACCTGCCTGTTCCGGAAGAACGTTTTGAAGCCTTGCTGCTGGCAGTGTGAGCAGATTCCCCAACATCTCTGGGCGCGAGTGCGCGGCCGCTCTGAGGAAGGCTGGTTTCCTGTTCCGGCGGCAGAAGGGCAGCCACATCATTCTGCGGCGCGATGAGCCTTTCACCCAGGTTGCGGTGCCCGACCACCGGGAGCTTGACCGCGGGACGCTCCGCGCGATCCTCAGGGCGGCAAGTCTGAGCGTGGAGGAGTTCTCGAAGCTGCTGTGATCCGGTTCGTGCGCTTGGTGCTTGACTACGTCGAGTTCCAGGCCGACAACCTGCTGGCCCGCTTCCGCCGCGACGTGGAGACGGCGCTGCGGGAAGGCAAGATCGGCTACGAGGAATCCGGCCGCCTCCTGCGCTTCTACGAAGACGGCCTGCAAGGCTACACCTACCTGGAAGAGGGGCACCCGCGGTAAACCCGGGGCGGGAAGGTGTGAAAAAATCGGCCCGTCCGCTCCCTGACGGTCGCGGCTCAGTCAGGCGCCCAATGCCTCGATCCGGTTACCGAGCCGCGCGCGTAAGCAAGCGGTCGGAGGGCCGATTTTTTCACACCTTCCGGACCGCCTGTTCCCCGCCAAGGCGTATAATCATTACGCAAGCCATGCGCCAAGTGGTTCTCTATAACCCGGTCCGCGCCCTTGCGGCTGACGCGCACGGTTGGCAGGGAGGTCATGGATTCATTGAACCACGCGCGGCCACGGCGGAGACCGTCACCGGCTCCAGGCGCAGCAGGCGCAGCGCCTCCAGGAACGGCAACCCGCGGGCCAGGCGCCTGGGCGAGTCGATGCCGCGCTGATGAAGGACCACCGAACGATTGCCCTCGCGCGTCACCCACACGGCGCCCGAATCTCCGGCGTCGTGAGCTTTCGGCAAGCCTGCGCAAAGCAGGCACGGGAGAGCCCATGGCCTGCTCCACCCGTCCGTTCAGAAATCACAAGAGCCGTTTTTTCCTTGACATCACGCTGGTTCAGGTGCATCCTTGCAGGAGGGAGAGCAACAGTGTCAGGACGGCTTGATGGTAAGGCAGTTGTCATCACCGGAGGCGCGAGCGGAATTGGTGAGGCTACAGTTCGTTTGTTCGTCACCGAGGGCGCACGAGTGATGGTGGCCGACATTCTAGATACCGAAGGCCAGGCTCTGGCCGGCGAACTTCAAAACAGCGTCCGATTCCGGCGCACCGATGTGAGTCAGGAAGGAGACGTCCAGGCTGCGGTCGATTCCGCAATCGACGAATTCGGGCGGTTGGATTGCATCTTCAACAATGCCGGCTTCGCACGGGTCGTCGGCGTCATCGACGAGATTCCGTTGCAGGAGTACGAGGCCCACATGGCGGTACTCCAGCGGGGCGTGTTCCTCGGCATGAAGCACGCGGCCCGCGTCATGAAGAAACAGGGCTCAGGCAGCATCATCAACACCGCCAGCGTCGCCGGTCTTCAGACCGGCTACGGCAGCATCCTGTACAGCACTGCCAAGGCGGCGGTGATCCACATGACCCGCTGCGCCGCGGTCCAATTGGGCGAATCGGGTATCCGCGTGAATTGCCTTTGCCCGGGTGTCATCGTAACGCCGATCTTTGGCAAGGCATTCGGAATGTCTCAAGCGAGAGCCGCAGAGACGCTCGATGTATTGAAACAGAGTTTTCCGAGGGCGCAGCCGATTCACCGTGCCGGCGAGCCGCAGGACATCGCCCACGCGGCGTTGTGGCTGGCGAGCGATGAGTCGGGCTTCGTCAACGGCAGCACGCTGGTGGTGGACGGAGGGCTGACCTGCGGCCGTTCTTTCTCGGAAGCCACGGCGATCTTTGGCGCACTTGCCACAGCCATGGGCATCAACGTCAGTGGACCCAAATGAGATCTGTCGCCTGGATGAAAGGAAGGCAATCCCGGAGAAGACGGCCACTGGGTGGCGGAGTGCCCCAGTCTGCCGGGCTGTATCACCCAGGGGACGTGCAAGGCAGACGCCATGGCAAATATCAGGGAAGCTATCGCGGGATACGTTGAAGCGCTGGAGGCAGATGGCCTCCCGGTCCCGGGGGACCGCTTCGAGGCCGTTCTCCTCGCCGTGTGAGCAGATTCCCCGCCAGGGTGCGCGTGTCGTTCGGGTGGGGGAAGCCCCTATCGGGTCCCAAACTCCCGTACTAGTCCCAAAACACTGCCTCCACTCTTGACAGCCGCGTGCGCAGCGTGCCATCCTGGACCGACATGCCGAAGATGGAGAGGTGTCAGATGCGCCGAGTCATCCTTCTAGCCGCAGTGATTGCCGTCATGTGGGTTGTTCCCGCTCACTCCGGCATCATCAACTATTTCAACGACATCGTGCTGGTGTCGCCGCCGGCCTCGGTCCAGACAGGGGATTACGAAAACAACAACAGAATCCGCCTGTTTATCGAGCAGGACCCGATCTGGCTGCTGTCCAGGGTTCGGGTAGACATCACCACGCCCGGGCTCTACGACGACGAGTCAGAGCTGGACCCGGATTCCTTCATCAGGAAGACGACCTGGGTCAACAGCTATTTGCTGCACGCCGATCCCGTGAACCCGGGGCAAGATGGGCGCGTATACCAGGGGCGCGTGAGGTTCTCCAACCCCATCCTGGGCGTGATCGTCCGCCGAGGCCATCTCCGAAACACGGATGACCCTCTTGGCGCCTTGGGCACCCTCTACCCCAGCTCCGATCCCGACATCGCACCCGGTACCGGATTGGAGCTGGACCCGAGTCAAGACTGGGTGGAATTGATCGACCAGTACACTTTGCGAGTGCACTATCGGGTTCACGGTCAGATTGACGAGGTGCGCGTGCTCGAGGCTGTCCCCGAGCCAGGCACCGCGCTTCTTCTGGGCGCCGGCTTGATCGCTCTGGGTGCTGCGCTCCGGCGCCGTTCCAAGTAGCCTACATTCCCGCGTTGAGTCTTTGAGCGGGTAAACCCGGCGACGGGAAGGTGTGAAAAAATCGGCCCAACCGCTCCCTGACGGTCGCGGCTCGGTCAGGAGCCCAGTGTCTCGAGTGGGTTACCGAGCCGCGCGCGTAAGCAAGCGGCCGGAGGGCCGGTTTTTTCACACCTTCCGGACGGCATGTTCCCCGCATCCTCCCGCCCCAGCCGCGTTTCCTATAATCGGTACTAGGGGGCTCAATGGGAACCATCGAAGTCGCTCCGCTGCCGGCGCAAGTTCAACCGTCTACACCCGAGATCATCAACGATCTCAGCATCCAGATCGCCACCGTCAACGGCTCGGGCAGCCAGACCGCCAACACCGTCCTGATGCGCGCGCTCTTCCAGATGGGCATCCCCGTCTCCGGAAAGAATCTGTTCCCCTCCAACATCGCCGGCCTGCCCACCTGGTTCACCATCCGGGCCTCCAAGGACGGCTACATCGCCCGCAAGAGGGAAACCGACCTGCTGGTGGCGATGAACGCCGAAACCGCGCGCGACGACGTCGCCCAACTCGCGCCCGGCGCCGCGGTGATCTACGACGAGCCGCTCAAGCTCGAGGCCCTGCGCCCGGACCTCCACTTTTACCCGGTGCCCTTCGACAAGCTGGTGGCGCCGGTTTGCCCCGAAGCCCGGCTGCGCAAGCTGGTACGCAACATGATCTACGACGGCGTCCTCGGGCACCTGTTGGGCATCGAACCGCAGGAGATCCGCACCGCGCTCTTCAAGCAGTTCGGCCCGCGCAAGGCCAAGGCCGCCGAACTCAACTGGGGCGCGGTCCAAGCAGGCCAGGAGTACGCCGCCCAACACCTCCGCAAGAACGACCCCTTCCGCGTCGAACGCATGGACGCCACCCAGGGCAAGATCATCATCGACGGCAACGCCGCCTGCGCCCTGGGGGCCGTGTTCGCCGGGGTGACCGTGGTCGCCTGGTACCCCATTACACCCTCCTCGTCGCTGATCGAATCGCTCATCGGATACCTCAAGCGCTTCCGCACCGATCCCCAGACCGGGAAGGCCACTTTTGCGGTGGTGCAGTGTGAGGACGAGCTGGCCTCCCTGGGCATGGTGATCGGCGCGGGCTGGGCTGGCGCGCGCGCCATGACCGCCACCTCGGGGCCGGGCATCTCCCTGATGGCCGAATTCACCGGCCTGGGCTATTGGGCCGAGGTTCCGGCGGTGATCTTCGATGTGCAGCGGGTCGGCCCCTCGACCGGCCTGCCCACCCGCACCATGCAAGGCGATCTGCTTTCCACCGCCGTCCTCTCGCACGGCGACACCAAGCACCCCATGCTGTTCCCCTCCTCCCCGCGGGAGTGCTTCAGCATGGCGCTCGAGGCCTTCGAGCTGGCCGAGCACTTCCAGACCCCGGTTTTCGTGATGACCGATCTGGACCTGGGTATGAACAACTGGATGTCGGACCCGTTTCCGTACCCCACGGAGCCTGTCCGGCGGGGCAAGGTTCTGAGCGCCGAGGACCTGGACCGGCTGGGCGGCTTCGCGCGTTACCAGGATGTCGATGGTGACGGCATCGGCTGGCGCACCTTGCCCGGAACCGCCCATCCGGCCGCCGTTTACTTCACTCGCGGCAGCGGGCACAACGAGAAAGGCCAGTACAGCGAACGCGAGGACGACTACATGAACAACATGGACCGCCTGGCGCGCAAGTTCGAGACCCTGCGCGGGAGGGCGCCGGCCCCGCGCGTGGACCTGGATGCGACGGCCCACCTCGGGCTGGTCTGCGTGGGGACTTCGCGCTGGGCGGTCGAAGAGAGCCGCGACCAGCTTCGGCGCGAGTTCTCCACGCCCACGAGCTTCCTGCGCCTGAGGGCGTACCCGTTCACCGCGGCTCTGAAGGACTTCATCCGCCGGCACGAGCGCGTCTACGTCGTCGAGCAGAACCGCGACGCCCAACTGCTCCTGCTGATGCGCCTCGAGTTGGAGCCGGAGGACATCGCCAGGCTGCGCAGCGTCCGCTACTACGGCGGCGTGCCGCTGGACGCGCGCACCGTCACCGACGAGATCGTCCGTCAGGAGGGACTATGAGCACCGCCCCCGCGCCTCCCCCTAAGAAGGTCAACCGCCTCGGGCTGGAAGTGGTCAGCTACAAGGGCGGCCGGACCACCTTATGCGCCGGCTGCGGCCACAACTCGGTCTCCGAGCGCATCATCGAGTGCTTCTTCGAAATGGGCATTCCCCCGTGGCAGGTGGCCAAGTTCTCCGGCATCGGCTGCTCGTCGAAGTCCCCGGCCTACTTCCTTAGCCTGGCCCACGGCTTCAACGCCGTGCACGGCCGCGCTCCCTCGGTGGCCACGGGCGCGCTGCTGGCCAACCGGCATCTCGTGGGCGTCACCGTAACGGGCGACGGCGACACCGCCTCGATCGGCATCGGGCAGTTCATTCACCTGCTGCGCCGCAACGTCCGCCAGATCTACATCATCGAGAACAACGGCGTCTACGGTCTCACCAAAGGTCAGTTCTCGGCTACTGCGGATGTAGGCTCGACGCTCAAGACCGGCGTGGCGAACGACCTGCCGCCCATCGACTGCTGCGTCGAGGCCATCCAGTTGGGGGCCAGCCTCGTGGCCCGCTCCTTCTCCGGCGACAAGCGGCAGCTCCAGGCCATCTTCAAGGCGGCCATCGCCCACCGGGGCCTCGCGGTGATCGACGTCATATCCCCCTGCGTCACCTTCAACGACCACGAGGGCTCCACCAAGAGCTACGCCTACATGAAGGAGCACGACGAGCCGCTGCACGAGCTGGATTTCGTGCCGGCTTTCGCGGAGATCGGCGTGGATTTCCCGGAGGGCGAGGTGCGCGAAATCGCGCTCCACGACGGCTCGCGCCTGCGCCTGAAGAAGCTGGCCCGCGACTATGATCCTGGCGACAAGCTCAGTGCTTTGCGGGCCATCCACGAGGCCGGCCAGCGCAGCGAGGTCCTCACCGGCATCCTCTATCTGGACCCCTCAAGGCGAGACTTCGCCAGCTTGCTGAACCTGGTGGACGACCCCCTGGCCACGCTGCCTGAGGACCGGGTCCGGCCTTCCCAAGAGGCGCTCGAGCAGGTGATGGAAGAGCTTCGGTAGGCGGCTAGTACTTGACTAGTACCCGATGTGCCTGAGGAATGCCCCGAAGACCGCCCGCCAGGTTCGGACCGTCTCAGAGATGTACTCGCGCTGCACTCCGCCGCTCAGGCTGATGTCCATCTCGATGTGGGGGTCTTCCTCGGAATCCAGGTACACCTTTCCGAAACGCTTCTTCCTGTTCCACTCGTTGACGACCTCGTGGCTGGGCTTCGTCTCCATCCTGAAGCCGGCCGAGTACTGGTAGCTCTCATACCGGCCCCCTGTGCCGCCGTAGAAGAAGATCAGCGACTTCAAGCCCTCCACTGGCAGCCGGATCATCGGATCGCCCGCCGAGTCCGTCGAGATCTCGGGGGAGAAGCCCATATCCTTCAGAATGGCGGCCATCTCGTCTGCGGTGATCGAAGTTAAGACCTGACGCTCTTTCGGCTCGGAACCAAACAAACCCATCGTTACGCCTCCTGCTCATCGCCCGAACGCTGACTTCCCGAACTGGCATGAGACAGTCCAGGATACCCTAGTTGCCGGGTCGATGCAAACCACCCCGGCTACCCCTCAGGTACAATAGCCAGCGTTGCCCGCCCCCACCCATTTCGACCGCCTCCGCGTGGTGCTGGTCTCGCCCCGCAACCCGCTGAACATCGGGGCGGCGGCGCGGGCCATGAGCAACTTCGGGTGCGCTCACCTGCGCGTGGTCAATCCCTACGCAGTGGCTTTCCGCGAGGCCCGCTCGGCGGTTGGCGCCGGGGCGGTGCTGGAGGCCGCCGTCGAATACCGCAGCCTGGCCGAGGCTGTCGCCGACTGCGCGCTGGTCGTGGGCACTGCCTCGCTCGGGCATCGCCAGTTGCAACACCCGGTGCGCCGCCTCGAATACGGCGCCCGTCTCATCCGCCGGCGGCTGGCGGCCAGTTCCGTCGCTCTCCTGTTCGGCTCGGAGAAGTTCGGCCTCTCCAACGACGATCTTAGTCACTGCCACTGGCTGATGCGCATTCCCACCCAGGCCGGGCATGAGTCCATGAACCTCGGGCAGGCCGTGGCCGTGTGCCTCTGGGAGCTGGCGCGCGAGGCGACGGCCGAAAGTTTGGCTCCCGAGCGGAAGCGCCGCGCCCCGGCCGGCGAGCTGGAACGCCTCACCGGGCTGCTGGTCGAGCTGCTGGAAGATAGCGGCTACGTCAACCCGCGCACCGCGGCCTCGACCATCGAAAAGACGCGGCGTCTGGTGCGCCGCCTGGATCTTTCCGCCCGCGACGCCGAAATCTGGCTGGGCATGCTGCGCCAGATCCGCTGGAAGCTGGGTGAGGATTCCGGGACCGGAAGGTGTGAAAGAATCGGCCCTCGAAACGGGCAGACAGGCAGAACTGCCTGTCCCACAGTGCAACCAGGGCGCTGATGGAGCCCACGCAGCTACTGACGCTGCTGCTTCATCCAATACTCTCGGAATGAACGCAGACGCGGCAAGACTTCTCGGTCTCTGACGCGATTGGCGGCTTCCTTGCTGGCAATGATGTCATCCAGATGGCAGACAGGATACCCCTCCACCTCGACTCTGCGGCCCCAAGCGTGCTCGAAACTCTCGATGCCATCCGGGGCAAACACCAGAGCGACATCAAAGGGCCCACTCCGGAGTTGGATGAGATCCTTGCCGCGCTCTATTTCACCGGCCTGCTCCGGGGTCAGGTCAAAGCCGAGAGCCACAAGAGCAGCGCCCAGCCGGCGGCCGTTTTCCGGCGACCGTTCCACAAACAGGTCCGCGTCTTGAGTCGTATCGGGGAATCCCAGGATGATGGCTGCCGACTTCCCGATAAAGAGGTATCGAACCCCGTGAAGGGCCAGAGCATCTTTCAGCTCTTGAGCCTGCCGATACTCAAAGGCGGCCATAGCCGAGCCACTCGGGGAGATTGGCCTCGCACCAGTTCCGATATTCCCGCATGGTGTCGAAGGCCCGGAAGGGGGAATCATCGAGGACCGGTTTGTGAGTATGGATGAATGCATACTTGAACCGGACTTCCAGGGGGCGATGAGCAGCGGCGGCGAACTCCTGCTCCCAATCGTCCGGCACAGGCTGCTCGCTGGCAGAGAAGCCCGGATAGCCGGCAGAGTCTGACGCCTTCGGCCTCACAGGACTCATTCTACACCTCCGCACGCCGCTTCTCACCGGCAGAATCCGCCTCAACCCACTGCCCGCGAATCCGTCAACATCCCGCCTCGGAATGGACGTAGTGGGGCGGCCTCTCAGGCCGCGGCCGGCTCTCAGCCGGCCTTCGTGGGAACACCTGCTGCCGCAGCAGCGCCACCAGATTCGACCGCGACCCGCCGAGGCCTGAGGGCCTCCCGTCTGGCGGGTCAGCAGGCGCGAGGCGACGAAAAGCATCGGATGCGCCGCCACCATGGCGGCACGGTTCAGGCCACCAGCAGGGCGAAGCGGGCCAGCTTCTCCAAGGCTGCCTCCAGCTCTTCGGCGCCAACGTCCCTGGAGGCCGCGGCGGTCAACTCCGCGCGCAGCGCGGCGCGGTCCCGCGTGCCGTCCAGGAGCAACAGGAGTCGCTGCGCCAGCGCATCCTCGACCCGCACGGTGGTGTGGCGCAGCGTGGCGATCCTGGAGTCGGAGCGCACCTGGAGCCGTGCCACCGCACTCGCGGCCGGACGCTCGCCGGCTTCGCCGGCAAACTCGAACCTGTGCACGTGCAACTCCGCCAGGCCGGCGGCGCAGACCCGCAGGAGGATCTCCCCCAGGGCCCGCGCCTGCTGAGTCGCCGGCTGATCTTCCGGGCTGGCGGCCGGGCCAAGCGAAGCCCGGATCCGTCCCAACAGCTCGTGGAAGCCGAGCGACTGGGGCCAGGCCTGGGAGAGATGAACGAGCGCAGCCTTGGCTACCGGGTGCGGGGTCACCAAGCCGGTGGCCTCCGGGCCTCGAAACTCCTCCGGCGACTCGGAGCGGATCTCTGGAGCGGCTGAGACCGGCTTCAGCGGCGAGGCCACGGAGAGCCTGCCGATCTGTTCCGGCTTCAGGGCGCGATCGAGCTGCACCTCGCGATGGCACAGCAGAGTCTGCCGGAACTTGCGGCACTTCAGGAAGTCCAGATACTGTTCACGCAGCACCGGCTCTCCTGAGAGCGTCTCCAGCAACTCAGTGGCGGCCGGAGAGTACGCGCCGGTGGGGTGCATGTCGGCGAAGTCCGCCTCGGCCAGGTACTGAAAACCGTGGCGGGCGGCGTGCTCGATGAACTCGTGGAAGTAGACCGGGACAAATGTCTCGGCCAGCTCGTCGTGGTAGAGGAAGGCGTCCTGGCGCTCGAGTTGCCGCTCCAGCTCTTTCTTGAGAAACGCGCCGTAGGAGTCGCGGTCGGGCTGCGCAGAGGCGAGCAGCTCCAGCAAAGCGCGGCCCTGGCTTATCTGGTCCTCGGGCTGGTCCAGGTTCCGGATGTGGAACATCATCATCTCGCGGATCATCGCGCGCAGGTGGCCCCCGGGATGAGCGTTGTAGCTGACCAGCGCCACGCCGTCTGGCGCGAGGCTGGCCTGGGCGATCGCCAGGAGCTTATCGCGCACCGGCGGGGGGACCCAGGAATAGAGGCCGTAGGCAATGATGTAGTCGAACTGCCCCAGGCAGGCCGGCGCCTCTCGGACGTCTTGCCGGCGGAACTGGACGTTGCTCAACCCCAACTCGCGGGCAGCGGCCTGGGCCTTCAAGATGGGGCGCTCGGCCGCGTCGAGGCCGACCAGTTGGCTGCCCGGGAGGCCGTAAGCCATAGGGATCAGGTTGCCGCCGTCGCCACAGCCCAACTCGAGCACGCGGCAGCGTTCGACTGGCGCGGGGCTCATGCCGAACAGGGCGGCTCGGGTGGCCAAGCGGTCCGGGTGCGTCTGCGGGAGGGCGTAGCTGGGGTAGGCGACATCCTCGTAGGATTCTCGGAGCGGCATCCTCGGTATAGATGATACGCCAACGGCCGGGGCGTGCAGCGGCAGAGCGGACCGCGCGCCTGCGATCCGCGGTCCGCAAGCTGCTCGAGGAGCACGAGATGGAGTACCACCACGCGGAGAGGCGCTGGCAACTGGTTGCAAACGAAGCAGATTCAACGCTTTACAGCCGGTCGGCAAGAGGGTAGAATAGTGGTAGACTCATCTACCATGCGTAGAAGGAGATTGGTCGCCGCTCCGCGAGGGGCGGCGATTGCCTTTTCAGGCCACCCTCCGCTCGTATCTGCGGCGCATGTTGCGGCGCTGTGAGTCGCCCGTGAGGTGAAACCCGGTGATTAAGAAGTAGTAGCCCGGCGCACTAGACGGCACGCCTTTGAGCACGACCACGTAGTCGAAGTCCTTCAACCAGACGTACGTCCGAAGCTGGCCCTTCTCGCGATAGACCCACTGAAGGACAGCCGCGTCATCGGCGTTGCGGATCACCGCTCCGCACCAGGCGAGCCGTTTGGAGCGGTCAGGTTCGAACAACCGCTGGCCGGTCTTGGGGTCGTTTCCCGTGATCAAGTGCCAGAAGGCCTCCTCGTATGGTCCATCCAAGATTCGGTCGTCCCAACTGACGGGCAGGCCATTGAGCCGAGGGCCGTCGTGCTTAAAGTCGCGGCAGAACACGGCATACAGCGAGGTCACGACGGTGTCCCAGTCGCCGTCGGTGACGAGGAGACCAGGCAGCCAGTCAGGGACCATAGCTACGCGTCACCGGCCTTCCACCTGAACAGGTTGACCTTTTCCTCCCGGAGGAGCGTAGTGAGGGTGAGCTTCAGGCCCGATCGCCGCTGCATGTGATCGACCAGGGCGCGCTTGGCCGCGCTTGTGGCGAGACCGCGGTTGAGGTAGGAGACCGCGCCGATGAGGAGGTCGCAGAGCTGCAAGAGTTCAATCTCGTGGGAATGTACCGTCTGCACGGTGCGGACGATGCTCCGGTCGAAGTCGTACATATTGTTCGTCAGCACCTCGTGCAGCCTAGCCACCTTCCGGGAAGACCGCGTGTCCTTGACGTCCAGGAAGATGCGGTAGACTGAGCGCCGCTCGAGGATCACCTTGAGCAGATCGAAGTACATCTTGTAGTACCAGTCGTCGTGGGTCTGGGTGAAGGCCTCGTGGCGAAGCTCGGCCTTGTCGGGCACGATCAGGGCCCGGAAATACAGTGCCTCGGTGTCGAAAAAGTAGTCCACGAGTTCGGCGTAGAAAGCCAGCTTCGCGGGCGAGACCTTCTTCCACTTCACTTCAAGGCCCCGGCTTAGCCCATGGCGTTCCTTGATGGCCCGGATAGCTTCATTGCATGCCCTGGCTCTCTTCGCAGGGCACCACAGCGCACCGAGAACCATCGCACTCTGGCGGTCGTTCTCGAGGTGGCAACTCTCGTCGCAGTAGATGTTGTATGTGTCGGCCATGTGGTCAATCGAAGGCACCGGCGGCAGCCGGCCGGGTTCGCGGCGTGTCCGCGAGTTTGCACGCGGCCGGCAGCTCGCGCTCGGGCCAGCGGCACACTTTGATTCTACGCCTCCCAGACGCGGGGTACGGCAGCGGGTTTGCAGCCCGTTGGGGGCCTATCCGAAGGCGTCCGGGAGGGAGTTGATGATGCGGACAGTCTCGACGCTGACGCTGACGACTTGGCCGACGAGGCGGACGATGTACTGTGGATCGTCGTCGCGGTTCGGGTCCGAGCGGAAGACGCTACGCGGGTCCTCGATGACGCGGTACTGGTCGATGACCCATTCCAGAGCGGAGCGGTTGCCGAGGCGGTACTCGAAGGTTTCGGGCGGGATGCCGGCGAGGGTGAGGGAAGGGTTGACGGCGAGCGAGCGTCTGTCTTTGCTCAGGCGCATCTTGCTGAGAACCTCGTAGGTGAGGCGCTCGGCGGGATTCTCGACCCATTCCAGCGGCCAGGGTTGGAGCTGTTCGTACTCGACGTGGAGGCGGGCGAGCCGGCAGCCGGCTTCGGCGAACGCGTCGAAGTCCGGGGCAAATGGAATGCGGGGCAATTCGCGCTTGAGGTTTTCCGCGAACCGCCCGCGGTAGGCGGGGTGGTGGAGGAGGGCGTAGATGTAGTGGAAGATGTCCCACCTGGAGATGAGCGGCCTGCGGTAGTGCAGGCGGAACTTCTGGAGCGCTTCATCGGTGATGTTCTCGCGGCGGTTGGAGCCGTCGGCGCCATAAATGCAGAAGGGGAAACACTGACCTTGACGCCCGCCCGGTGCTTCGTTGGGGATGCAGTCGGTCATCACAACTGAAAACGGCATCTGGGTGTGGTCCGTGCAGCAAATGACGCGGTTGTCGGAGTCGGGAAGAGGGAAGATCGAATGGTTCCCGTAGACCTCTTCGTCGAGTATGCGGTCAAAGAAGAAGTATCTTTTCGTGAAGGCGCGATAGAGTGATCGGCGGATCTTGTTCTCCTGGAACTCCGCTTCGTTGTGCCGCTGGAGGTCTAGCTTCAGATCCCGGCTCCACTTGATTCGGTCGCATCGAACGAAGTCGTCCACGTTCGCGCCGTGGCCCGACCGCCGGTGGCGATCCACCTCGGCGTTGTAGTCGTCGATGAAGCGCTTGACGCGTTCGGCGAGGGCCGCGCGGTCAAAGTCGTACACGACCTCGTCACGGTTGGTCTTAACGCCGACGGAGCGGAACCGGAAGAGGTCAGTAATAGGGGTCAGGGCTTGAAACTCGTCCGCGTGCTTGAGCTTGATCCAGGTGTGGTTGGCATCAGGCTCGATGGTGAGCCAAGGTACTCTGCGCTCGCCGAGCCAGGCGAGTTTTTCTTCTTTGCGCCAGAATTCGGGCACCCGATGATAACGGAGCCGCTTCTCGCCCTTGCAGCGGACGGCGAGGGTGATGCCGACGCCAACCTGTATACCGAACACGTTGTGGGTGGTACCGCTCAGCTTGGGGTTCCGTCGCACGTTGCCATGAAGATCGACGTGGTCGATGCGGGTGAAATCCTCCATCAGGTGCATGCGCATGCCATCCATGGCGAGTTGGTCAACGAAGCTGTTGTTGGAAACGAAGCAAACCACGCCATCGCGCCCTCCCAGCCGGTCGGTGGCCCATCGGAAGAACTTGACGTAGGCGTCGGAGAGAGCGTTCTTGTTCGTGGCGCTGGAATCCTTGGCATACGTGTGGCGGATACGACGGTCCACGGCATCGTACCTGCGGTTCTTGTTGTTGTCGTTCTCGTTCAACTGGCCGACGTTGTATGGCGGGTTGCCGATTATCACGGTGATGTCCGTACGGCGCTGGCGTTCGATGCGTCGTGTGTTGTCGGGGGCGAGGATGTGCGGCTGTCCCTTCTCGGGTATGTCCAGGGTATCGACGAAGCAAAGCCCCTGGAAGGGTTCGTACCTTCCGGTCAGCTCCAGGTAGGCGTGCTCGATGTTGAGCGCCGCGATGTAGTACGGCATGAGCATGACCTCGTTGGCGAAGAGCTGCTCGCGATACATGCGGGGCAGGTCGCGGCGTGGGACGCGGCGCATGATGTTGACGATGAAGTTGCCTGTGCCAGTGCAAGGATCGAGGATGTTGACGCCCGGTGAAGAAAGCGACAGGCCGAAT
Source organism: uncultured Solibacteraceae bacterium (assembly GCA_964353255.1). Lineage (GTDB taxonomy): Bacteria > Acidobacteriota > Terriglobia > Bryobacterales > Bryobacteraceae > VFZS01. The sequence goes on along the minus strand of CAYGVJ010000092.1, from coordinate 7,169 downwards.
TCGTCCCGGAGGGCGTCGGCGACGCTGGAGACCATGAAGTCCACGATGGGCTGCGGCGTATAGACGATGCCGTGGGTGTCGGCGACCTTGACGGAGTAGCCGCGGAAGAAGCGCTCGTAGACGCTGTTGAGGAACTGCTGCTTCTCGCTGAAGTCGGAGATGGTGCGGGCGGCGCTTTCGATAGCGACGTAGAAGGAATCCAGGCCCTTAAGGTAGTCGTCGCGGCTGAAGCTCTCGCCGACCAGGGCGCCGATGACGCGCTCGACCTCGATGGCGACGGCGTTGCGCCGGGTGTTGGGGTTCAGAGAAAGCTGGCAGAGGGCCAGGAAGCTGGAGAAGGCATCCTCGAAGTTGCGATTGCGACGGTGCGCCTCCTCGATCTTCGCGGCCAGGCCGCGAGCGAGGTCCGGGATGCGCTGCTCGAACTCCTTCACCGCATCTTCGAACTGCCGGATCTCCGGTTCGGTGTGCGAGTAGAAACGGTACAAGAGATCCGCTAACTGGCGCGCGTCGGACAAATCGGCTTCGAAAACAGGCTCGCGGTCCTGGTAGAGAACGGCCCGGCGGGTGTCTTCGAAGATTGTGTTGTTGATGGGGTAACGTTGGCGGATCTTGCGTTCGATGGCGCGGGCGAGGTCGTCGCGTGTGTCCTTGGCCTCCCAATAGCCCCGGGGGAGGTTGTTGGCGTCCCAGAGCGTGCCGTCGGGGCGGATGCTGTGGCCGCCGGCTTTGGCGCCGAGTTCGGCGATCAAGTTCCAGCCGTGCAGTCGGGCGGAATCCGAGAGGAGGTTCTGAAAGGCGTGGCGCAAGGCGGACTCGTGCTCGACCCCACGCGAGCGCAGTTCTGCCAGCGAGCGGTGGTACTCGCGGATCACGGGATGAGCCGGAGAAAGCTGAACGGGGCGCCGAGTCATGTCCGCCGGACGACGATTGTATCGCGAAAGGAAGCAGGTTGGAGGTTGGGGGCTCTGCTACAATGGTGCTCTACCCCGCTGTATCCCTACGTACAGCCTGAGGAGCGGTTTCCGCCATGATTTCCGCCACCCAGATGCGTCCCGGAATGGTCATCAAGTTCAACCACGAGTTGTTCTCGATCTTCAGCGTGTTCCACCGCACGCCCGGCAACCTCCGCGGGTTCGTGCAGGCCAAGATGCGCAACTTGCGCAGCGGCGCCATGATCGAGCACCGGTTCTCCTCCGAGGACCGCGTCGAGCGGGCGGCGCTCGAGGAGCACGAGATGGAGTACCTGTACGACGACGGCGAGTCCTATTACTTCATGAACACCGCCACCTTCGAACAGACGCATCTTACCAAGGAGCTCCTGGGCGACGCCGTCCAATACCTGGCGCCGCAGCTCGCCGTCAAGGTGGAGTTTTACGAGGGCAGACCGATCAGCGTGGAGCTGCCGGCTACCGTAGACCTAGCGGTAGTGGAGACGGAACCGAGCCTGAAGGGGGCGACCATATCCAACGTCACCAAGCCGGCCAGGCTCGAAACCGGGCTGGTGGTGCAAGTGCCGCCGTTCATCAGTTCCGGCGAGAGGATCCGGGTGAGCACGGCGGAGGGGACGTATCAGGAGAGAGCGTAGGGAAGGCAAAGGGCAAAGGGCAAAAGCCAAAAATCAGGGGTGTGCGGCGGCGCAGCCGGGCTTGCGGCGGGCCTGGAGGGCCTGGTAGAAGTGGGTAGGCTGCTCGGGCCAGCCGAACTGGCGGATGGCCCATCTTTCAAGCACCGAATAGGGCTGGAAGAGGTGCCGGTGTACCTCGTAACAGGACGTCAGCCGTTCCTCCAATCGCCGATTGAGGCCTCTGGGGGAGAGATCGTGGGTGTTCCGGACGTGCCAGATCGTTTCGAAGGCGCCGCGGCGGACCTGCCGGGTGATGGCGTCGAGGGTAGCCTCGTTTTTGAGCAGGACGGCCGGGCGCTGGAGCCGGTCCAGCAGGGGGAAGGCGTCGGTGTTGTATTGGTCGAGAACCACCAGCGTATTGCCCGGCGAGTTTCGCTTGACCAGCTCGGCCATCTGGTCGAACGGCACGGCGTAGCCCTTGTTCAGGAAATCCTCCTTACGGAAGTAGCTGTGGAGGGCGCCGAGATCCAACAGGAGTACGGCGCCGCACAGCAGAGCGCCCAGCTTGGGTGAGCGCTCGCTGCCGCGCAGGACCAGCAACAGGTAGAAGGGCAGCAGGAAGAGCAGCCGGGCCGGGAGGAAAGGAGACGAGAGCCAGCGACTGACCCCGATAAAGCCCACGACCGCCGCAGGCAGGATCAGGGCCAGCCAGGGCGGGCTGGGGCGCAGGCCGCGCCACAGGCAGTACAGCAGCAGAGGCGTGAGCGCCAGGGCTGCCAGGACCGCCCACAGCGGCGAGCTCTCTCCGAAGCTGAAGGACACGAACCAGTAGGCCAGCCTGACTGCACCGTCCACCAGGAAGTTGGGGGCCACCGGGTGGACAGGCGAGGGCCTGGCCCAGCGGCCGAGGGCCTGCGCCAGGGAGACCAGCCAGGGCAAAATAGCGAAGACGACCAGAAGGTTCCAGAGCGCCAGTGGCCGCAGCAGGGACCAGTCACGCCGGCGGATCAGCCTCAGGGCGAGCACCCCGTTTACCGCCAGCAGGATCGTGCCGCCGGGCACGTAGTGCACATACAACACCAGCGCCACGCCGGCCGCACATAGCAGCAGCCTGCGCCAGTTGCGCGGGGCCTCCAGCCAGCGCCACGCGGCGTACCAGGCCAGGCCGGACACGGCGAGCTGCATGGTGTAAGAGCGTGCCATGCGCGCATACAACACCAGGCAGGGGGAAAACGTCCACAGGGCCAGAAACCATAGGCGCGTGCGGCTCGGAAGGCGCGCCAGCCAGAGGCGATCGATGAGCCAGGTGGCCAGCAGGGCGAACAGGACGGACAACGCACGCATCCGCACGAGGGAGCTGCCGGGCAGGGGGAGCTGGAGCCAGAAGTGGAGCAGGAAGAAGTACAACGGGGGATGGACGTCGCCTGCGGCCCAGGCCGCGATCGCCGAGAGGGGCCGCGGGACGACCAGGAGGCTGCAGCCCTCGTCGGTCCAAGCCGGGAGCAGTTCCAGGCAATGGAAGAGCAACGCCGCCTGAATGGGCAGGCACAAGGCGACCGGATGTCGCCGGACCCAGTCGAACAGTCGTTTGAAACGGCTCATCTAAACACAGGCGCGAAGCGCGGCGGCCAGCTCCTCTTCCTCGTCGGGGAAAACGGTGCGGAGATCCAGCAGCAAGCGGTCGTCCTCGATACGCGCGATGACAGGAGGCCTGGCCGAGCGGAGGCGCCGTTCGAGCGTAGTGACCTCGCCGGAGGGGATGGCGATCAGCCAGGTGGGCAGGGGCTGCTCCGGGGTCGAGCCGCCGCCGACCAGGGACTGCCCAGGGACCAGCTCGGCCTTCAGTCCTGGAACGCGCTTCACGAGGTTCTCGGCGCGGGAGCGGATGTCGGCGGGGCTCTGGCGGATGAGCTGTAGGGCCGGGATCCGGTCGATGTGCTCCAGCAGCACGTGGCGCAAAGTGGTTTCGAGGATCTGGCAGATGACCTTGTCGAGGCGCAGAGCGCGGTACATCGGGTTCCGCCGCAGCCGCGCCACCAGCGCGGCGTCCCCTGCCAGGATGCCGGCCTGCGGCCCGCCGAGCAGCTTGTCGGCGCTGAAGGACACCAGGTCCGCGCCCGCCTGAAGGCTTTCCTGGGCCAGCGGCTCGTGGACTCCGAAAGCCCGGAGGTCGATGAGGCAGCCGCTGCCCAGGTCCTCGTAGACCGGGAGGCCGCTCTGGCGGCCCAGCGCGACCAGCTCGGCCAGTTCCGGCCGCGCCGTGAACCCCAGGATGCGGAAGTTGCTCGGGTGCACGCGCAGCAGCAGGCGCGTGCGCTCGGTGATGGCGGCGCGGTAGTCTTCGATGCGGGTGCGGTTGGTGGTGCCGACCTCGCGGAGGATGGCGCCCGACTCAGCCATGATTTCCGGGATACGGAAGCCATCGCCGATCTCGATCAACTCGCCGCGGGAGACGATGACCTCGCCGCCGGCGGCCAGCTCGCGCAGCGCGAGGTAGACCGCGGCGGCGTTGTTGTTGACGGCGATAGCGGGACGTCCCAGCAGGCGCTCGAGCAACGGGGCGGTGTGGGCGTCGCGCTGGCCACGGCGGCCGGCTTCGAGGTCGTACTCGAGGTTCGAGTAGCCCCCTATGGGGGCGAGCGCGGCCAGGGGCGCGCGGCCGAGGTTGGTATGGAGAACCACCCCGGTCGCATTGATGACCCGCCGCAGTGACGGCGCAGCCAGCCGGATCAGGGCCTGCTCGACGTGGGCCTCAATCGAGCGGGTGCCCCCGGCGCCCCCGGCGCGGATGGCCTCGCGCTGCTCATCCAGCGCCCGCCGGATCTCGGCCACCACGAGAGCGTGCGGGAAGGTCCGGAGCAGATGCTCCAGGCGCCGGAGCACCTCATCCACCGAGGGCAGGTTACGCAACTGCTCGGAAGGATCCATGCCGCCGAACTAGACGCCCGCGAAGAGGCCCTTCCAGGTGGCTTCCCGGCCGGTGTAGAGCGCGGTGCGGCCCAGGATGCCGATCAGGGTGCTCAACGCAGAGCGCTCGGCGACATTCTCGATCTCGCCGCTGAGGATGCGCCCCAAGAAAGCTTCGAGGCCGTCGTAGGTGATGTCGCGCTTGGACTCGATGGTCTCGATGTCTTTGCGGCCTTTGTGGTGCACCAGCCGGGCGCGCGAAGTGGCCAGCACTCCCGTCGTTCCGGTGAACTCCTCGCCGACGCGGCCAAAGCCGGCCGGGCTGATCTGGTTGGCCTCGAAGTTGACGTGGAGGCCGTTGGGGAACTCGAAGGACAGGGTCAAGTGGTCCAGGATCTCCATGCTGGTGCGTACCTTGGTCCCGGCGTAGCCCACGGCGCGCAGGGGCAGGCCTTCGAGGAACCAATGCAGGACATCGAAGTTGTGGCAGTCCTGCTCGACGATGAAGTCGCCGGAGTAGTCTTTGTAGCAAAACCAGTTGCGAAGCTTCTCGACCTTGGGGTCGGGATAGGGGACGCGCTTGAACGGATCGCTGCCGATCCAGAAGGCGCGGGCGTTGGCCAGGGCGCCGATTTGGCCTTCCTTGAGGCGCTTGAAGCCCTCCAGGTAGACGGGGCCGTAACGTTGCTGGAAGCCCACCGAGACGCACTTGGCGGGGTCGGCCTTGCGCCCGGCGGCGATGACCCGCTTGCAGCCCTCGACATCCACCCCCATAGGCTTCTCGCAGTAGACGTGCTTGCGCGCCTGGATGGCAGCCTCCAGCATGCGCGGGTGCTCGAAGGGCGGCGTGGCGATGATAACGGCGTCAACGTCCGAGGCCAGCAGTTTCTCAAAGTCCCGATAGACGGCCGGCTTTTCGAGCTTGAGCCGCTGGGTGGCCACCTCGATGCGGTCGTCGAACAGGTCGCACAGCGCGGTGATGCGGGCGCGGGGGTCGGCGTGCACGATGGTGGCGTCGTAAACCCCGCGGCCGCCCGAGCCAATCAAGCCGACCGAGATCTTCGAGCTGGCCTGCGAGCCGCGGACGGCTTGCGGCGGAACGATGGCGAAGGCGGCAGTGGCCGCCAGGAAGTGCTTGCGGGACAGGCCCGCGTGCTCCTGAGTCATGAGGTTTCTCCCAGCGGGAATTATAGCGGAGCGGGGTTGCAGGATGTGGGTCGCGCGGGGTGGTACTTACTGGGAGCGGGCTTCGGCGGGTGCGGCGGAGGCAGGAGCGTAGGCCTGGCGGCGGAGCGCGCCCAGACGCGTGCCCGTAATGGCCAGGGCCAGGAAACCCGCCGCCAGCAGCGGCAGGGTGACCACCGCCCAAGTCATCACCGAGAAGCCGGCCGCGGTGGTCTTGTCGATCCCAAACAGTCCCAGGACCAGAACGGTCAGCACCTGGAAAGCTCCAACATTGCCGGGCGCCTGGGGGATGATGGTGCCTAGCCGGAGGATGATCAGCATGACGGTGGCCGGCCAGATGGAGAGGTCCAGCCCGTAGCCTTGCATCAGGGCGTAGATGGGCACGATCTGGAACAGCAGGTAGGGCAGACTGACCAGCAACGCCAGGTAGAAAGAGCGCGATCTGCCCATCAAGTGGAGGTCGTCGACCAACACCCGGAGCTGGCCGCTCCAGCGGGTCTGCTTGACGGCCGCTTGGGCGTGGTGCTTGCGGAACATGATCAGGGCCAGCATCGCCGCCAGCCACACCACGACTACGCCCAGAATCCTGCCTCCGTCCACCAGGAAGGTAGGGAGAGGCATGAACATCGTCGTCACCCAGAAAGCCGCGCCCAGCCAGAGGCCGTCGAAGACCCGCTCGATGAGGATCGAGGACAGGGCCACCGAGAAGGGGAGCTTGCTCCAGCGGGCTTGCAGGTACGGGCGGATAACGAATTCGCCGGGCCGCAAGGGAAGCACCTCGTTGGCAAACAGGCCCACATAGATGGCCAGCACGGAGCGCCACAGCGAGGGCCTCGCGACCGGGCTGAGCAGGAGGTTCCAGCGCCAGGCCTGCCACAGGTAGACCGAGATGTCGGCGGCCACGGCCAGAGTTACCCAACGCCAGTCCAAGGCCGCGAAGTCGCTCAGAATGGCGGACAGATCGACGCCCCGAAAAACCCATACCAGCGAGGCGGCGGACACCAGGTAGCCCAACGCCGGAACCAGCCACGGAGGGATCTTCAAACTACGGAACCTCAATGCCCCCATCAGCATCCCACAACACCATCATAAAACAGCGCGGCGGCCGGGCGCGGATCGCGGGGCTTTGCGCGGGAGCAAAAGCCGACAGGCCGTGGGCCTGTTCCTGGAGTTTCTACATTTGCTGAGAAGATTGAAGACCGGCGGCTCAAGGCCTCGTGGGACAGGCGGTTTCGCCTGTCCGCACTGTCCGGCCCCCTCTGGCTGCGAGACCCGCGGGTGGCTCGGCTGGTGAGCCAGACCTTGCAGGCCGGGTAACAGGACAGGACGAGTCGTATGATCGTTGGGTGCGCACCCAGGGGGAGCTGGAGAAGATCGTGCGGTACATTGAGCGGAATCCGGTGGCAGCCGGGCTGGCGGCGGCGGTGGAAGATTAGCCCTGGTCAAGTGCGCGGGCGACAGGCGAAACCGCCTGTCCCATATCTGAAAGCGCTGATGCTTGTCAAGCCCC
>CAYGVJ010000091.1:0-21955 GCA_964353255.1 uncultured Solibacteraceae bacterium | reverse complement strand
CTGGCGGCGTTGCACCTCCGGCAGATGATCGAGACCGGCCGGGACATGGAGAAGACCCTGGTCGAGTGCCGGCTGGAGGAGCTGGAGAAGCACGACGCGGCGCTGGAGGCCGCGACAGCCGGACACCCGGCTGCCCGCGAGCCGCATTCCGACAAATGACCGAGCACGAACGAACGCCACACAGGCAGCTCATCCCGCTCGAAGCCATCGAGCGCAGGATCCTGCTCGTCCGCGGGGTCAGGGTGATGCTGGACGCGGATCTGGCCAGCCTCTACGGCGTAAGGACCAAGCGGCTGAACGAACAGGTGAAGCGGAATCGCGATCGCTTCCCCGCGGATTTCATGTTCCAGCTCACCGCGCAAGAGAAGGCGGAGGTGGTCGCAAATTGCGACCACCTCCGCCGGCTCAAGTTCTCGCCCGTGTTGCCCCGCGCTTTCACCGAACACGGCGCGGTGATGCTGGCGAACGTCCTCAGCAGCGCGGTGGCGGCCGATCCCAGCATCTGACACCTCACCCCGCCACCGGCCCCGCGCCCTGGGAAAGCGCGGCCAGAAAGGTCTCCCGGCGGCGCTCGGAGGCAGTCACGGCCGAGCGCATGGCCAGCCGGTAGCACGCCGCGCCGATCAGGGCGGCCAGCGCGAGCACTCCTGCAAAGACGACGCTGCTGCCGGAGAAATACCTGGCCACATAGGCTGCCGCCACCGGCAGGCTGGCGATCGGGAAAACCACGACCATCAGAGCCTGGGATCTTCCCCGCGCCACGCGCCCCCAGGACTGGTCCGGATCCATGGGGCGCGGCCAGTACAGCGAACTCAGGTTTCCCGTGGCCGTCTGGTAGAGAGACAAGATCAGCAGGACAGCGCAGGTCTCCAGGATCTTGCCGGCCGTCACCGGCAGGCGGATCAGGAGACTGACTGCGGAGATCAGGGCAATCTCGAGCAGCACCACCATGACGGCGGCGAGATTCTTCCCGGCGAGGACCTTCCAGAAAGGCGCCGGAGAGGCGAAGTAAAACTGGGCGGCGGAGCGCTCGAAGCCGAAGACGTTCCAGAAAGCCACCTCGGAAAGCAGTAGGAGCGCATACACGCTCACCAATACGGAGAGATCTTCCGGCGCCGGCAGGAAGCCTCCGCGCCGCACGCGCCACAGGGGCGCCCAGATCAGAAAGCCGAACGTAAAGCCCATCAGAAAGACCAGGCGGAAACGGGCCGTGCGAAACATGGAGCGCAACTCTTTCTCGATGATCGCCCCCAAGGGATCGGCGAAGAACCGGCCGGGGAGCCGGTACAGCGCCTCCAGCCAGGCGCTGCGGGACCCCGGCCGGCCGGCGGAGGCGGCCGCGGCGGCATCCCAGCGCAGACTTCGCGCGAACTGCCATCGGCCGAAGAAGTATGCCGCCACCAACCAGGCGCCCAACACGGCCCAAGCAGTGGCGCTGGCGTGCCCCAGGGCCAGCCTGCCGGCCGCCGTCCAGGGCCAGACCAGCGGAAAGACCGAGGAGAAGAGGCGCTGGAGGAACCGCGGCACGCCGGTGAGCATCAGCAGTTGGGGGACGCCGAGCCCCAGCACCACCAGGAGCACCAGCAGCTCGCGGATACGCTTGCGGGCGGCCACCCGTTCAAGCAGGTTCCGCAGGCCGGCTGCCAGCAGCAGATTGAAGAGGGCGTAAAGCGGGAAAACCACCAGCGCCGTCGCGCCGGAGACAGCAGGATTGAATAGCAGGCCCAGCGCCATGCCGGCCAGCAGGAACACCATTTCCAGGCCGGTGGTCAGGCGCAACAGCACCTCGACGACGAACAACTGGCGCTCCGGAACGGGGAAGATCAGCAGCTTGTTGACGTTGAGCGAAGCCCCCAGCGAGGTGGTGACGATGGGGGTCAGTTGCCAGTAGGCCAGCGCCAGCAGCAGCGCCCAGTGCACGGCGGCTTCGAGCACCGGCCGGCGGGCCGGGTCGGCCAGCAGCACCGCGGCGACGGCAGCCAGGCCCGTCCACAGGCCGTACCACACCAGCGCCATTGCCAGGCCCAGCAGGCGTCCGGCCAGCGCGGGCGCCAGCCGCATGTTCCAGATGGTCCGCCACTGCGTCCACAGAATGACCGGGATCAGGGAAGGCATGCCTAGAATCCCGTCTCGCAAACAGCCGGACAATGCTGCCTTGTGGGACAGGCCTTCAGTCTGTCGGATGCCACCGTTCCGATCGTCAACGAACTTGCGAGACAGGACACTACAGCCAATCCAGTTTCTCGGCGGGGTGTTCGTTCCCCACCAGGCGCACGAACACGTCCTCGAGGCTCTCCGCGCCGGCGCGCAGCTCTGCCGTGGCGCCCTCGATGATGAGCCGTCCCTGGTGGATGATGGCGACGCGGTCGCACAACCGCTCGACCACCTCCAGCACGTGCGAGGTCAGGAACACGGTGGCCCCTTGCCGCACCTGGTCGAGCAGCAGATCCTTCATCATGCGCGCTCCCATGGCATCGACGCCTTCGAAAGGCTCGTCCAGCAGGAACAGTTCCGGGCGGTGGATCAGGGCGGCGGCCATGCTGAGGCGCTTGCGCATGCCGCGGGAGTAATCGGCGATGAGTTTCTTGGGGCTGCCGTCGAGCTCGAACAGGGCCAGCAACTCGCGGGCCCGGGCGGCGGCGACCCGGCGCTCGAGCCCGTACATGCGGCCGGCGAACTCCAGGTGCTCACCGCCGGTGAGGCGGTCGAATAGCAGGGACTCCTCGGGCACCGCCCCAATTCTGCGCTTGATCTCGATGGCCTGCTCCGGCATTCGCTGCCCGAGCATTTCGATCAGGCCGGTGGTGGGAAACGCCAGGCCCAGCAGCATTCGGATGGTGGTGGTCTTGCCGGCGCCGTTGGGTCCCAGGAAGCCGAAGAAGCAGCCGCGCGGGACGCTCAGCGTGAGAGAGTCAACCGCCACCTTGTCACCGTAGACCTTACGCAGCTCACGAACGGCGACGGCGGGCAAGACCTCACTCATCGTCTCTTATGGTACTGTGCGCCGGGCCGGCGGCGGTTGGCTTCTACACCGGCAGCCGCAGCCGCGCTTCGCAGCCGCGGCCGGCGGCGCGGTTCTGGAGGGTGAGCGAGCCGCCGTGGGCCTCGGCGATCTGCCGGCTCAGCACCAGGCCGATGCCGCCTGAAAAGACCATCCGGATGTGGTTCTGGTAATATGAACTCGTTTTGCCGAGTCAGGACCAGTCAGCCTCCCCGCTTGGCGCCGGCGAGCCGACGACGTTGAATCCTCGCCCGAGCGGCATATTCCAAGCAGACTTCTTGATGGCGCTGCGCAGTTTCATCAATGTACATCACTCCATTTACCCCCAGCTTCCGCCGCAAGGCATCTACTTTGAGGCCCTCGTGGAGACGGCATTCAAGGCCATCAAGAAGCCCTTCACCCTCATCCAACGTACCGCTCGCAATCAGCCCGGGCACGACCTCTTGGTGGAAGACAAACGGTTGTCCTTAAAGACTGAGACCGGCACGGGGACGGACGCCGAACTGATCAGCATCACGAAGCTGTGCACCACCGAGCGCGAGCCGTGGACCGCTGATGTGCTGATTGAGCGGGCGCTGGGACACCTGGCGAGGTACGACATTATTCTGATGCTCCGCGCCGTCTGGGAGCCGCCCCTGATCCACTACCAGCTCTTGGAGATCCCGATCGAGACCCTGGCGCTCATTCGGACGGCAGAGCTGCGACCAGTGGGCAGGCGCACGGGACGGCAAAGCTTGGGCGCTGACGTCTACCGCGCGGCCGACACGTTGTTCCATGTTCACTTCGACGGCTCGGACGGCAAGTGCCAGATAAGGAACCTTCACGTCCGGCATTGCGTGATGCTGCTTGAGTGGGACTTGCGCGTCTTCGCCTGAGCCAGGAAGTGCTACTCGCACTTCTCCGACTTCCGAAAAACCAGCCAGTAGCAGTGCTGCCGCCGGGTGTGGTGGGCCACCTTCCACTTGGGATCGATGATCGGGCCCTTGCGGATCTTTATGATGCAGTCGCAGGGGCGGAATCCAACGGCGCTGGCCGCCTGGATGAAATCCACGTGGGCCCACTGGTACTGGTGGTCATGGATGTAGTCGGTGAGCTTGCAGAGCAGGATGCCCTCGGGCTTCAGGACGTAATAGGCCTCGCGCAAGAACGGAGGATAGGTGTGGGAAAAGTTGTATCCGTTCTCCTTCGAGGACCGAAGAACGAGACCGAAGCGGGTGTTGAAGTCCTTGGACTTGTCCTTTCCCTGATTCGGGATGTGGGGCGGATCGTAGACTACCACGTCAAAGGCACCCTCGCGAAACGGCATGCGCGCGTTGTCCCCAACAATCATGGGCCGATGTGCCGCCTCGATGTCCATCCCGATGACCGGGCGGCTGCTGCCCCGCCAAAACCGCCCGCCGTTGACCGTGGCATCGAGGATTCTCTTGGGGCACTCGCGAGGATAAAAGCTAAGCAACCGCTCGAGCAACTCGGCGTCGTCCCCCTCCCAGACCGAGGCCAATGGGGCATACTCTGCCACCGGCTCCGACAGGGGCTCGCGGGACCTGCCAGCTTTGGCGAGGGGGCCTCCGTCAGGCCAAAGTTGCGTCTGCATCAAGTCAAATGATAGTTGGCTTGAGGTCACAATACAAGGGTCTATCGGCCAACCCGCCACGCAGGTTTAGCGGAGCACGCATTCTCGCAGTGAGAGTGGAGACTCTCCGCTTTTCTACACCGGCAGCCGCAGCCGCGCTTCGCAGCCGCGGCCGGCGGCGCGGTTCTGGAGGGTGAGCGAGCCGCCGTGGGCCTCGGCGATCTGCCGGCTCAGCACCAGGCCGATGCCGGAGCCGCCGGGCTTGGTGGTGAAGAACGGGACGAACAGGTCGGCGGTGCTGATGAGGCCCGGGCCTTCGTCCTCGAACACAACTTCGACGTAGTTGACGTTTCTGGCCCAGCGCACACGGACGCCCCCGCCGGTCTCCAGCGCCGCATCCACGGCGTTCCTTGGCCAGGTCGGAGTTGGTGGCCGACAGCAGCCGCACGTCCACGCGGCGGGTCTTCGAGGAACCCACCCGCTCGAACTCCCCGGTTTCGAGCACGCGCAACAGCTTGCCCTGCTGCGCGGGGGCGATGTTGGCGACTTCGTCCAGGAAAAGCGTGCCGCCAGAACGGCGTCGAAATCGCGGCTCTCGACGGCGGCCACGATGGCGGCGGGCGAATCGGCGGACTCGGTTTCGTACCCCTCGCTTTTGAGCAGCAGCCGCAACGCCGGGCACCTGGGGGGCCGGGCCAGGCTGCTGTAGGGGCGCGACCGGCACGCCGGAGGGGCGCCCGGCGCTCCGGCAAGAGTCCGGCGCAAAAAATCGAAGGGGGCGTATATTTATGAAAACAGGGAGCTTATCGGCCCGATCCGACCCTCCTTCTTTGCCTCCGACAGCCCGCCTGTGGGATACTAAAAACAGAAGCCTGTTGGTCCCTTTTCCCGACAGGTCCCTGGAACTAAGTCAGCATGACGCAACTGGACGAGGCGGTAGCCCGCTATCAAAGGCTGCTCGAGAGCGAGCCTCTTAAGGACTTGGCTTGGGCGCAGGCTCTGGCCGAGCGCATGCAAGCTGAGCATCTCACGCAGGGCGGGCGCCTGATTTGCCCCTTTCTGCGCCCGCATTTCATTACCCGGCGGCAGTACGATTCGCTGGTGCGGGCGGCGGAGGCCCTCTTCTCGGCTATCGACCGCGTCACACAGATGGCTCTGGCCAACCCCGCGTTGCTGGCCCGGATGGAGTTGCTGCCTGCCGAGAAGATGCTGGCCGCCGTGGACCCCGGCTACCCCTTTCTGGCGGTCACTGCGCTGCTGGATACGCGCCTCAGCAACGGTAATCTGTGCTTCGTCGAGTACAACGCGGATACTCCTCTGGGGGTGGCTTACGGGGAGGCCCTGGCGGACCTGTTCTACGACTGCCCTCCCGTCAAGGAGTTCCGCAAGCGCTATACCCTTGAGAAACTCGGGGGCAAGAAGCACCTGCTGGCGGCCCTGCTGAAGGCTTACCGGCAGTTCGGAGGCAAGCGCCCGCCCCGCATCGGCATCCTGGAGTTTCGCCAGGCTTTCCAGACCACCGAGCAAGGCGAGTACCTCCTGCTCAGCGAGTTCTTCCGCAGCCAGGGCTGCGAGGCGGAGGTGGTCTGGCCCGATCAGCTCGAATATCGCGGCGGCGTCCTCCGGCGGGGGCGCTTCGAAATCGACTTGATCTACCGCCGGGTGAAGGTGCAGGAGTTCTTGCAGCGCTTCGACCTGTCTCATCCCCTGGTGCGGGCCTACCGCGACAGGAAGGTTTGCGTTGTGAACAGCTTCCGCTCCGAGCTGGCGCATAAGAAGGCCATTTTCGATCTGCTGACCGACGACAGCGTGACCAGCGGCTTCCCGGCCGCCGAACGCAAGGCCATCCGCCAGTACATCCCCTGGACGCGGGTAGTGCGGGCAGCCAAGACCACTTACCAGGACGAGACGGTGGAGCTGATCGAGTTCATCCTGAAGAACCGGGAACGGCTGGTGCTCAAGCCCAACGACGGCTCGGTCGAGCAGCAGGTGGTCCGGGGTTGGGAGTCCGACGACAGCGGCTGGGAGCGGGCGCTGCGCAGGGCTCTGCGCACGCCCTTCGTGGTCCAGGAAAAGGTGGCGGCCAACTACGCTCTCTTCCCGTTACTGCGCTACGGCCAGGTGGAGATGAAGAACATGCAGGTGGATGTGCACCCGCACGCCTACATGGGCAAAGTGCAGGGCTGTTCGAGCTGGCTGACTTCCGCCGAGGGCGGTTTCTCCAGCCTGGCCGGCCTGGCGCCCACCTACATTCTGGAACCCAAGGGCTAGTAGGACAGGCTTTAGCCTGTCGCGGGTGTCGGCCTCTCCACGCTGACCCGCGCCCGCAGGTTCGCCACTCCTGCCGTATACCGCATGTCCGCCACCGAAAACGCTAGGGCGTCCTCCATCCAGTCGTGCCAGACGCCGTCGGGATCGTGGGAGGCCGCGGTGAGCGTGTACTCGCGCGGGCAGAGATCGCACCGGAAAGCGAACGTCAGCCGCAGCACGTCCCCCGCGCGGCAGGGACCCAGCTTCAGCCCCTCGAGCTCCGTGTTCGTCCCGTAGACCTCGAAGCCGACGCGGGTGCGGATCATGATTCCCACTACCGGGTCTTCGACATCCCGCTCGAAGCGCACCGTCACCCGCACGCTCACCGGCTCGCCGCTCCGCCAGACCAGCGTGGGCCGGCCCTCCTGATCCAGCGTCTCGAGCGCCAGGATGTGCGCTCGCCCGTCGCCGCGCCGGAGGGAGGGGCGCAACGCCGCCGGTTGCGTCTCGCCCCAGGCTCGGAGGCGCCGGGCCACGTGCCGCCGGTACTGATCGAGCACCTCTCGCGGGTCTCCCCGCGCCGCCAACTGCCCCTGGTCCAGCCACCAGACCTCGTCGCAGAGCGCGGCCAGCAGATCCTCCTCGTGCGAAACCACGAGCACGGTCGAGCCGGATCGCCGCAGCCGCGCGAGGGCGGCCGCCGCGCGGGCGCGCGCCAAGGCGTCCTGCTGCGCCAGGGTGTGCTCCAGCAGCAGAACGCCCGCCGCCTCGATGTCCAGCGTATCCGCCGGGCCCAATAGCCGCCTGGTTCCCGAGGCGCGCACTTCGCCGGACAGCGGCTTCTCCAAGCCCGCTGCCACCCGCAGCAGCGCGCTTTTGCCAGCGCCGTTCTCGCCGATGATTCCGATCACCGCGCCATCCGGGGCTGCTGCGCTGAACCGCCTGAGCGGCCCGAAAACCACCTCGCAAAACTCGAGGGCCATGCTTGATAGGATACTGTAGGGGGCGGGCATGCCCGCCCCCTACCGCCAATGCTGACGCCCCGCACCGGGCAAGAACTCGCCGAGGCCCTGGCTTCCGCCGCCGCTGCGGCACAGGTCATCGCTCTCGGCGGCAACTTCACCAAGCAAGCCATGGGCGGCCCCTTGCCGCCGGCTGAGGTGACCATCTCCACCTTGGGCCTGGCGCGCGTGCTCGCCTATGAGCCGCGGGACCTCACCATCAGCCTCGAGGCGGGCGTCAAGTTCGCGGACGCAAGCCGCCTGCTGGCCGAACACCGCCAGATGCTCCCCCTGGATCCGCCTTTCTCCGAGGAAGCCACCATCGGGGGCATCGTGGCCGCCAACACCAGCGGCCCCCGGCGCCGCTTGTATGGCGCCGTGCGCGACATGGTCATCGGCATGCAGTTTGCCACCCTCGAGGGCAAACTGATCCAGTCCGGCGGGCTGGTGGTGAAGAACGTCGCCGGCCTGGACATGGCCAAGCTGATGATCGGCTCCTTCGGCACGCTTGCCGGCATCGCGGTGGTCAATTTCCGGCTGGCGCCCCAGCCTCTGGTCTCACGGTCGTATCTGCTTCACTTTGACGGCTTGGCGGACGCCTGCGCGGCACGCGACCGCATTCTGCGAAGCGTTCTGCAACCGGTTGCCATTGACCTGCTGAATCCCCAGGCCTCCGTCGCGCTGGGGAAGGGCGGCTGCGTCCTGGCGCTCCAGGTGGCCGGCAACGCCGCGGTCATCGAGCGGTGGGGCCGTGAGCTGCCGGCGGCCGAGGCGCTCGAGGGGCCGGCCGAGGAGACTTTCTGGCGGAGGGTGCAGAACTTCACGCCCGACTTTCTGGCCCGCAACCCGGGCGGCGCTGTCGTCCGCGTGTCGGCCACGTTGCCGCAGCTCGAAGGAGTCATCGCGTCGCTCGCGGCGCCGGCGGTGGCGCGCGCCGGCACGGGCGTTTGCTGGGGCTACTTCTCAGATGTCCCATCCGCTCAGCTCTGGATGAAGCAGGCCTGCCTCCCGCGCGGCTGGAAGGCGGTCATCGAGTTTGCGCCGCCGGAGCAGAAAGACCGGCTGGAGCTGTGGCCCGCCCCGGGAGGCGACCTGGAGGTGATGCGGCGGATCAAGCGTATGTTCGACCCCAAGGGTTTGCTCAACCCAGGAAGGTTGTATGGCCGCATTTGAGGGCGGCCGGATGACGGCTTGAATCGACAGACAGGACTGTCCCTCCCACAGTGCCCCCAGGGCACTTAGCCGGCCGTGGGACAGGCGGTTTCGCCTGTCCACCGATTTTTCACACCACCCTCTCCTGAAAGTATCCGCAAGCTGTTGATTCTACGTGGGGCCGCGGTGAGCATTTTCATGCCGTGTTATGAACCCTCAGGTTCATAGCTCAAAACTGTTCCGGGATTCAGTGTCTAGCGCGAGCCGTTTCTACTGATCGCGGCCCGGGGCTGCTTGAGGTCCCGTCAACTACTTTCGCGGGAGGGTCGCCCGATAATCGTATGTTGGCGCCGGCTTGACCTCAACATCGCATACCCGTTTCACCACCAACTCCGCGGGGTACACTCCCAGGTGGCCGAAGCCTCCGACGGTGACTTTACCTGGCCGGACAGTTCTATACGGTCCTCGGAGCGAACCCACAACGGTCGCCCAGACCTCCGCTCGATGTCCTTGTTGCCCTACGCGGATCGCTGCCCTGTTGAGCTCGTTCCAGCTCTCCTGGTCCGTCGCGAACCCGACACGTCGGTCCGCGGAAAGCCAAGTATCAGAAGAGATCATAGAAAGCGCGGATGGCCACGTGCGATTGTCACCCGCGAACTGGCTCGGGCAGCCCTCCTGCCGCAAACCAAAGTAATAAATGCCTCTGACGGATACTATCCTGTCTTGATAAGCAGGCAGATTCTTGAACAACTCACACACGGTCAACGTCTTCACGGGCTCCCTCTCCTGCCCGGGTGGTGTGCGCCGGCCGCTGGTGCACCCGGTGTGCACAACGGCGGCGCACAACAGGACTAGGATCGAAGCCCTAGGGAACGCGCGGCCTGCAATTGGAGAGGCTCTTTTCATTTTGCGTCTGCGCTTCTGGGTTTGGTGTGCCATCGGGGTTGACGTCTTGCTGAATGGCAGATCCCCCAAGAGACATGACGATGTTGAAGACATGACCGAGCTCGTGAATCAACGTCGAGGCGAGCTCCTGGGGTGAAGCCTCGGTGTACCGAGGACCATTGGGACCGTTCTGGAGGACAATATTGGCGGTTGATGCTCTCGCCTCCGACCCTGTGGACACCTTGTCCTGCCCGGGCTCCGTCCATGCTTTGTAGCCCTGGGGCAAACTGGCCACCGCGACCTTGCCGAAATAGGTGCCGCTCAGGGGCACATCGAGCATCATTGCCTGGAGCACAAGACCGGGACCGTATGTCTGAGGCCGACTGGAATTAGTGTTGAAGAGTCCAGCACACGCCGGATCTTGGAAGGCATTGAGGGCGGCCGTCGTCGCATTGGCCAGCAGGAGCGCGGGGTCGAGGCCCCCACCCGCGCTGCCGCCGCCGCCATCTAACAAATCGGCAACCACCTCCATCCCATCGCTTCCGCCGGGATCGCCAGATCCGCGCGTCCCACCGGATGGAGTCGGGTCAGGAGGCGGGGGGGCCCCTACCTCCACCACCTGAAGTCCATATGGGTCGTAGAAGTTCACCGGATCGTTCTCCACGTCCGCATACCGGTTCCAGCTCTGCGGGCTTCCCAGCCCGCCGCTGGAGATGTACGGATCCGGCGTCAAGAACCTGCCGTGCTGGCTGGAGTAGTAGCGGTTCATGGCGTAGTCCAGGCCGGTCGAGTCGCGGAAGTAGGTGGCGAACTTGTCGCGGTTCTGGGTGCTGGTCACCTGCTCCTCGCCCCAGGGGAAGTAGCGCAGCCGTTCGGTCTCCCGCTTCACCACCGAGCCCAGCCGATCCGTGGCCACCCACTTGTCCTGTGATCGGATCAGCCGCCCGGCGAAGTGCAGGTTCACCTCTGCCGGCTGGATGTTCAGCCAGTACTGCCCCCCCACGCTCACCTGGTAGGTCCCCATCCGCCGCCCGTCCACCCCATAGAAGTATAGCTGGTTCCCCGTGCTCTTCCACACCCGGCGGTTGTCCGCATCGTAGCTGTAGCATTCCGAGCCGGCGCAAGCCAGCCGGTTGTCGATGTCGTAGCTCAGGTTCCCCGCCGGCGCCGTGCCTTTGGTCACCGTCACGCTCGTCCGGTTCCCGAAGCCGTCGTAGGCATACGACTGCCCCCACTCCGGCCCGGTGGTCACCGCCGAAATCAGCCGCGAGAGCAAGTCCCACGGCTGCTCGAAGGGGTTCACCGAGCCGACCCGGTCAGAATCGGTGATCGAGTGAGTTGTCCGGGGATTCGGGGTTTCTACCCGGATCAAAGGAGGCCGAGCGGCAAGAATCTCCGGACTCGGCGTCCGGCCGAGGAAGCGAACACAATGCCGCGCATGTTCAGCCGGGCAAGGGCGGGCTTCCGGCACCGGACCGGACACGTGTCTTGCAGCTCTCAGCGCCGCGCGCCGCTATCGCTTCGGCGGAACTCGTACCGCCGCCTGAGTTCGTCGGACTCCCACACCTCGACTACGACCTTCGAATCGTCAGCAGATATCGTGGTCTTGTACCTAGACCCGTCCTCCATGCCGATGCGCGGGTCCCCGTCCTTGAAGACGATGGCAACGGTCCGCGATGCCAGGCCCCCCATGAACTCGAACACGTAGACACCCTCGATCATTACCATTTGGCGAAGACCGCTGTCTTCGGCGTCGTAGATCAGCGCGGGTGTCTTCTCACCTTTTCGCCACGCCACCAACTGGACCCATCCTTTGCCGGGGCGGATATCCAGTGGACACTGTCGGATTTCGACTCGCTGGCCCGAGACAGTTGAATCCAGGTTGCCGGGGACGGTCATCAGTGAAGCAATTACGTTGGGGCAGAGCTTCGCGCTCGATTGATCGGTGCCCGCAACAGCTGGCATCGCGGCGGAGGAAGCCAGAAAGAGAACGACTCGGATCCGATTAGCCACGCTAACCTCCCTATGGGTTGGTCAAATCCCAGATCGCTCGGAAGCCTTGCTCGAAATTGGCTGTAATGCTCTTGGCGCAGTTCATGACAGCATTGCCATAGCCGTACACTCCATACTTAGCCTCGCCGTTGAACATCGAGAGCGCTCTCGCCAGATGCTCCTCGGCCGTCCTGTCCGGCCGATGACTCTGTGACGCCTCGAGTCTATACTGAAGACCGCCCAGAACCACCCCCACAGCCGTTTCGATGCTCCGGGCGTTCGCGACCGACCAAGGCGTGGTGTTGTCATACTCGTTCTCCCAGGTCCCCTGGTTGTATTGGAACAGACCGGTGCGCCCATCTGGGCCGTCGCGGGTGCGATCCCACGTCGCTTCGATCCCCGCAATGCAGTCGATCATTTCCGGCGTGAAGACACTGTCTTCGGACACTGCGACACGAATGTCGGAACTCACCTTCTGCCAATTCTGTTTCGCAGCGGCTGCTGCGGCTGCGAAGCGGCTCTCTCTGTCATCGGACTGGCGGTCGCCCTCGCTCCCGCCCGCGTCGCGGCCGCCTCCCCCGGGCATCGACTCCGGCCCATAATAGTATCGCGTCGGCTCGTACTCAACACCGATGACGTCATCCACGACACAGGACCATCCAGTGGAAGACGTACCGGCTGGGCACCTCCTTAGCAATCCGCGCGGATCCGCGAAGTTCACCGGGTCGTTCTCGACGTAGGTATACCGGTTCCAGCTCTGCGGCTCGGCCCGGCCGCCGCTCGCGCGGTACGGGTCGGGCGTGAGAAACCTCCCGTGCTGGCTGGCGTAGTAGCGCTGGTCGGCGTAGTCCAAGCCGGTCGAGTCCCGGTAGTAGGTGCCGAACTTGTCGCGGTTCTGGGTGCTCGTCACCTGCTCCTCGCCCCAGGGGAAGTAGCGCAGCCGCTCGCTGTCGCGCTTCACCACCGACCCCAGCCGGTCCGTCACCACCCAGTCGGCCCCCGCCTTGATCCGCCGCCCGGCGAAGTGCAGGTTCACCTCCGTCGGCTGGATGTTCAGCCAGTACTGCCCCCCCGCGGTGACCTGGTAGGTCCCCACCCGCCGTCCGTCCACGCCATAGAAGTACAACTCGTTCCCCGGGCTCTTCCACACCCGCCGGTTCTCCGCGTCGTAGGCGTAAGACTTGGAAGTCGCCCAATCCCAAGCCAGCCGGTTGTCGATGTCGTAGGAGAGGGCGCCAACTCCTGGCATATTGGTCAGGTTCCCATTGGCATCATAGCTGAATCCGCTGTTCGTGATGTGGTTGGTCAGCCCGTCGTAGCTCAGGTTCCCCGCCGGGGCGGTGCCCTTGGTCACCGTCACGCTCGTCCGGTTGCCGAAGCCGTCATACGCGTAGCTCTGCCCCCACTCCGGGCCCGTGGTGACGGCCGAGATCAGCCGGCTGAGCGAGTCGTAGCTGTAGCTGACCTCCTCCCCGACCCCCCAGTCCTTGAACTGCGTGATCTGCCCGTTGTTCTGGGTGGCCGAGTAGCGGTACTCCAGGTCCACCTGCCCCGGCACCGTCAGGCGGGTGAGATGCAACCGCGGGTTGTAGGTCCGGGTCTCGCTGAAGGGGGTGGCTAACGGACCCCAGGTCATAGCGGTCAGCTCCCCCGCCGGGCCGTAGGTGACCCCGGTGACCAGGTCGGTAGCGCCCTGGCTGAGCCGGTTGGGGCGCCCCATGCTGTCGTAGCCGTAGGTGTACGGGCTGCCGCCCGGGTAGGTCACCGAGGCCACCCTCCCTTCGTCATCATACGTCCGGGCGTCCTCCAGCTCCCCGGTCGCCTGGTAGTAGGCCAGCCGCAGCTTCTTCTTGGTGGGCCGCCCGGCCGGGGTGTAGCTGTACATTTCGGTGAGATTGTAATCCCCGACTTGGTACTGGGCCGTGGCGCGCCGCCCCCAGGCATTCAGGCTGTAGTAGGGGTCAACGGGATTCTGGTCGTAGGTGAAGGTGACGCCGGGGACCTCGACCCCGGCGGAGTTGTACTTGCGGATCTGGGTCACCCGCTTGTAGGCGTCGTAGGTGTACTCCAGGCGCTGCCCCTTGGCGTCGGTCTTCTTCTGGAGGGTCGAGTCGCCGTTGTAGGTGTAAGTGACCGTGCCGTTCTCGGGGTTGGCGGAGGAGATGAGGCGCTGGTCGCTGTCGTAGACGAAGGTGCGGGTCTGCGTGAAGCTGCCGCGGGTCATCGAGACCTGGGTGAGCCGGTTGGCCAGGTTGTGGGTGTAGTAGGTCTCGTGGTTGCCGCCGTTGGGGTTGGGCTCGGTGACCTGGACCAGGTTGCCCAGGGCATTGGTGGTGAACTTGGCGTTTGCGCCCAAGCTTTCCACTTGCCGGCCGGGTCGGTGACCTTGGTGGTGTTGCCCTGGTAAACGTACGTTGTCGAGCCGGTGCCGCCGGGCAGGCTCACCTGGGTAGTCCGGCCCAGGCAATCATAGGTGTTTGTGGTCCAGTAGACGGTCCCGCCAGGGGCGTAGGGTTGCGACACCCGCCAGACCTTGCCGAACGGGGAACAGGCGCAGGCGGTGTACTCGGTGTCCACGATGGACTTGGTCACGGGCGCAGAGGGCGCTCCATCGCCCCGCTCGACGCGGATGGCGCGGCCCAGGCCGTCCATGGTGGTCTTGGTCCAGCGGCCATTGATGGTGGCGGTGACGGTGGGGGGCGAGTTGGTGTAGGTGTAGGTGGTGACGGCGCCGTGCGGGGAAGTGACCGATACGGGGCGGCGCGCCCCGTCGTAGGTGATGCCGGTAGTGGCGACGTTGGGCTCAGTCAAGGAGCTCAGGTCTAAAGGCGTCGTGTAGGTCATTGAGGTAGTGAGGTTGCCCTCACCATTGGGCGACATAGCGGAGGGGACGGCGTAGTTCTTGGTGGAGTCCGGGCTTACGCTGACAGCCAGGCCGTTGCGGGTGACGCTGGCCACGTCGCCGGTGATGTAGTACGCGAAGCTGGAGGATACCCCCGGGGTCCAGCTCGAGCTGACGTTCCCGCGGTACCACGCGGCTGGTGAGCCGGGCGAGGTCCATTCGCGGATGGGCGGGTAGCCGGGTAGGTCCGAGTAGAACAAGCCGTCGTAGAAGATGCGCGCCAGGGGCGCGGAATTGGTCCCGTCCGTGACGTCGGCGGTGTACAGGCGATTCCAGATGTGAATAGAAGTGTGCGGGGAATCGCTCACGTAGGTGTAGTTGTACGTGCGAGCGGGGGTGGTGAGGTTGCCGTAGTCGTAGACCTTGGTCTGGAGCAGGTTGCCGTGGGTGTCCAGGGTCTGCTCGGTCTTGGACTGCTTCTGGTAGGACTGGCCCACGTCCAGGGTGGTCAGCACGGCGGAAATGTAGGGGGTGCCGGCGGCGTCCTGGGTCCAGGTGTAGTCGTGCTTGCGGACCGCCGTCCCGGTGGCGGAGGGACGGAGCTCCAGCGAGGTCTGGAGGCCGAGGGACCAGGGACTCCCGGTGTCGGTGCTGAAAGCCCAGCGGGTGGCGGGGCCGGAGGGGTCGGCGAGCCGGGTCCAGGCAAGGTTGGGCCGGACGACACCCCCGGGGGACTTGCCCCCCGGCGCCGGGAATTGACGGCGCGGCCGAAAACGGTCAAAGTAGTGGGTTCAGCGACAACCGAGGCTTTATGGCCGCATCTGAGGTGACGCCGGCGGGACCCGCCGCCGGGCCGCGGCAGTTCGACCTGGATCGTTGCGTCCACTGCGGCCTCTGCCTGAACGCCTGCCCCACGTACCGGGAGTTGGGGCTGGAGATGGACTCCCCGCGCGGCCGGGTCCATTACATGCTGCTGGCGGCCGAGGGCGCTATCCCCATCCGCGGGGCCTACCTCGAACACCTCGGCTTGTGCCTGGCTTGCCGGGCCTGCGAGACGGCGTGTCCTTCGGGCGTGCCTTACGGGCGGCTGATCGAGGCGGCGCGAGCGCAGATCGAGGCGAAGGTCCGCCGCCCGCCGTGGGCCCGGCTGGCGCGCTGGTTCCTACTGGACCGCCTGATGAGTTCGCCCACCCTGCTGAGGCTTGCCGGCAACCTGTTGTTCCTCTATCAGGCGAGCGGCGTTCAGAAAGTGCTCCGTTCCCGGGGGCTTCCCGGAGCGCTGGGCCAGCTCGAAAGGCTGGCGCCGCCCGCCGAGCGGCCCTTCTTTTTCCGCCATATCGGCCGGACTTTCCCGGCGGAGGGCCCACGGCGCTATCGTGTCGCCTTCCTGGCCGGCTGCGTCGCCAACATTTGTTTCGCGCGGCTGAACGAGGCCACGGTCCGGGTTTTGCAGAAAAACGGCTGCGAGGTGGTGGTCCCCAAAGGCCAGACCTGCTGCGGCGCCTTGCACGTGCACCTGGGGCTGCGCCGGCAGGCGCGCCGGCTGGCCCGCCGCAATATCGAGGTCTTCCTCGCCGGGGGCTACGATGCCATCGTCACCAACGCCGCCGGCTGCGGCTCCACACTCAAGGAGTATCCGGAGCTGTTCGAGGATGACCCCGCCTGGCGGGAGCGCGCCGGGCGGCTGGCCGGCCTCACCAGGGACATCACTGAGTTTCTGGCTTCCATCGAGCTGAACCGCGCGCTGGGGCCGGTGCCGGTCACCGTCACCTACCAGGATTCCTGCCACCTGCTGCACGGACAGAAGATCCGGTCGGCGCCGCGGCAGCTTCTGGCCGCCTTGCCGGGCCTACGGTTCAAGGAAATGCCGCTGGCGGATCTGTGCTGCGGCAGCGCGGGCGTCTACAACGTGGCGCACCGGGAGATGGCGGCCTCGATTCTGGAGACCAAGATGGAGTGCCTGGACAGGACCGGCGCGGAAGTGCTGGCCACCGCCAATCCGGGGTGCTTGCTACAGTTGCGTGCCGGAGTGGCGTTGCATGGCCACGGCCAGCGCGTCATGCACGTGGTGGAGCTGCTGGACGAGGCCTATCGGAGTGGCGTCACTCCGCCGCCCCCACCGGAATCCCCAGCCGCTTCATGACCACGTCCAGGGTCTCCACCAGGCGGTCTACATGCGCCTCGGTGTGCGCCGCCGTGCAGGTGATCCGCAACAGGTTGTGCTTGGCCGCCGGGCGCAGCACCGGGTTGGCATAGACGCCTTCGTCCAGCAGGCAGCGGCACAGGCGGAACAGCGCCAGGGCGTCGGGAACCACGATCGGCACGATGGGCGTGTCCCCATCCAGCACCCAGTAGCCCCGCGCGCGCAGCTCCTCCCGGAGGCGCCGGGCGGCCCGGTGCATCCGCTCGCGCCGCTCCGGTTCTTCCCGCATTATCTGGAGCGCCGCCAGCACCGCGGCCACCGAGGCCGGCGGCAGGCTGGCCGAGAAGACAAACCCGCGCGTGGTGTGCTTCAGGTACTCGATCACCGGCCCCGAGGCGGCCACGAAACCGCCCACCGAGGCCAGCGACTTGCTGAAGGTGCCCATAACGACGTCCATGTCGTCGAGCACCCCCAGATGCTCGGCTACCCCCGCCCCGGTCGGCCCGAACACCCCGATGCCGTGTGCCTCGTCCACGTATATTCGCGCCCCGTAACGTCTGGCTGCCTGCGCCGTGCCCGCCAGGTCCGCCATGTCGCCTTCCATGCTGAAGACGCTCTCGGTCACGATGAGCACCTTTTCCTCGGGCGAGCAGTTCTCCAGGCAACTGGCCAGGTGCTCCATATCGTTGTGCCGGAAGCGCACGATGCGGGCCGGCGAGCGCAGCGCTCCCTCCACCAGGCTGGCGTGCACGTTGTGGTCGCACACCAGCACGTCCCCTTTCTCGGTCAGCCCGGCCAGCGCGGCGTAGTTGGTCTGGAAGCCGGTGCTGCACACCATGGCGTCCTCTTTCTGCGCCAGGGCCGCCAGCTCGCGTTCCAGTTGCACGTGCAGGTCCAGCGTCCCGTTGAGCAGCCGTGACCCGCTGCACCCGGTCCCGTACTTGAGCATCGCCGCCGCCGCGGCCTCCTTCACTTTCGGATGCGTGATCAGGTCCAGGTAGTCGTTGCATCCGAACATGAGGACTTTGCGGTCCCCGGACCAGACCTCTCCCGGGCCGCAGCCTTCCCGTCCGGTGAAGACCTCGAAGTAGACGTACAGGCCGGCGGCCTGGGCGTCACAGGGGCGCACGAACTGCCCGCCCAGGTTGCGCCCATAGTTCTGGCACTTCGCCAGGAAGTCCCGGTTGCGGACCGCCTCTTCGCTTCCGGCAGCAGATGTTGCTTGAGAGGGCATGATCTCAGTTCCACTCGTATATGCGGTAGGTCTTGTACCGCTTCGCGCCGAGTGCCTCCAATGACCGATTCATCAGGACGTTGTCCTCCAGGGTCCAGGACAGCTCCCCCTCCGGGTAGCCGAGCCGGGGCCCGCGGTGGATCACCTCCGCGTACAGCCCGGCCGCCACGCCGGCGGTGCGGTACTGCTCCAGCACGCCCAGCGTGAGCACGCGTATGCTGCTGATTGTTCGTTTATGATACAAGATTTTGAGCAGCCCCAGGGGAAACAGACGCCCGCGCGCGTGCTTCAGCGCGTGGTTGATATCCGGCACCGCCAGGACGAAGCCCACCGCCTTCCCCTCCACCTCCGCGATCAGCGCCAGTTCAGGCTCCAGAATGGCCTTCAGGTCGCGCGCCAGGAACAAGAACTCCTCTCGCGTCATGGGCGCGAAGCCCCAGTTGCGGCTCCAGGCCGAGTTGTAGATCTCCCAAACCAGGGTCGCTTCGGCCTCCAGGTCGCCCTTTCGAAGGGCGCGGATGCTCACTCCGCTGCTCTTGAGAGCGCGCCCGGCGATCCGCTCGACCCGCTCGGGGGTGACCAAGCTGGTGTTGAGGTAGTAGGCGTAAAGGTCCTTGGCCTTCCGCAACCCCGCCTGCTCGAGCAGCTCCCCGTAGTAGGGCGGGTTGTAAGGCATCATCACCCGGGGGCTGGAATCGAAGCCCTCCACCAGCAGGCCGCATTCATAGTTGGTCGAAGGATTCATCGGGCCGCGGATCACCTGCGCCCCTCGCTCTCGCAGCCACCCCCGGGCCGCCTCCAGTAAAGAAGCGCATACCTCCGGGTCGTTCACCGTCTCCAGAAACCCGAAGAAACCCGCCTGCTCGCCGTGAAACTGGTTGAAGTTCCGGTCCAGGATGGCCGCTATCCGCCCTACGGTCCGGCCTCCCTGACGGGCCAGAAAGCACTCCCGCTCAGCATGCGCCCAGAACGGATGCCGGCGCAGGTCGAAGAGCTCCTTCTGGGAGATCCACAGGGGCGCCACCCAGTAAGGGTCCCGGCGGTAGTGCCGGTAGGGGAATGCCAGGAACTCGCGCAGGCCCTTGCCGTCCTGGACCCGCGTGACTTCAATCTGTCCCAAGCCCACGCCCTTTCTCGCCACCGTAGAGACGGGGCGCCAGGCGCCACAGCAGGGCCGCGAGCACCGCGCCCGCGGCCACGTCCACCGTGTAGTGGTAGCGCAGGTACACCGCCGAGACGATCATCACCAACGTGTATACGCCTAGAACCCGGAACAGGTTCCGCGACACCTGCCGGCTGCTCCACCACACCAGCAGCATGATCTCAGTATGGCCGCTGGGGAAACAGTCGTAGTGCGCCGCTTCCAGCACGTCCAGCCAGTGCCGCAGAAAGGGGAACGACCACAGCCCCTCCAGGGGCAGTCCCTGCCACGGCTCCAGCAGGAAGCGCGGCCCGCGCACCGGCGCCAGGAAGTAGCCTGCGTACGAGGTCAGGAATCCCAGCGACAACAGGAAGACGTTATAGCGGAACTCGGCCAGGCGCTTCCGCAGCCAGAGCACCGCCACCACCACCAGCATCCCGGGCAGGAACAGGGCGTAGGCGATCTGGAGGCTCTCGGTCAGCCACGGCCTTTGCAGCCGCTCCAGCCACACCGTCGGATGAACGCCCCAGACGGCGTAATCCAGCCGCGCCAGCGCCGCGTCCACACCCTTGCCCCGGATGGCCGGTATCAGAACGCTCATTTCCCGGTAGCAGGCCGCGACGTACAGCAAAGGGTAGCAGTGGCGGAACAGCCACAGCACCGACCCCTCTTTAGCCTCGCGGCCCGCGGCCGCCGCCAGCGCCGCCATACCCGCTACGTGCAGGCACAACAGCCAGCCCGCTCCGGGAACCTGCCTCCAGAAGACGGCGATCAGCAGGCCCCAGGCCAGCAGGTAGGAGCAGATCAGCCGGTCAGCCGGCCACCAGCCGGCCGTCTCCACTCCCCGCTCCAACGCCGGAACGCGCGAGCTTACGGCCTCAGCCATCTCACCATTCTGTACCATTCCAGGGTCTCCGCGATGCCCTGGCGCAGAGTTTTTTCTGCGCGGAACCCCAACTCGTGGTGGGCCCGGGCCGTCTGGCAGGTCCAGTACCGGTATCGCGCTTCGCGGATCTTGTCCCGGGAGAGGATGCTGGGCTTGCCGCGGAGCTTCGAGCCGAGCTCTGCCACGAACCCGGCTGCCCAGGCCATCGGCCGGGGTATCGACACAGTTCTGACCTGCCGGCCCATCAGCTCCGCCGCCACCGAGGCGAACTCAGTCCAGGAAACCGGCTCCTCGTTGGCGACGAAGTAGGGCCGGGCCTGCCCCGGCGCGCGCTCTGCCGCCGCCAGAAGGCCCGCCACCAAGTCAGACACGTGGACCACGCTCACGAAGGCTTCCTGGCTGCCGATTCGGAACAGCCATCCGCGGCTCGCGGCCTGAAAAAACTTGAGCACGTCCCTGTCGCGGGGGCCGAAAACTACCGGCGGCCGGACGATTACGGCGCCGGCGCTCAACGGGGACCGCCGCACCGCCTCCTCGGCCTCCCACTTCGATTTGCCGTAGTGCGAAACGGGATGTGCCGGCGCGTCCTCGGCCAGCGGCCGCCCGTCCGGGCTGGGTCCCACCGCGGCCAGGCTGCTGACGTGCACGAAGCGCGCCCCGCTGCCGACCTCCTCGAGCGCCCGCAATAGGTTGGCGGTGCCCTGGACGTTCCCCCGGTAGTAGCCCTCCGAGGAAGGCGTCTTGGTCACCCCGGCCACGTGGAACACCAGGCTGACCCCTTCGACCGCCTCCCGCAGCCCGACGTTCTCGGCCACCTCGCCGTAGGCGAGCTCGATTCCCTCGGCAGGCAGCCAGGCCAGCGAGCTGGTGCGCCGCGCCAGGCAGCGTACCCCATAGCCCAGCCCCACCAGCCGCTCCACCAGGTGGCTGCCCACAAAGCCGGTGCCGCCGGTTACCAGGATGGGGGAGTCCGCAGAGAGCCCTGCGCTGCTCATAGGCTTTCAGTAATCATCGCAGAGTCTGGCAATGGTGGGGCGAACGCCCATGTCCGCGTCCGGCCCCTGGCCGGACAAGTCTCTAGGTACGGAGTGCGGTCCAAACTGGTCCATACGGGTTTGCCCCGCAGGGTATCGTGCGACGGCACCCGAGACTGTCTCCTCAGCCGGCTGGCAAGAGCCGCGAAGCTGGCGCAGGTGGGAGGCGGCCCGTTCGTTGCCGGGTGACTTGGCTCCTGCAACAGCGCGTCCAGCATGCTCCTCCGGCCCGAGACCGCCAGAACCTGCTGGCTGACGCAAAAGCGCGGCAGCGCTGGCCTCCACGGGCGCTAACTTGAGTGGGCAGGGAGGACTCAGAATGCCAAGGGAGCCTCGCGACGGCTGTTTGGTCACTGCGAGGGTTCCGCCCAACATGGGCGGTTCCCGATCTCAAAGTCTAACGACTCTGGCGCTCCGGCGCCCGTGCTTTTTCCGGGTCGCCTGCAGCGCCTTGTCAGCCCGCCTTGGACTAACGCTTAACGTCTTGCGGCAGCGCCGATATGACCGATCGGAGCAATGAATTGACAGCCTCCGATGTCTGGAAGACCGATGCCACATCCGGATCGAGAACCACCGCAACGGTACTGCCCTTCATCAGCGCAGCAAAACGGTTCGGTCGCGCCTTGCGGTAATCAAAGTGGTACTCTGCCCGGACGTCGACCGGGGTCGGGCGCCGAGGCCTACTATTGGACGTTCTCTTCATAATCTCGTCGCTCCCGCTTCGTGGTCCTGCGGGCGCTGAAGATCCGCACTGTGTCCTCCCGCCCCGAGAAGCAGACCACCAACAGGCGTAGTCTTGCGGAACGCCCAATGATGATTTC
>CAYGVJ010000090.1:0-22357 GCA_964353255.1 uncultured Solibacteraceae bacterium | reverse complement strand
GGATCACCAGGCTGCGCGCGTCGCCCACGTTGGCCAGGTGCGAGAACAGCTTCACATGGTTGATAAACTTCTTGCCCGCCTCGTAGCCGCCCTGGATGCCGAAGGAGAATATCGCGCCGGCGCCCTTGGGCAGGTACTTCTGCGCCAGCGCATGGTAAGGGCTGGAGGGCAGGGCCGGGTACTTAACCCATGACACCAGCCTGTGGCCCTCCAGGAACCGAGCCACGGCCAGGGCGTTCGCGACGTGCCGCTCCATGCGCAGGCCCAGGGTCTCGATGCCTTGCAGGAACAGGAAAGCATTGAACGGGCTCAGGCAGGGTCCCAGGTCGCGCAGGCCCTCGACGCGCGCCTTGATGATGTAGGCCAAGTTGCCGAAAGCTTCGCTGAAAACCAGCCCGTGGTAGGAGCGCGCCGGCTGGGTCAGTTGCGGGAAGTTCCCCTCCTTCCACGGAAAGCGCCCAGAATCCACGATGATGCCGCCGATGGAGGTGCCGTGGCCGCCCATGAACTTGGTCAGCGAGTGCACTATGATGTCGGCGCCGAAGTCGATGGGGCGGCACAGGTAGGGCGTGGCAAAGGTGTTGTCGATGACCAGCGGAATCTTGTGCTCGCGGGCGATGCGGGCCACAGCCTCGATATCCAGCACGTTGCCGCGCGGGTTCGAGATGGTCTCCCCGTACAGGCACTTGGTCTTGGGGGTGATGGCGCGGCGGAAGTTCTCCGGGTCGTCCGGCTCGACGAACTTCACCGTGAAGCCCAGCTTGCGGAAGCTGATGTCGAACTGGGTGTAGGTGCCGCCGTAGAGGGTGCTCGAGGCCACCATCTCGTCGCCGGCTTCCATCAGGCTCGAAAGGGCGATGAACTGGGCGGCCTGCCCGCTGGAGAGCGCCAGCGCGCCGGCGCCGTTCTCGAGCGAAGCCACGCGCTCTTCGAGCACCGCGGTGGTGGGGTTCATGATGCGCGTGTAGATGTTGCCGAATTTCTGGAGCGCGAACAGAGCGGCGGCGTGCTCGGTGTCTTCGAAGAGGTATGAAGTCGTCTGGTAGATAGGCACCGCGCGCGCGCCGGTCGCAGGATCCGGCGTATACCCGGCGTGCAGAGCGCGAGTATTGAACCCGAAGATACGCTTGTCGTCGTTAGGCGTCATCGCTTGTACCCGATCTTGCGCAGGAAGTCGCGGCGCGCTTGCGCGTCCTGCTCGGTCTCGACGCCCTTGGGCGAGGCGCCGTCGATGACGCCCAGCACGCCCCGGCCCTGCTCGGTCTCGGCCACCACTACCTCGACCGGATTGGCCGTGGCGCAGTAGATCGAGCACACTTCGGGAACATCCTTGATGCGCCCCAGCACGTTGATGGGATAGCCCTCTGTGAGCGCGATGACAAAGGTGTGCCCGGCGCCGACCGCCGTGGCGTTGCGCGCCGCCATGGCCTTCAGCTCCGCGTCGTTGCCCTCCACGCGCGTCAGACACGGCCCCGAGGCCTCGTTGAAGGCCAGGCCGAACTTCATCTGCGGAACCGTGTTGACCATGGCCTCGTAGAGATCCTCGACGGTCTTGATGAAGTGCGTTTGCCCGAGGATGATGTTACCGCCCTCGGGGACTTCCAGGCGAACGGTCGTCAATTGCATGGGGATTCCACCAGGATACTATCAAGCCGAAGCCGGCTGCTCCGCCGGCAGGGTCATCCAGGTCCCGGAAGCGCGGGCAATCAGTTGGCCGGCCTCGTCGAGCACGTCGCACTCCATCATGCTCAGCGTTCGCCCGCGCTTGACCACCCGTGAGACGGCGCGCAGGCGGCCGGAGCGGAAGGACCGCAGGAAGTTGATCTTGAACTCCACGGTGGTGGAGAGTTCGCCCGCCTCCAGCATGCTGGCGTGCGCCAGACCCATGGCGGAGTCGGCGATCGTCGCCACCACGCCCCCGTGCAGCGTGCCGATGATGTTGCCGTGACGATCGTCGGCTTCCAGTTCGACCACCGCGCGGTCCTCCTCGATTTCGGTCAGCCGGAAGTTGAGCAGCTCCGCCAGGGGCACCGGCTGCCGTCCGGCGGCCAGCGCCGCGCGAAAGGCCTCCAGAAATGTTGGGCTCTTGGGCAACTCGCTCTCCTTTGCAGGCCCCGGCGTCCTCATTGCGCGCAGTGGCGTCTCACCCCCGGCTGGCCGGCGTCCCGATCCCCAGGAGCGCGTCGTTCGGGTAGAAGTGATCCACGTTCTCCGGGGTGATGAGTTGATGCTTGATGAACACCGCCGGCGGCACCGGTCTCCTTTCCAGGATCTCCAGCGCCAGCCGGATCAGGCCGTCGCCGTAATTCTCCGGAAAGTAGCCGACGGAGCCGATCAGCGGCGTGCGCGGCTCGCGGAGCACGGCGCGGGCTTCCGGCTCGGCGTTTTGGCCCACCACGACGCAGTTCGAGGCACGCCCGGCTTCCTCGAACGCCCGTACGGCGCCCAGCGCGCTGGGATCGTTGGCCGCGCCCACCAGAACGTGCTTGGCCTGCGACTCGCGAAGATGCTTGCGCACTCTGTCCAGCGCGATCTTGAACTGCCCGTCGCCGTCCAGAGAGGTTACCGGGGTTTCCTCCGCATCGCGGATCACCTCACGAATGCCCGCCAGCACTCCACGCAGCCGGGCGCGGGGCAGCGAGCCGGCGCGGAGAAGCTCGATCAGCACAATCTCGTCAATCCGGCCTTCCCAGTGTTTCCGCGCCCACCGGGCCAGGCAGCCGCCCGCGATCAGCCCCGCTTCGTAGTTATTAGCCCCGAAGTACGTGGCGCCGGGATGCGGGATGTCGATGGCGATCATCGGGATGTTGGCTTCCATGTACTTGGCGGCTATGGCCGGCGCGACGGCGTCGTCGGTCTGAAACTCGATCACCAGCTCCACCCGCTCGCGGATCAAGTGGTCGGCGGTGCGCAGCGCCACCTTGGGCTGGTAGCGGTTGTCCATGACAATGAGTTCCACCCCCTCCCGCTCGGCGGCTGCCACCAGGCCCTTGAGCACCTCGCGCGGGAAGGAGGTGTCCTGCCCCTGAGCCGCATAGCCGATGCGGGAGCGGCGCCGGCGCCGAATCTCGGAGACCATCCGGTAGCAGTTCTTGCCCACCTTCTCCAGGAAGCCGCAGTGGTGCAGCGTATACAGCAGCCGGAAGCAGGTCCCCTTCTGGAAGCCGGTGCGCGTGACCACGTCCCGCAGGCGAAGCGTCTCCCCGGCGGAGCGGAAGGCGGAAAGCACGTCGGCGGCGTGGACCAGGGACTTGACCAGGTAACGGGTGTGGTTGGAGGCTCTCAAGGGCATCAAAAACCTCTTTGCTCCTCGGTCTCCCGGATGAGACGCCGCAGGAACTGCGCCGCCAGGCGGGCGTTTTTGTCGGCGAACTCGAGGCCCACGGTCTGCCCGTCCACCACCGGCAAGGGGTGGCACAACTCGTAGCCGATGTAACCCGAATACCCGATTTCATACATCGCTCGCACGAACGGGGCATAGAAGGGCTGCCCCTTGACGGTCCCGTCGGCCGCGGCTTCATACTCCCCGCCGAAGTGCGACAGCACTTGCAGGGAACCGACCTCGAGCGCGGCCTTGCGCACCGAAGCGTCGTCGTTCTGCCGCAGCAAGGGCGCGTCCAGGCAGACCTTGAGGTGGGGCGAATTCACCTCGCGCACCATGCGCAACACGTCCGGATAGTCGGCGATCACCGGGGCGTGATTCTGAAGCGCCAGCGTCACGCCGAACTCGCCGGCGTACCGGGCGGATTCAATCAGCCCCTGGCGGCACCAGTCCCAGATTTCAGCTTCGGAGAAATCCTCGTGCTCGACCCGCCAGACGCGCTGGGCAATGTCGTAGCGGCCGCCGCCCTGCGGGATCTTGGTCACGCCGGGCCAGCCCAGAAAAACGCGGAGCAGCCTGGCGCCTAGATCCGAGGTCATCCGCATCAGCTCGCGCAGGTAGACCAACTGGGTCTCGCGGTGCTCCGGAATGGGGCTGCTGAAGTCGTTGTTGGCCGAGACCGCGTAGATCTCTATGCCCTGGCCGTCGGCTCTCTGGCGGATTTCCCGGCAGCGGCGCCCGGGCATGTCCAGCGGATTGCCGTGAGGC
Organism: uncultured Solibacteraceae bacterium; assembly: GCA_964353255.1. Taxonomy (GTDB): domain Bacteria; phylum Acidobacteriota; class Terriglobia; order Bryobacterales; family Bryobacteraceae; genus VFZS01. Next base: position 18,267 of record CAYGVJ010000090.1, on the reverse strand, counting down.
CGCTTGCCGTCGATCTCCACGCCTTCGTAACCGTACTGCTTGGCCCGGTCGATGAGCAGCTCCAGGGTCAGCGCCGCGCCGCGATACCAGACGCCCAGGTACGTGATGCTGTACAACCCCACTTTGACACGCGGCCCGCTCGGGGCGGCCACGGCTCCTCCGGCTGCGGCCGCCCCGACAGCGAATTCTCTGCGCGTCATGGCTCGGTTCACCTCCGGCAAGGATCAAGCAGAGTATACACCCCTTGCCTGGGTATCGTTGGCGCCGCTGGCGGGCCCAGCGCCCGGGTCACATGAAGGCGCGAAACAAGCGCCGTTGGATCTCCTGGACGTTCGAGTGGGCGGCGTCCAGCTCGGCAATCTTCTCCCGCAACTGGCGGAAAAGCTGCGAGCGCTCGACACCGCCCTGGATGACTAGCAGCAGCGCCGCGTTGTCCCAGGGCTTCTCGAGGTACTGAAAGAGGCTGAGCTCGTTGATGGCCTGGATGGCGCTCTGCTTGTCGGCATAGCCAGTGAGCAGCACGCGGGTGGCTTCCGGCTGGAGCTGCTTGGCCCGGGTCAGGAACTGTATGCCGTTCATCCTGGGCATGACGTAGTCGGCGATCACCACATCCGCCAGACACGACTCCAGGCACCTGACCGCCTCCTCGGGATCGGTGAAGCCCCGCACCTCGTAGTCCGTATCCAGCTTGAGGAACGCGCGGATGCTGGTGACTACCATCTCTTCGTCATCGACGATCAGTACAGTTGGCTTTGAGTTTTCTTGCGCCATACAAACTCCTCTTAACCAGCGGGACCTTAACCCGTAGCCTTGCCGCCCTGCCGGACGGGTATGCGTATGTGGAAGGTGGTCCCTACACCGAGTTCACTTTCAAAGTCAATGGAACCCCCGTGCCGGTCCACTACGATCTCCCGGGAAATGGACAGCCCCAGGCCGGTGCCCACACCCACGGGCTTGGTGGTGAAGCCGGGCTGAAACATCCTCGGTCTATCCTCGGGCCTGATGCCGCTGCCGGTGTCCGAGATCGAGATGCGGACCGCCTCCCCCTCCCGGCGGGTCTGCACTTTGACCGTGCCCCGGCCGTCGATAGCCTGGGCGGCGTTGACCAGGAGGTTGAGGAAAACCTGAGACAGCGCTTGCGGATAGCACTCCACCTCGGGCAGATCGCCGAAATCCGTCTCCAGGGCGATGCGGGAGCGATACTCGGCATGGGTCAGGACCAGCGTGCTCCGCAGGAGGTCATTCAGGCTCACTTTCGAGAATTCCTTCTCCTCCACCCGCGCGAAGGTCTTCAGCCCCACGACCACGGCAGAGATGCGCTCGCAGGCGATCTTGTCCACCGCCGCCAGGCTGCGCAGCGTCTCCAGGACCTCGAGGGCTTCACTGAGCCGTGCCGCCCCGGCGCCCGAGGTATCCGCCAGCGCCTCCCGGAGCCTGTCCAGAGAGCGCCGCAGCACGGCGTTGTTGGAAAGGATGGAGCCCACAGGGGTGCTGATCTCGTGGGCGATGCCGGCGATCAGGCGGCCGAGCGAGGCCATCCTGTAAGCCTCTGCGAGCTTGCGGTTCGCCCTTTCCAGCTCGGCGTCGAGGTCCACCGCCTCATCCCGGAAGCCCGCTTGCGCGCGGTCCTCTGCCATGGTGGTCCTGCCTAGCGACTATGGTTGCTCAGCCAGCTTGCGAAAACGCTTCGCCAGCGTGGAGAAGATGGAGGCCATGATCGCCATATTGTCCGAGAGGAGATCGAGGAAGTCCTCGCGGCGGATCCGCAGCAGCTTGGTGTCCTCGACGGTCTTGGCGGTGACGGGCATGGGAGCGTCATCCAGCAGCGCCCAGGCCCCCAGAACTTCATTCTGCCGGGCCACGTGCAGCGTCTGGCCGTTGCGGCTGACCTCCACGGCGCCATCCAGGATCACGTACAGTGCGTCCAGAGGCGCCGCCGGCTGGAGGATGACCCGCTCGGGCGGGTAGTTGACCTCAGCGGCGATCGAGGCGATCCGCAGGAGTTGCTCCGGGGTCAAGCCACTGAGCAGGTCAACACCCTCCAGCGCAATGACTCGTTCAACAATGTTCAGTTCCGGCATAGGTGCTCGTCTCTCCTTCAGGCCAGCGCGGCGGCGGCGGCACGGGCCACCTCGGAAACCTCCCGCCCAGCCTGCTCGGCGGCTCGGGCGATGTCCGGCGCAAGGTTCCGCAGCCGCAACTCGGCCGCACTCGCTGCGGCACACGCCACCAGCCAAGGATCCCCGGAGCGAATCAGCTCGCGGACGGCCGCTTCGGCGTCCGGGACCTCAACACCAAACAGCTCACGTCCCTTTTCGGCGAGGTGCGCGGGGGCATCCAGCAGCGGCAAGAGCACCCGTTTCAGCTCGCGATCCAGCACGTTGTCCAGGAATTCCAGCGCTGCCGACAGCTCCTCGCCTCGCCGGCGATTGACCGCCAGGTACGCGGCGTAAATCTCCTTAGGCGGGTAACGCAAACCCAGCAAACGAAACAGGCGTTCGACGGTGTCCTGGAGGCGCACTTCGAGGGTGCGCGCCAGCAGGGCCGCCGCCGTCCGAGGCCGCGGCCCGGCGCGGAAGGGTTCCAAGGCGGCGCTGAGCTCGAAGTAGTGGCGTGCCTCGTTCAGAATCTGCCTGGTCACGAAGGTCTCTCCGTAGTCCAGATCAGGCGCCGCTTCTCGCAGCCCATTCAACGCCCTCAGCACCGCCAGCCGGATGGAGAGATCGGGCTGGCCCAGGGATCTCAGCAGCACATCCACGCTGCGCTGGTCCTTGATCCGCCGCAACACACGGGGAAACTGGCCGCGAATGGACACCGCGAGAGAATCGTCCTCAAGCAAATCCCCCAGCGTGCCGGCGATGCGGGGTCCGTAGGCGGTCAGGGCGTCAACGGCGTCGCCGCGCAGGCGGGCGTCGTCAAGCAGCCGAACCAGAGCATGCAGGTACGCTCGGTTCCCGAGAGCGCCGGCCGAACGGCAGGCGGCGGCCACGACCGCGGGCTCCTGGTCTCCGAGCAGCCGGTGGAGCGCCTCGGTGCCCTGGTCGCCGTGCACACCAACTGCCAGCGCGGCCAGGCGACGTCGCCGCGGGTCCGCGCTTTCGCCGTTCTGGGTGATCCACTCCAGCGTCACCAGTTCCCGCGCGGCCTCTCCCAGCGAGCCGATGGTTTCCAGAGCGCTTTCGCTCACCAGCGCGTTGGGGTGCTCCAGGAAGTCCCGGACCAGTTGGGAGGCATTCGGAGAAACCCAGAGCAGGTAGCCGACCGCCGGGCGAACCGCCAGCTCGGTTTCGGGACCGACAGCGGGAATCTCCGCCTGGGCGGTTTCAAGCAACTCGGGGAAGTTGATGGAACGTGCCAACTCGTAGACCTTGCCCCGCACCTCGGCCAACGGGCTGGCCGCGAGCCGGCGAAGCAGAGGCCTCGGATCGTAGTCCGGCGCGTCCGCCAGCAGGGTCAGGGCATAACAAGCCTGGCGCGGATTAGGCCCGGCCGCAGCCTGCTCCAGGAGCGCCAGGGTCGCCGGATCGCTCACCGCCACCCGCACGCTCTCCAGATCCAGCCGCCGTGCGTCAAGCCTGTTGCGAACCGTGAGAATGTACTCCTTCTGCGCGCGGCGCGACAGCAGCATCCACACGGCCGCGAACCCGATCACCACCAGCGAAATCTGCCGGGGATGTCGGATGCTGATCATTCCCAGCCCCACCAGCAGTAGCCCCGCAATCCCCCGGCCCATCCGGTCCATGAAGATGTCCACAAAAGCCTTGGTGCGGTTCCGCAGATCGGTGGGCAGGGGCATGTACAGCAGTTCCACGCCGGTGCGATTGAAGGAGTATCGGGAGGCGGCTTCCGTGAGGCGCGCGCCCGCGACGGAGCCAATCCCCGGCGCCAACGCAATGACCCCCGCCGCCGCCGCCATCGACACGGGCATGATTTGCAGCGTTCCGCCGACCCCGAGCCGCCCCACCGCCAAAGCCGTCAAGAAGAATTGCAGCCCAAAGGTGAGAACATTCAGGTAGATGCCGTAGAAGCTTCCCAAGAAAGCCGTCAATTGCCCGGCGTCCTTGTAGGTCTCCTTCGCCATGTAGTTGAACTGAAACTCCACCAGGACATCCACGATGAACATCAGCGTGATGATGCCGATGATGACCTGAAGGTGCCGCTGACGGCCGATCGCGGTGACGATGTCCCGGAAGTGTACCTCCGCCTCCTCCGCCTCGGCGCCCCTGGCGCCGGTCAGGGCACCGCGCTGCTGCGCCGCCACGAGACGAAACGCCAGGTAGGCCAGCAGCACCATCACGGCGCTAGCCAGCAACAGGTTGCGAGTGCCGATGCGTTGAACGGTGAAAGCCGCAAACGAGCCTCCAAAGGCAGCCCCCACGGACGCCGACAGAGCGAGCAACCCATAAAGCCGCTTGGCCTCGCGCGCGTTGAACACGTTGGAGGCGACCAGCCAGCCTTGCGAGACTAGCACGACGGAAAACAGGCTGACCCACACGTTGAACACGTAGTACATCCACTTCAGGTCGAACTGGATCAGCCACCAGATCCCCATCAGGCAGCCCACCGACACACCCGTAGCCCAGCCGACCGCGGCCTTCAGCGAAGTCCCCACCGCCAGCTTGGTGTAGACGTAGGCCAGGAACCCTCCCGCCACGGCGATCAGGATGTAGAGGTAGGGTAGTTTGTCAATGTCGAATCGGTTCAAGAACAGCGCTCGAGAAACCGGCTTCAGGATGTAGTAGGCGAACAGCACGAAAAGCAGGTAAAGGCACATGAAGAGCGTGCGAAGCCATTCACCCTCCCTGACGTCAAAGATGCTTCGCCAGAACGCCCGAATCGCCCGCATAATCTCCCCCTGCGGCCCTGGGCCTTGGCAGGGCAGGTGCTATTCACAGCAAAGATAGCATGTTTCTCGCTTCTCGTCTAGGGACGTTTTTCGCAAGTTCGTTGCCCGCTTTCCGCTGTGAACCGGGCAGTTAGTGCGGTTTCCTGCGTGTCCGACGTTTCGTGCCATTGGTGGTCTGAGTACTGAATGTCAAGCGCAGAGTGGCCGAAAACCCGAAGCTGAACGTCGCTGTGGTTGCGGACCGGAAGCCAGAACTCTCCGAAACGAGCATAGTCGTGAACAAAGTGGATCCGCTTGACCCAGAACGATGGCGGACGGGCCGGCTCGCCCTCGATGCGCCGGATGCCGTAAGAGCCTGCGTCGATCCAGACCTGGCCCCGGAAGTTGTACTTCCCCGGCTTCCTGGGAACCGCGTCAAAGACGTAACTGGAGGTCTCACGATCAAACCGGAAGCGGGCGAATTCGTAGTTCTTCCGCGACACATCGGTTTCCGCCCGCTGATCCGCGCGGGCGCTGTCGCGCTCGGCGGCAAGCAGCGGCTCGATGACCCTGCTCACAATGAGCTTCGAGCCGGCGCGATCAAGGATGGCGTACGTCTTGGTGTTGGGAGCCGTGTACCGCACCTCGGCGGTGGCAGCAGCCCAGCGGCGCAGGCGAGTGTTCTCCGTTCTATATCGCCGGATACTCGTCCAGGACTTCAGGCGCTGCTGCCGCTGCGCATTGGCCTGCTCCATCCGCTCAAGAACCTGCGCGGCGTTGGTCGTCTCCGGAGGTCCGCCGGCCGACAGCATCAATACCGCCACCAGCAGCAGAAGCAGGCTGTGCAAGGCCCGACTCAACGACGGCGCCGGCAAGCGCGCGAAGAGGAAGCTGCACAGACCGGCGACCCAGCCGTACTTTTCCGCCACGGCGACACAGCGGTCGTCAGGCTCGGTGTGAGTCCTCCACCACATGGCCGCCATGTCGGGCCAGTGCCGGAGCTGGAATCCGTTCTGCACCACGTAGTAGCAGGAATAGGTGCAACCGGAGCACTTTCTTCTGGCGCTCAAGTCTGCTGCGCGCAACTTCTTGCGGAAATCGGGATCCAGGAGGTTCAGCGGAGCGGGCGAGGGTTGATCCTGACAGAGCCAGTAGTCTCCATTCGGCTTGACGTCGAAAAAGAGCTGGCCGGCCAGACAACCCCAGTCGAAGACCTCCTGGCCGCACTGCTTCTCGACGCCGCGCGTATAGAATCCCGCGGAAAGCAGTGTGGGCGACTTCGAGCGGCGCAGGTAGTCCGGGCTGACTGGCCGCGGCGCCGCGGTGCGGAGCGACCCTTCGCCCACCACGACAGGATTGAGCCACACCCTGGCGCGGCGAAACTCCCGCGCGCAATAGCCAACAATCTCGTCCACCTGGCCCCGGTTGGCCTCCGAAACGGTGACATTGATGGTGAGCGCCCGGCCCGGGGGCAAATGGTCGTTGAGATACCGCAGAGTTCCCAGGATGGGCTGGCCCACGTGACTGAAGGGGATGTCGTGTCCCCGGACCCCGTCGAGGGAGATGCCGATCTCATTGATCCGGCTGCCGAGCAGTTGTTCGTACTTGGCGCGCGGCAGGGTTCCGTTGGAGGTGATCTTGGTGTACATCCCCTTGCCGGCGGCGTAATCGATGATCTCGGCGAAGTCGGAGCGGAGCAGCGGCTCGCCGCCTCCGCTGATGCTGATCACGGCCACGCCCGAGTCGTCGAGGACATCGATCACCTTCTTCATGCCTTCGGTATCGAGTTCTTGGAACCGCGAATCCTGAACGTGGCAGAACCGGCAACGCATGTTGCAGCGATGCGTAAGCGCCAGATGCGCGAAGTAGGGTCGCTCCCGCCAGATTACGTTCCTGAGGGTGCGTGCGATGAACTTGCCTGCCATAGTTGGGCTCCATGCCGGAAGGGGGCACCCTCAATGCCACTTCCGACAGGTCCCTGCGGCAGGCGGGTAACTTATTGAGCACAAAAGCGATTAGGCGAAGCGGGACGCCGGCCGAGACTCCGGCAGCCGTGGTCCGCTGTCAGGCTCGGGCGACACCCCCGCCAGATTCGGCTGACAGGCCGGACGGCGCGCGCGGAAACGCCGCGGTCCAGGGCGGCAGCCACAGCCGGGGATGGAAAAGGCGGGCGCTTTGCGCCATACTATGGGTTATTACGACCGGAGGTTGGGCCGAGGAGGCGGCTCGTGACGGCGACCAGGGTGTTAGTTGCAGACGACGAAGAGGCGGCCAGATACGGGATCTCCCGTGCGCTGGCCAACCAGGGTTATTTGCTGGAGGAAGCCGCGGATGGACAGGCGGCGCTCCTGAAGATAGCGCAGTTCCGGCCGGATGTGGTCGTATCTGACATCAACATGCCCGGCATGGACGGTATAACCCTGCTGCGCCACTTGAACCAGGAACCGGAACCTCCGCTGGTGGTGCTGATCACCGCCTACGGCTCGGAGGAGGTGGCCATCGAGGCGCTGCGGGTGGGCGCCCACGACTACCTCACCAAGCCTTTCGACGTCGAGGAATTGCGCCTGGTGGTGGCCAGCGCCGTCGAGAAGCAGAGACTGCTGCGGGAAAACCGTTTCTACTACCGCGAGCTGGAGCGAACCCTGGCCGAACTGAAGGAGTCCCAGACGGCCCTGGTGCAGGCCGAGAAGATGGCCTCCCTGGGCCGCCTGGTGGCCGGCGTGGCGCACGAGGTCAACACCCCTCTGGGGGCGCTCCAGAGCAGCAGTCACACCCTCGGGCGCGCGGCCCAGAAGATCCACCAGTGGTGTGACAGCCAGCCGCCGGAGGAGGCTCTCGAACTTAAGCCGGCGGTCGAGGCGCTGGCTGCCGCCGCCGCCCAGTCGCAGGTGGCCTGCGAACGGATCGGCTCCATCGTGAGCGAGCTCCGCCAGTTCGCCCAGTTGGACCGGGCCGATTTCCAGCGGGTGCAGGTCCATCAGGGAGTGGAAAGCACGCTCCGCTTGCTCCGCCACGAGTTGGGAGAGCGCATCGAGGTAGTGACGCAGTTCGGCGAACTGCCCGAGATCGCCTGCTCCCCGCGCCAGTTGAACCAGCTTTTCATGAATCTGCTGCTGAACGCCAAGGAAGCCATCGAGCAAACTTCCCGTCCCGGGCGCATCCAGATAAGGACCTGGGCGGAGGCGGGCGCCGTGAAAGTCGAGGTCGCCGACAACGGCTGCGGCATCCCGACCGAGCACCTGGGCAAGATCTTCGATCCCGGCTTTACCACCAAGGGCCTGCAAGTGGGCACCGGATTGGGGCTCCCCATCTGCTACCAGATCGTGCGCGCCCACCGCGGCCGGATCGAGGTGCAAAGCTGTCCGGGCGAAGGCGCCTGCTTCACCGTGACGTTGCCGACTGGATCAGGGTAAGAGAATGCTGCTGGCCCGCCCACTCGAGTTGCTTGGCTTCACGCTGGGAGCGGTGCTCTACCTCTTCCTGGCGGTAGTGCTGGCAAGAAGACGGGGCGCCCGGTTGACAGAGCAACTCGCCCTGGCTGCGGTGTCTGCCGCAGGTTCGTGGCACGCCGCCAAAGCCATCGGGATGTTCTACCTGGCCAGCGGCGGTAGCCAGGAGAGCCTTCTGGCGGCAGCGCTCGATCAGGCAGCCCGTGTAGCGCTGGCCCTGGCGCCGGTGTCTCTGCTGCACCTGAGTCTGAGCTGGGCGGGCTTCCGCAGCGCCCGGTGGGCAGGGCTTTACGTAACAGCCCCAGTGGCCTGGTGGATGCAGCAGACGGGACGGACGCAAGGATTCGGCGTCTGGCTGGGGGTGAGCCTCGCGGCCACGGTCGGGCTGTGCCTGTACGCCCCGCGGCGCCACGTCGAAGCCTCCGAGCGGCGCTTCTCGCTGGCGTTTGCCGGAGCGCTGGTCTTGCTGGGCATCGCGCTGTGGGCGGGGAGCGGCGGGCCGGCAGTGGCCTACGCGTCGCTGGCGCCTCCCATATGCTTCGCCTACTTCGTGTACCACCACAATTTGCTGGGGCTGCTGATCAGCCGCCGGGTGGTATTCGCCCTGGTGGTGGGCGCTGTCTTCGCCTTTTACCTGTTTGTGGTGAGACGTGTGGCCGGCTTTCTGGAGGACGAGATCGGGGCTTTCGGGCCCCTGACCGAAGTGGCGCTGCTGTTTGCCGTCGCCCTGGTGTCGCTCCCCTTGTACGGGTGGATGACCCGCTTTCTCTCCAAGCGCACCCAGCTCTATGCCGACTTCAGCAAGCGGCTGATCGAAGAAGCGGCCCGCATCCTGGACCTGCCAAGGAAACTCCAGTTCCTGGCCGACGAGGTGGGACGAACCTTCGGCCTTCGCCGGGCGCTGCTGGTGACCGTTCGCCAGCCGAGGGCGCGCGGCCGCTTCGGACCGCCCTATTCCGGCGGGTTGTCCGACGCGCTAGGGGAAATCGAGTCGGCGGTTCGAGCGCGACACCTCGACGTGGTGCACACCCACCAGTGCCAGGATCCGAGCCTGGTGGGGGCCCTGGCCGAGGCGGGCTTCAACTACCTGTTCCCACTTTGGTACGAGGACCGCCTGGTCGGAATGCTCTTCCTGGACAGCTCGCCGCGCATCTTTCTCGACGAAGATGAAGCCACTCTGCTGGGCCTGAGCCGGCAGATCTCTCACAGCCTGGAAACCTGCCGCATCGTGGAAGAAAAGATCAACCTGGAGAAGACCCTGGTCAAACAGGAACATCTGGCCAGCCTGGGTCAGGTGGCCGCCACGATTGCCCACGAGATCAGGAACCCGCTGAGCTCTATCAAGACGCTGGCGCAATTGCTGCTGGAGGACCAGGCGGTGGCGCAGCGCTATGGGCGCGACGTGTCCTACATGCTCGAGGAGATCGACCGCCTGAACCGGTGCGTTCAGCAACTGCTCAACTTCTCGCGGCCGGTGCCCGAGGTGCAGACCGAAGTTGATCTATCAGGCATGCTGGAGAGCATGGCCCAGATGCTGGCGCGGCAGTATTCTCCCACGGAGGTCCGGATAGAACACAGCGTTGAAGCGCCGTTGAAGCTGAGGCGCACCAACCCGGAGCTCATCAAGCAAGTCGTGCTCAACTTGATACTCAACGCCGTCCAGGCCTCTCCGCCCGGGGGCGTCGTCCGCCTGGAGGCGAAAGCGGGCGACAACGCCAGCGTGTGCATCGCGGTGAGCGACCAGGGATCAGGCATTCCGGTCGAGATCCGCGAGAAGATCTTCGAACCCTTCTTTACCACCAAGCAGAAAGGCACCGGCCTGGGTCTGGCCATCGTGCGCAAGAGCGTGCGTCACCTGGGCGGCGATATCTCGGTGGAAAGTCCCATCCAGGAGGGGCGGGGGACCCGCATCGTGGTCACCCTGCCTGCGGAGTGAAGCGTATGGCGACAACCCGGCTGCGAGTTTGCGCTGCCGCCTGGATGCTGTGGCCGCTGGGAAACGCGGTCGCCCAGGTGAGTCCTTTTCCTCCCGAGCTGCTGGCGCGCATCCAGCAAGGCGTGCACGACATTTACAACCTGGAGTACGAGCGGGCCGCCAGCAATTTCGAACGCCTGATCAAAGAGGCCCCCAACGACCCCGCGGGCTACGCCTACCTGGCCTTCACCTACTGGGTCCAGGAACTGAACAAGAAACAGGGGCTCAGCATCGACCGTTTTGCCGCTTCCGACTTCTTCTCCGAGCTGCCTAAATACGCTTTGCAGCCTGACCCGTCCTTCGAGGCAAGGTTCCGGCAGGCCAGCGAGCGGGCCATAGAAACAGCCCAGGCGCTGCTTCAGAAGAACCCGGATGATCGCGCCGCTCTCTTCGTGCGGGGAGTGGCCTACCAAAACCTGGCCAGCTTCGAGATAGCGCTGAGACGCAGCTGGTGGTCGGCCTTTCGATACGGAAGCAAGACCTACCGGGATCATCGCGAACTGCTGCGCCGGGATCCGAATTTCCACGACGCCCAGCTTTCCACGGGAGTATACAACTATGTGGCCGGAAGCGTGAGCTGGACGGTGAAGTGCGTGGGTTACCTGCTGGGCTACCGGGGCGACAAGGCGCGCGGGAAGCAAGACCTGGAGACAGCCGCGGACAAGGCCTTGCTGGTGGGCGACGACGCGCGCGTCATTCTCATTCTGATAAACACTCGCGAGAAGAACTACCCGAAGGCGCTCGAGTACCTCTCGCAACTGCGGCAGAGGTACTCGCAGAACTACCTGGCGCCGCTGGACATGGCCGGCCTGGCCCTGCGCATGAAGCAGCCCGAAAAGGCAATCGCCATTTATGAAGAGATTCTGCGGAAGCGTGAGGCCGGAGAGCCCAAGTTCGCCGAGCTGGAGAGGGCCGCACTGTACAACCGCCTGGGGGTGGCCTTCCGCGGGAAGGGCGACCTGATCGCTTCGGCCGGTTGGTTCGGCAAGTCACTCGTGGAGAGCCGGGCATCCGCCCGGTCGCTGACCCTGGCGCGCCTGGAGCTGGGCAAGACGCTCGATCTTCAGGGCCGCAGGGACGAGGCTCTGGCGCAGTATAACACCGTGGCGGCGGCCGAGGACGTCGCGGGCTCCCAACAGGAAGCCAAGGAACTGCTGAGACGGTCCTTCCGGCCCTGACCTCACCAGGTCCGGTCGATACCCACTACCTCGACTGCGCCCTTCTTCGTGCGCAGGTACACGGTCACGGTTTTCTTCGCATCATCCGAGCGTATGTCGGCGGCGAAGTATTCACCCGGCCCAGCGCTGCGAAGCTCCGCCGGGAGGGCGAAGCTCGTCCGGCCAGGTAGCAGGCTTTTCCGCTCGGTGTCGTTGTCAAACCGCGACCACTGCACCGTGTACTGCCGGGGAGCCCCGAATCCGTACTTCGCCGACAGGTCTTCGAACTCCAGCCGGTCGTTATGGACCTCGAACCGGTCCAGGGGCAGGACCCGCGCGAAGTAGGTCTTTCCGATCTTGTCGCGGCGCGTGATCAGGCACCGCGTGATCCAATCCACGCTCCGCGGGTCACTGTACTGGCCGGTCTCCACGATGGCCCGGATCTCCTCGTCCCGGAAGGCCATCACCTGCTTGGCCGCCCAGAAAGTGTCATCCGGCAGGCGGTTATTGAAAGCGGGAGTTGGGTAGTTGGGTTTCCAGCGCTCCGGCTCGAAGATCTCGGCCTCAAAGCGCCCCACCGCAGGCAGGTCCGGGTAGCGCGCCTTGGCCCAGCGCGGCACGTACAGTCCCAGGGTCAGGATCCGGAGCATGGCGGACCGAAAGGCAAACAGGTGCTCGTTGCCGGCGCGAGGGCTCTTGGCCGTGAAGCTGTCGCTGCCGAAGGCGGCGCCGAAGTCGATCAGGTGGTGCTTGATGTAGCTGACGCCGCCTTCTTCGACCAGCATGTCCAGGTTGTTCAGGGACTTGACGTCGTTGTGCCCCAGCCAGGCGCAGAATACTAACAGCCCGCGCAGATCGCGGCGGTGCTCGTGAGGGACCGTATCGTTCGGATCATCTTTGCGCACGCCGTGGAAGCGGAACGGGCCCAGCCACGTGCCATTCAAAATCCGGCTGGCCACCCCCCGGTAGCGTCCCTGCGAGTCCCGGGGAACCTCGTAGAGGACCTCGTCCACGTCCCGCTCGTTCATCTTCCGGCGCTTGCCTTCGGCGTCCGTCAGCACGGCGCGCGGGTCCACCCTAAGCTGCCGGCGCTCGAACTTGATCACGTAGTTTTCGGGCACGTAGTAGCCGAGAGCATAGAAAAACTTGGCCCCGATCACGTCGGCCGCCGTAGCCATCTCCGGATGGTCCAGGGGATCAACCTTCACCATGAACCGCCCCTTCTGCGAGTCTTCGATGGTGAATCCCGGAGTGATTCCTTCGGTCTTAGCGGAGATTACCTTCCAGACTCCCTCGATCTCCGGGCCGTTGGTGTTGCCCGGGCCACGACGCAATTCCTCCAGGGTCATGCGATTGCTACCGTGGCGGTTGACGTACCAGGCGCCGTCGGGCACTTCGCCCAGCGTGTTGGCCCCCTGCGCCGGGATCTTCTTGGTCCGGGGCTGCTTTTCGCCCGGTGTGGCGAAGGTGTGCCAGAAGAAATCGTAGTACTCGCTGAGCTTGCGCCCGAGGGCTTTCGACACCGAGAGCGGCCTTGGCTCCTTCTGGATTGGGTCATCAGGATAGAACTTCCCGCCGCCCAGGCCAGCCGTGAGGAGCAGCCCAAGAGCGAGGCTCCCTAGAACACGTTGTTGAACTTGATCCAAACCTGATACCCTTCGTGGCTGAAACCCACGTCGATGCGCATGAACACGTTGTTACGGACGTTGAAACGCCAGCCCACGCCGAACGCCCCTTCCATATCCCTCAGGTTCCATTGCGCCCGGCGGTGGAACACCTTGCCGGCGTCAGCGAAGAGAGCCATTTCCAGTCCGCTGAAGCTCTCCCAGCGGTACTCCGCATTCAGCGCGATCATGTTGTCGTCGTAAAAGCGGAACGGCCGGAAGCCCCGGAGATCTTCCGATCCGCCCAAGGTCGGCTGCAAGTAGAAGGGGACTCGCTGGCCGCTTTCGGCGTATGTCAACACTGACTTGCCGCGCAAGGCGATCACCCGGCGGAGATTGAAAAACGGGATGTACTGCTGTGCCTCCAGGTCCAGCCGGCGGAAGGAGTACAGGCTGAGTATACGGTCAGAGTACCAGGTGTGCCGGACCAGGTAGTTGCCTCCCTTGCGAGGCCCGCCGGGGTTGTCCCGCCAGTCATACTGCGCGAACACGCCGCCGCGCAGGAAGTCGGATTGCCGGTCGATGCCCGGGGTGGTCGCCGGCGTGAAGATTCTGTCGGCCGACACGAACCGCCGGTCCGCCCCCGGCCCCACGTTGACCTGGAGGTACCCCAGAGTCCCACCCAGTCTCAGGTGCCTCACTGGCTTCGCACCGGCAGTGAAATCATAGGCCGTGTCTTCCAGACGAAAATCGCTCCGCCCGGTCTTGGCGGAGTCCGGACCCGGCCCATAGTAGTCGATGCGGGGATAGTTCCTGTGAACGGCGTAGAGATCGACAAACGCCTTCTCGCGGGCAAGCTTAGGGAAGGTGAGCTGAAGGTCGAACAACTCGTACCTCTTCAGCGAGGCGCGCGCCGAACCGCGCACAATCACCCCGCCGTCGGCCAGATCCCGGCGCAGGTACTCCGGCCCTATAGCAAACCCGGAGCCGCTGACTAGTCCCCCGAACCTTATCCGCAAGCCGGCGATGCCTCCGGTCGCACGCTCCAGCAGCCGCTTCTCTTTGATTGTCAACAAAAACCGTTCGAGCTTGGATACCTCGTCGGGGGCAAGCTGCGGGGTTCTTTGCCGGCGGGCGGTCTCTATCTCCTGCACTCGCGAGGAGACCTGAGCGGGCACAGGCAAGGTGAGCAGCAACAACCAAGCGAGTCCCCCGGCCAGGCGAGGCATACTGGTACACATATTATACACCCCGCCGCAACCCCCTCTGACTTGTTCTTCAGCTTGCGCCGCCGAGTCCTCGCGCCGCCTCACTACTTCACGAATTAAGTCTTCTCCAGGCGCCGCACGAACTTGTCGAGAGCGCCCCTCAGCGCGCGCATGGCCCATCTTCCCCGGGGAACCGTAAACTGCGGTTGCCACAAATCCGGTCGCCACAAGACAGCCTTGCCCAGCGGCAGGTGTCGCGGCGGGAGGCCCAACGAAAGCAACTCTGCGGCCTTTTTCGCCAGCTCCGCATTGGAGGAACTCTCGGTTGAGAAACCGCCCAGCCTCTCGAGCCAGCCCGCCATGGCTGTTCAGTATACACCAAGGGAGGGCGGATTCCCTCGGGCGGGCGCGGAACACACGGCTGAGGGCGCTGGAGGCGCGGGCCGGAGTCGAACCGGCGCATAAAGGTTTGGCAGAGCTTTCTATTGGGCGCCCAACTCCTGGAAAACACAAGGACTGGTCAATTCACGGTTCCGGTGTGAGTTCCGGCGGGCCGCACTCATGGCTGCGAATAGGCCGCCGCACAGGCCAAGGCGGCCCCACCCATGACCACGATGGGACTGGTCCTTCAGGATCGAAGACAGCCACACCCACAGCTCGCACGGCGCGGCGCAGTTCGTGGTCACAGGTTGCCACCTGAGACGAGACAACCATGACGCAAAGGCAGCGGGCCCCTTGCCTGTTTCGCGCTGAGCCCAGGCACCTGCGGTGCGGCTCCCAATCTGCTAGTCTATGCCACTAGGCAGGTGACCCCTATGGCTACGAAAACTGCGAAGGCCCCCGCCCGCTCCAGGCGGCCCAAGGCCGAAGTTGTTGAGGAGTTCTCCGACATCCGGAAGGAGGTCGAAGGCGCGCGGGAAATCGCGGACGCCAAGGCCGCGGAAGCAGCCGCCCTCCGCGAGACTGAAGTCCGCCAGGCGGTCGAAGGACTCTCGGTGGAAACCGTAGTCCAGCGCATCTCCGGTCTCGGCCTGGAGATCTCGAAAGCCTTGTCGGAAGTCTCCGCCCGGCTGGTCGAGGAAGTGGATCGTCTGGCCGCTGTGCGTGAGGCCGTCGCCATCGAGCGCAGGGAACTCGAGCGGCTGCATAGAATCGATGTCGCCGCCACCGCGCTCGATCAGATGGTGCAGGATTACGGCCGCGAGAAGGAGCGGCTGGAGGCCGAGATCGCGGTCCGGCGCGCCGTGTGGGAGGAGGAACTCCGTACCACCGAGCGCGAGCGCCGCGAGCAGGAAGAGAGCCTGAAGAAACAGCGCCAGCGCGAAATCGACGAGTACGAGTACAAGAAGGCCCTCGAGCGCAAGAAGGCCCAGGACAAGTACGAAGAAGACCTGCGGCTCTTGGAAAGGAAGAACAAGGAGAAACAGGAAGCGCTCGAGAAGGAGTGGCAGCGGCGCGAGGCGGCCCTCAAAGAAGGGGAACAGGAGCTAGTCGCGCTGCGCAAGGAGGCGGCGGAATTCCCGGCCCGCCTTCGGGCCGAGGTCGATCAGGCGGTGGCGCAGGCCCTTCGGGCGGCCGAAGCGCAGTCCCAGCAGGAGATCGTGCTTCTCAAGAGAGATGCCGAGTCCGAAAAGCGGCTGGCGGACTTGCGGGTCAAGACGTTCGAGGAGTTGGTCGCCCGCCAGGCCACGCAGATCGCGGCACTCCAGAAACAGCTCGATGAGGCCAAGCAGCAGGTCCAGGACATCGCCCTCAAAGCCATCGAGGGCGCCTCGGGCGCTAGGGCGCTTGCGCACGTCAACCAAATCGCCATGGAGCAGGCCAAGAGCCGCCCGCAAACCTGAGCGGCCGGACCGGCCCGCTGGCACGCTCGCCCGTGCGGATTGTCAACTCGCGGTTGCCGCTGAGGCTGGGTACGAGGCTTGGCCCGAGACTGGCTGGCAGTCCGGTGGTATCATACGGATGGAACACCTCTTATAGATCCATGGCCAAGAAGCTCACCGTCAGTCTCGATGATGAGGTTTACGAGGGCTTGCACCGCGTCATCGGCCGCCGCCGCATCGGCCGCTTTCTGGAGACCCTTGCTAGGCCGCACGTGCTCAAGGACGACCTTGAGGCTGCCTACCGGGAGATGGCGGCCGACGAAAGCCGTGAGGCGGAAGCCCTTGAGTGGTCCGAAGGACTGGTTGGCGACATTCAAGATGCTCCGCGGTGAGGTCTGGTGGGTCAGCTTTGACCCTTCCCTCGGTGGCGAAGTCCGCAAGACCCGGCCTGCGGTGATCGTCAGTAACGACGCCGCCAACCGGACGCTGAATCGCGTCCAAGTCGTCCCACTCACTTCCAACGTTTCCCGCCTCTACCCTTGCGAGGCGTATGTGACGCTGGAGGGCGAACTGCGCAAGGCGATGGCCGACCAAATCACCACGGTCGGCAAGCAGCGGCTGAGAGCGCGCATCGGGATGCTTTCCGCGGACGATATGCGGGCCGTCGAGAGGGCCATCAATGTGCAACTGGGCCTCTTAGGCACGGCCTGAGGGCTTCTGCGCGGTGCCCCGGGTCAGCCGGCGCACGATTTACAACTGGCTTCGTTCTGGACAGCTTCCGGCCCTGCGCATCGGAAAGGTCTGGAGGATCCGGCGCGAGGACATTGAACGCCAGAGCCGGGACCGGTAGTCACCTGCGATCCCGGCTTTCACGGAGGTGCCTCCTTCTCAACCGCAGAACCGTCCGGAAAAGGTCCCGGTGTCGGTTCGAGTGTGTAAACCGACTTTCGCCGCATTTCCCGGAAGTTCGCGGAGGCGGGTTCTGGGCCGCAACGCACTGCGAATGCTACGCAAAGTCAAAGGCTTCAGGCACTTCTGGGCTGGAGGCGCGGGCCGGAGTCGAACCGGCGCATAAAGGTTTTGCAGACCTTCTACCGGCTGTAAGAAGTAGCTTTCTTTTCAGTGCGTCTCTCCGTTCAGACCTCGTTTTAGGTCGGTTTTAGGTCGGTCGGGTTGCGTTTTCCACAGGGAGGTTCGAGATGGGGAAGAAGAATCGGGACTTGTGCGAGCGCCCGTATTGCCGGGAAGAATGGCAGTTCAGGGTCTCTGGATTCAATCACAGATCAAGACGCGGCTGGACACTCCGCGTTTGTGCGTACCACGCGGAACCCTACCAGCATCGGGATGAGGCAATGGGGGCGGTTTGCACCCTGAGCCCCCGCCCGCCTAACAATTCTTTGGAGGCCGAGCCTCGCGGGTAGATTCATCGCACTGATTCACCAGCGACAGGGGGCTAAAAGTGGCGGGGAAAGGTTCGCCCCACGCGCGCGAGGCGTAGGGGGGAGCGGATCGAAAATGAAAGCCAAGCATCGGGACGGCCACGACCGCGCGAACCTGGAGGCCGCCAGCGTCATCCTGGCCCATTCTGAGCGATACGGGGGTGAGACGGCACTGCTGGTTCGGTGGGCGCACTTGGTGATGGAACGACAGGGGGAACATGGCGAAACTCGGCAAGCGCGATCAGAAGGCGAAGGCCAGCCTCTATCAAAGCCGGAAGCTCAAGGAACGCTGTTTAGCCGAACTGAGGCAGCTTGAACTCCGCGAACGCAAGGGGGAGCTGATCCAGACGGCGGCGGTCCGCGCCGTGTGGTCCGAGCATCACGGCCGCATCCGGGACCGGGCGCTCGCCATGCCCGACCGCTTGGCTGAGGCGCTGGCGAATCAGCCTGCGAGCGTGGTCCGCGAAAAGCTCAGGGCTGAAGTCGAAGACCTGCTGAGGAATTGTGCCGAGAACGTCATTTGAGGTCCGCAGGGCGCGTCTGCTGCTCCGGGAGAGCTGTGATACCCTTCTGCCCCCGCCGCGCGTTCCTGTGGCTCTCTGGGCCGATCAGAACCGCATCCTAGGATCGTCCTCGCCCGAGCCGGGGCCGTGGCGCACGGAGCGGACGCCCTACTTGCGGGAGATCATGGACTCACTCATGCCGGGATCGCCGGTTGAACGGGTGATCTTGATGAAGGGCGCCCAGATCGGCGGCACCGAAGTCTTGTTGAACTTCTGCGGCTACA
>CAYGVJ010000089.1:0-22384 GCA_964353255.1 uncultured Solibacteraceae bacterium | reverse complement strand
GGGCAAGCAGGCCGCCATCATCGACGATCGCTTCAACCACGGCGGCCAGCCTGCCACCGACATCGTCGAGTACCTCAGGCGGCCCATGATGAGCCTGATCACGCAGCGGGACGGCGCCGACTTCGTGCAGCCTCAGGGAGCCATCTTCGGGCCCAAGGTCATGATCATCAACGAATTCGCGGGGTCCGGCGGCGACCTGCTGCCCTGGTACTTCCGGCGTTTCGGTGTGGGCAAGCTGATCGGCAAACGTACCTGGGGCGGAGTGGTCGGCCTCACCGGGTATCCCGGCCTGATGGACGGCGGCACCGTAACCGCCCCCAGCGCCCTGATCTGGAATCCCAACGGCCAGTGGGAAGTGGAGAACCAGGGCGTCGCCCCGGACATCGAGGCCGAGCTGGACCCGAAGGCCGTGCGCCAGGGGCGCGACCCCCAGTTGGAAAAGGCGGTCGAACTGGTCCTGGCGGAACTGGCGAAAAATCCGCTGCCCCAGCCCAAACACCCGCCATATCCGAACTACCACGCGAAATAGCCCCGGGGCCGGCCTACCTCGGGCTGACCGTCTCTGATGACTTTCAGTTTCGGTGGAAGCAGTTGAGGACTGGAGTCTGCGCGGGGCTACAGTTTCGCCTGCGCCGGCTGAGAGCCGGCGGCGGGCAGGAGTGCCCGCCCCACGCGCACCCGGCAGGCCCGGCAGTAGTCCTCACCTTTGCTGTCCACCTGCTCGACGGAGTGCACCAGGGACGCGTCCCGTCCTCCGGGCGGAGAGGTTGCTGCCTGGGCCTGCTACAATCCTAACCGGGTACCCGGACCTTGAGATTCTCCGAGCTCGTCCGCAAGCTGGAGGTAGCCGGCTTCAGGCTGGTCAGCGAGAAAGGCTCCGTGCGCTACTACGCGAAGCCCGGCTGTACCAGGCTGATTCGCGTGGACTACCACGGGGCGAAAGAAGTCCCTACCGGCACCTGTCACGCTATACTGAAGGCGGCGGGCCTGGAAGGCCGAGATGATTGATCTACCCTATTCGCTGGTCATAGAAGCCACCGAAGAGCCGGACTACTTCGGCTTTTACTCGCCGGATCTGGAAGGATTCTCTGGAATCGGCCAATCCCTCGAGGACTGCGTGTACAAGGCCCGGTGGGGGATGGCAGAGCACGTGCGCGTACTCCGGGAGAACGGTCTCCCTGTGCCGCCGCCCGACCCTCACCCGAGGATCGTCATCGAGAACGAGCAGCGGCCGGTGCCGGCGGTTTGAGCGGCGCCCGCCCCACGCGCGCCTGGCACGCCCGGCAGTAGTCCTCACCTTTGCTGTCCACTTGCTCGACGGAGTGCGCCGCGCTCATCACGCAGGCGGCGTCGGGGCAGTGAGCCAGCCCGAAGACGTGACCCAGCTCGTGCCGCAGCTCCCGCACCGCCCGCTCTTCCAGCAAGGCTTCATCCGGCGGCAGCCCGTAGAACTCCTCCCGCAGGCGATGAATCGAGAAGATGCACGCCCGCCCGGGCATCTCGGCCTCGCCGAAGACGAAGGTCAGCACCGGAATGAACAGGTCGTGGCTGGTGGCCCCGATCACCGCATCTTCGTACCGCGCCTTCAGTTCAAGCAGCAGCCGGGTGGAATCGTACTGGCGGCGGCCTCGATCCCACGCCGCAGCCGGATTCACCCGGGCCTGCCCTATCGGGATCCCCGTCCGCCGCGACAGCCGCTCCAGGAGCGCCTGCGGAAATTCTCCAACCGCCACCAGGATCACGCACGGTCCGCTTTGCCGGGCGGCTTGAGGTTGTAGCGCCGGATCTTGTGATACAGGGTCACACGGTCAATGCCCAGGGCCTTGGCGGCCTGGGTCTGGTTCCAGCCGAAGTCCTCCAGCACACGCACGACGTGGCGGCGTTCCGTGGCTTCCAGACTCAGATCGTCGCCGCCCTCCACGGGCCTTGCCACCGCCAGGTCCTGGGCCCGAATGGTTGGCTCGCGCCCCACCACCACGGCGCGCTCGATGACGTTCTCGAGTTCCCGCACGTTGCCCGGCCAGCGGTAGCCCACCAGCAGGTCCATCGCCCCGCGGTCCAGGCCGGTGAACTTGCGGTTCATCTGCCGGCTGTACTTCTCCAGGAAGTGAGTGGCCAGCAGGGGCACGTCGCCGTGACGGTCGCGCAGCGGCGGCAGGAGAATGATGAAGACGTTGAGGCGGTAGAAGAGGTCCGAGCGGAAACGTCCCTCCTTGACCAGCCCGGCCAGGTTGTGGTTGGTGGCGGCGATGACCCGGAAATCCACGTGGATGGCCTGGGTGCCGCCCACCCGCACGATCTCCCGCTCCTGGAGCACGCGCAACAGGTCGGTCTGCGTCTTCAGGCTGATATCGGCAATCTCGTCCAGGAAGACCGTGCCGCCCATGGCCGCCTCGAACTTCCCCTTCTTGCGGTACTGCGCCCCAGTGAAGGCGCCCTTCTCGTGGCCGAACAACTCGCTCTCGATGAGCGTCTCAGTGAGGGCGCCGCAGTGCACCACCACCATGGGGTTCAAGCGCCGGGGACTCAGACGGTGGATGGCCCGCGCCACCAACTCCTTGCCGGTGCCGCTCTCGCCCTCGATGAGCACCGTGGAATCGACGCCCGCCACGGTTTCGATCTGCTCGCGCACTTGGCGCATGGCCTCGCTCTGGCCGATCAGCTCGGTCAGGGTGTGATTCTCTTCCAGTTGCTGCCGCAGCAGGCGGTTCTCGCGCCTGAGCCGGTGCTGCTCCAGCGCGTTGCGCACCGCCACCGACAGATCGTCCGGGTCGAAGGGCTTGGTGATGTAGTCGAATGCGCCGTGCTTAAGGGCCCGCACCGCGGTCTCCACCGAAGCGTAGCCGGTCATCATGATGACGCTGGTGTCAAGCTGCTCGGCCTTGATCTTCTCCAAAAGCTCCATGCCGTCGATGCCCGGCATGCGTATGTCGGCGATCACCAGGTCGGTCTCCCGCGCGGCCAGCCGGGCCAGCGCCTCGGCCGCCGTGCTGGCGGCCGTCACCTGGTAACCCTCCTCGGTGAACCAGTGGACCAGCGAATCCCGGACCACCTGTTCGTCATCGACTATCAGAATGGACAGCTTCTCCTGAGGCATCTGCTTTCTCCGTCGCCGGACGCGCGCCCGCCGGCCCCTCCCGCGGCAGCAGCACGTGAAAGGTGGTCTCAACGCCCGTCTCCACGCGGATCTCGCCGCCGTGCCGCTTGACGATGCCGTAGGCCACCGCCAGCCCCAGGCCCACTCCCGAGGCCGCCGCCTTCGTGCTGAAGAACGGCTCGAAAATGTGGGACAGCGCCTCCCGGGGAATGGGCGGGCCGTTGTTGGTGATGGCGATGTCTACGTGCCGCTCCTCGGCCGCCGTCGCGCGCACGCGCAAAATCCAGCCCCGGCGGCCGTTGCCGCTCATGGCGTCCACCGCATTGACCATGATGGCTAGCAGCACCTGCTGGATCTGCGCGGCGTCACAGTAAATCGGCGGCAGAGGCTCCAGCTCCGTGACCAGCTCGATGGAGTTCATCAGCAACTGGTGCCGCACCACCGCCAGCGTCCGCTCCAGGATGGCCGGCACTTCCGCGGGGGCCATCTGGGTGGGCTGCTTGCGCGCGAACACCAGCAGGTTGCTGACAATGTCGCCGCAGCGCTTGCTTTCGTGCTGGATGGTGCGGATCCACTCCAGCGCCGGCTGCGCGGGACCCAGCTTCTTCTCCAGCAGCCGGGCGTAAGTGAAGATCCCCGCCAGAGGGTTGTTGAGCTCATGGGCCACCGCGGCCGCCATCTCGCCGAGCGAAGCCAGCTTCTCCGAGTGGATGAGACTCTCCTGAGCCGCCTCCAGCTCGCGCGTCTTCTCGCGAATGCGCTCCTCCAGCGTGCGATTGGCGGCTTCGAGCTGCCCGGCCATCTGATCGAAGGCCGCCGCCAGCTCGCCGATCTCGTCCCGCCGGCGCAGGCCGAAACGATGGCTCAGGTCGCGGGCGCCCAGGACCCGCACGCCGGCGGTCAGGCGGCGGATGGGCCGGCTGACCAGCCACCACACCAGCAGGCCGGCGATAACGATCAGCAGGGCGGCCGAGAAAACCACCTGGGCGCTCATCCGCCGCTCGTGGGTCGCCAGCGCCTCATCCACCGCCTTCAGCGACAGCACCACATCCAGCACCCCCAGGATGCGCTGCGTGGCGGGATGGGCGTGGCAGGCCGCGTTCGAGCAGGCCGGCTCGTTCTCGATGGGCCGGATCAGGCCGATGAGGCGCTCCTGACCCAGGCGGTAGATGCGGAACGTGTCCTTGGTTTCCGGCTTTTCCAGGGGCCGGGTGGAAGAGTGGCAGGCGTAGCAGGCGTCGGCCCGCTTGTCCACCATGGCGCCGATCTCGCCGGGGACAGTTGAGACCTGAATGGACCCGGTCTTGGCGAAGATACGTATCTTACGCACCCCGGGCTGGGCGCCGATCGACCCGATGATGTGGAGCTGCTCGCCGCGCGCGTTGCGTAGCATGCTGTCGCGCGTCGAGCGGAAGATCACGTCCGCCATGCCCTGGGCGGACATCACCGCGGTGGTCTCCAGGTTCTGGCGCAGCACCCGCAGATTGGCCGCTCCCAGCCAGAGCAGGACCGCGGCCAGGCAAGCCACCAAGCCCGCAATCAGCTTCGCACTCAGGCTGCGCATACGCCGCCGGCCTGCGCCTACCTCCTCACCGCTCCGCCAGCTCGGGCGCCGCCGGCTGGAAGACCGGCAAATGCCGCACCGCCATCGAGAAAACCCACAGACCGATCACCACGATCATCAAAGTGACCGAAATCTCCATCCAGGAGGGAAAATAACCGGCTCCGGAGGAGGCCGCCAGGCCGGTCGTAGAAACGTTCAGCCGGTTGACCAGGAAGCCGCCCACTACCATGGCCGACGAAGCGAACAGGGCCTGCGGGTTGCTCCGGACCCGCTCCTGCAACACCAGCAGCACCGGCACGGCCAGCAGGGCTGTTTCCAGCCAGAACATGCCCGCCTCCAGGCTGCCCGGCCCGGAGAACTTCCACGCCGCCGGGAGCGCTCCGAGCCGCGCCAAGTCCCAGAAGCGCAGGAACAGGAACAGCCCCAGCGCCAGCGTCATCACCTCGGCGACCCCCCGAAGCAGATCGAACTCCAGCGCGCGCCCAAAGGCCCGGGCGCTCATCCCGCTCTCGAAGATCACCATGGCCAAGCCAGCCGCCACCGCCGATACCCAGAAATGCAACGGCAGCAGCGGCGAGTACCAGAGCGGGTGGAGCTTGGTCGGCACGATCAGATAGAGGCTGCCCAGCGAGGACTGGTGCAGCGTCGCTAGGATGAAGCCCAGGCCCACCAGCGGAACAGTGACCGCCTTCACCAGCCGCACTGCCCAGCGCCACTTCAGACGCTCGAACAGGATTGGCGAGAACTCCAGGGCCAGCACCGTCGTGTACAGCATCACGCACCAGGCCACTTCGAACATGACCGAGTGCGGGTTCCACAGCACCGTCGCCCGCCAGATGTTCCACGGCCGGCCCAGGTCGTAAGCCAGCGCCAGAACCACCAGCAAGTAACCCAGGAAGGCCGTCAGAACCGCCGGGCGAACGATGGGCCGCAACCGCTCCAGGTGCAGGATGTAGACCGCGGTCGTGACGGCGAAACCACCCGCAGCCAGGCCCACACCGCACACGATGTCGAAGCCTATCCACAGGCCCCAGGGGAAGCGGTCCGACAGGTTAGTGGCCGCACCCAGCCCGCCGGTGAACCGTACCCAGGTCGCATGGGCACCGGCGGCCAGGATGGCCAGCGCCACCAGCCGCCAGAAGATCCGGCGCAGCCTGGATATCACCGCCCCCCCTTGACCGCAACGTCCAGGCTCTCCACCTGCTTCACCGCCGCCTTGCGCCGCGTCAGCCACCACAGGCCAGCCAGCAGCATCCCCGCCCCGCCCGCCACCGCAGGCACCTGGGACAGTGCCCGATAGGTCAGGCGAGGCAAGGGTTCTCCGGGGAGACCCTCGGGCAGCCCCAGCCGGGAAAACCGGACCGGGGAAAGCACCAGGACGGACGTGCCGCCGGCGTCGTGCTCGCCGTAAACCCTCTGGACGTACTTGTCCGGCTCACCAACCAGCCGCGCCCGGGCCTCGCGGAGCAAGGCCTCGCGCTCGCCGGCCATGGTCGCCCCCGTTGGGCAGGCCTCGGCGCAAGCGTTCGGTCTGCCGGCCGCCAGCCGGGCAGAGCAGAATCCGCATTTGCGCACCCGCGGCGTGAGCGAGGTCCACTCGAAGCGCGGCACATCGAACGGACAGGCCTGAACGCAGTACTTGCAGCCCATGCAGATGTCAGGGTCGTAGATTACCGCGCCGGTCGGCGTCTTGTACAGGGCTTTCACCGGGCACACCGAAGCGCAGGTGGGATCCTGGCAGTGCATGCACAGCCGCCGGTAGTTCACTTCCGTGCCCCGGTCATCCAGCTTGCGCAAGATAGTGAATTGGTTTGGGCCCAGCTCCGGCGAGTCCGTCTCCGGCAGGTGGTTCTCCTCCCGGCAGGCCGCCACGCAGGCACCGCAGCCGATACACCGGGTAGCGTCGAATAACAGCGCTCGCATCCCGACTCCCCTCCTCAGGTCCGGAAGAACTGCCGCGTCAGCTCCAGCCACTTCTCCGGGGGCAGTTCACGACCCATCTCCGGCGCAATCCGGCCCCCGTCCAGAGCCGTGGCCAGGGCGTGCGGCGAAAGCAGGCGCCGCAACTCGGCCATGGATTCCTCCATCCAGCGCCGCGCCAGATTCCCCGAAAGCAGGTTCCGAAAACTCGCCTGGGCATCCCGCGAGAAGATCTCCAGCAGCCAGCCCTCTCCGTAGGGGTCCCGTGAGACCAGTTCCGGCTCGGCCAGGGCTTTGTCGTTGACTCCCACGACCTCCCCATCGGCGGGCGCCAGCATCGAGACTCCCCCGCGATCCGTCTGCACCGTCCAGCCTCTTTCGCCCTGGCTTACCCAGCGGCCGCGGCTGGGTACCTCCACCCGTTCGATCTTACCCAGCAGGCTGGCGGCCAACTCGTCCAACCCGATCCGGATTCGCCCATTGCCTTGCTCGATGGCCCAGGTGTGCCCGGGGTGGTAGGAAAGAGACTCCGGTAACGCCACGCCCGAGACCACCGGCGCCCGTACCCGCTCGCGTACGGGAGCCTCTGCCACCCGAAACCTGTACTTCTCACGGTTCAACAGGACATCCAGAGTGATAAAGACGGCGAATGTCGCCAGCACCAGTAACGCAACCATCGCAGGGTCTCCCGCGTTATACCATGGCACTTGACGTTCCAATCGCACCGGGGAGTGTTGAAATTCTATCAAGTCCTTATTGCCCAGGATGTTACAGCGTTGCGATCTTAACACAGGTACAATTCCATTGTACTCGGATGCGTTGTGAAGTGCAATGCCCAAGCGGAAATCTGCAACAGGGCTTCACATGCTCTGGATGGTCCGACAGCCTCCGCGACGGGTCTACGAAACAGCCCGTAGAGGACTCAACTGTCTTCGAGGCTGCCTCGCTGAGCAAGCCGGTCTTCGCCTACGCCGTCTTGAAACTGGTCGAGCAGGGCAAGTTGGACCTGGACGCGCCCCTGAGCGGCTACCTCCCCACGCCGTACATCGTAGACTACCGTTTGAAGCTGATAAGAAGCTCCGCGGGCAGTGACACCCTGGGCCGGCCGCTTCACCGCCGCTTGAGCGCCGGCCCGTGCAGGTAAGCCGCCAGGTCCGCCATCTCCGGGGCCGTGAACTGGGGCCAGGCGACCTTGCGGCGCCGCATTTCAGCCAGCACAGCCGGCCCGTGCTTCCAAAGCGCCTCGACCAGGCCGTGCGCAGAGGCCCTGCCGGCCTGAGACGCCAGGCTGGGCGCCCCGGTGGCCGGCCCGCTGTGACACGACGCGCAGCCCTTCCTGACGAACACCTGTTTGCCGCGCTCGGGGCTGCCACGCTCCTCGAAGAATTGCAGCGCGCCCAGGTAGTCCACCATGGCGCGCATCTCCGGGTAGCTCAGCCGGGCAAGCCGCGCCGGCATCTGGGGGGCGTGGTTCCAGAGGGCCGCGGCAAAGTCGCTGGCGTGGAAGCGGGTGTGCTGGTTCCGCAAATTCATCTCACCGGTGTGGCATCCCGCGCAACCTTTTTCGACAAACAGCTTCTCGCCACCCGGAGCCGCGCCAGCCTGCTCCGCCAGAGGCTGCCTGGAGGGAGCGGCCTTGTCCGCGTACGCCAGAATGTCGCTCAAGTCTCGTGAACTCAGCCACGGATAAGGGATGGACCGGCGCGCCATGTCCGCGCGCATCCCCGCGGCGTGATTCCACAACTGGAGCGCCAGCGCCACCGGATCCCGGCTGGACCGCCAGGACTGAAGCGGCGGCGCACCGTCGAGACCGGGCGCCGTCGTGCGGTGACAATCCGCGCAACGTTGGGCAGCGAACACTTCCCTGCCCCGCTGCGCATCTCCCGGCCGGTCGAAATAGCGGGCGGCATAGAAGTAGGCGAACAGGTCGGCAGCTTGCTGCTCGCTCAAGACCGGAGTGGCGATTCCCTGCCTCGTCATAGCTGCCCACATGCGCGGCGCGTGGTTCCACAGCAGCGCCGCCATTTCCGAAGGACTGAACCCGCGCCCGCCGCGGAAACCCAGATCCGGCGCAGTCTTCCCTCCGACGCCGCCGAGGCTGTGGCAAGCCAGGCAGCCTTGCGCACGGAGGACCTGCTGGCCGCGCGCAGCGTCACCCACCACCAGCGGCACCGTGGCCGCGATTGCCAGGCAGCCGGCGGCGAACACCCCCCCACTCCAGCTCCAGCCCCTCATAAGGTTCGATAGTAGCAGCAGGCGCGGCGCCGCTGGCGCCACACCGGCTTTGTCGCTAAACTGGTTTTGCCGGGTGAAACACACGCGGGCGCCGCCGAAGTGCGGCATATGTCCGGGACATTCATCGAAATCGCCGCCATCGTGCTGCTGGTGCTCGCCAACGGCGCGTTTGCGCTGTCGGAGATCGCCATCGTGTCGGCCCGCAAGGCGCGCTTGCGTCAGCACGCGGAGGAAGGCAAACGGCAGGCGGGCGTGGCTCTCGATCTGGCCGGCGATCCCAGCCAATTCCTGTCCACTGTGCAGATCGGCATGACCGTGGTCGGCACGTTGGCTGGAGCCTTCGGAGGAGTGACGCTGGCCGCCAAGCTGGCTCGCTGGCTGTCCACCATCCCGGCGCTCGCGCCGCACGGCGAAACGATCGCGGTAGTGGTGGTGGTGGTGGCGATCAGCTACTTGTCGCTGATCCTGGGCGAGCTGGCGCCAAAACGGATCGCCTTGTCGGAGCCGGAGCGCGTGGCGATGGCAGTGGCGCTGCCCATGCGCTGGCTTTCAAGAGCCGCCGGTCCAGCGGTTCGGTTCCTGAGTTGGTCAACCGACATCGTGCTCCGGGTGGTTCCCGTTCCTCAACGCGGCGAATCGCCGGTTACCGAGGAAGAGGTCCGATTGATGATCGAAGAGGGAACCGAGGCGGGCGCGTTCGAAGCGGCCGAGCAGGAAATGATCGAAGGCGTTTTTCGTCTGGGCGACCGGCGGGCGGTCGAACTTATGCGACCCCGCATGAGCATCGTTTGGCTGGACGTTCAGGACTCGCCCGAGACCTTGCGGGCGACTATCAGCGGGAACACGTATTCACGCTTTCCGGTGGGAGACGGCAGTCTGGACCAAGTGCTAGGGTACGTGCAGGTCAAGGACCTGCTTGATTCGTGCCTGGAGGGCCGGCCGTTGGACATAAGAGCGTGTATCCGACCGTTGCCGACGGTGCCGGGGACGATGCGCGCCTTGAAGTTGCTCGAGGTGTTTCAGCAGTCGCGCACTCACATCGCCATGGTGGTCAACGAGCACGGTGTGGCGGAAGGGCTGATCACCATGCGCGACATTTTGGAGGCGGTAGTCGGGGACCTGCCGGCGCCCGGTGAGAAAGCGGACGCACACGCCACCAAGCGGGAAGATGGATCCTGGCTGGTGGACGGGGCGACGCCGATCTTCGAGGTCAAGGAATTGCTCGGTCTCCGGGAGCTGTCCGGGGAGGACGACGCGGGCTTCACAACTCTGGGCGGCTTTGTGACCACACAACTGGGCCGCATCCCGGCAGCGGGCGAGCATTTCGAGGTCGGGGGCAAGCGCTATGAAGTGGTGGACATGGACCGCAGCCGCGTGGATAAGGTCCTGATCAGCGACGTCCCGGAATCCACTGCCAGCACGGACGGGGAGAAAAGCTAGCCCCGCTTCTCTCGCCCGGTCCCGGCTTGGCCGCTTAGAGGCTCACCCGGAAGCCGGTGACGAACGAATACAGCCGGTTTCCCCACCACCAGGCAACGCCCGCCCCGGCTCGCCGCTCAGGCCCCGAGCTTCCTGAGGAGGTCGGCGGTTGTGTACCACTCCACGCCGGCGTCCTCGAAGTCGTTGTCGTTCGACCACAGCGGCAGACCCAGTTGCAGAGCGAGCGCCAGGATCTCGACGTCATCAGGGTCACGCCGGCCGATTCGCCGCGTGGCTTCAGGGATGGCCGCAGCATAGGCTCTCCGTTCGACGACGGTCACCGGCAGTGCGGCCAAGGCCAGAAGCACCAGATCCAAGGACAGGCGCTTCTTCTTCGCCAGGTGAGCCGCATACTCCTGCACCTCGGCGAACGTGGCCTCGGCGGTGACGACCTCCTCCACTTCCGGGTGCTCCAACACCAGCTTGGCGCGCCCGCCCAGGACGGCGGAGAGCAGCACGTTAGCGTCGGCGACGAGTCTCACGCCGGCCTTTTCGCCAGGACTCGAAGTCGTCCAGGATCTCGTCTTCGGTGAGCCCGCGCCTCTTCACCTGGCGGCTCAATGCGGCGCTTAGCACCGAGAAAAGCTCGCGCTTGAACTCGACGGGCAGAGTCGCTTCAGGCCAGGGGAAGAAGACGCCGGCCAGGCGGCCGCGACGCGTGACCAGGATCGGGTCTCTCGACCGCAGAAGGGCGGTCGCCTTGTCTCGGAACTCGCGGACGGTGCTGATCCTCATGTGGTCACCCCAGTGACCATTATACCCCCGGCGAGTTCCCAGCCAACCAGACCCCAGGAGTGGCGCCCTGTCTACATCGTCACCCGGAAGCCGGTGACGAACTGGTGCGTGCGGAAGCCTTCGTAGAGATAGAGCGGCTGGGAGAGCGCGTACCAGCGCCACTCCGAGTTCCACTCCAGGCGGTTCCTGACCGCCAGGCTGAACCGCCCCAGCGGCTGGTAGTAGCGCGCCGGACGGCTGCCGCAGGAGTTGAACAGCGAACCGCCGAAACTCACCCTGGGCTGCACGCCGCGCGCGGCGGGCAGTTTGAGGTCCACCAGCGCAGTTCCCGAGTGCGCGCGCTCGCGGTAGTAGGAAAGCTCGCGGCCGAACGTGCTGGGCACCACGTACAGAATGTCGGAGCGCACCGTCGAGCGCGTGTAATCGGCCAGCACGCTCAGGCGCTTGCCCCCCGCCGGGTTCCAAGAGACCGAGAGACCGTTGTCCCGGCCGAGGAAATCGTAACCCCCGCCGGGCGCCGGGTTCTGGTTGTGCAGCACGCCGAGATTGGCTGCCAGCAGCAGCGAGGGCCGCACCTGGTAGCGGGCGCGGACGCGGGCCTTCTGGTAGTCGTTCAGGCTCGCGCGGAACCAGGCGCGGTCACCGGGCGAGGCTTCCAGGTCCAAGCTGGCCCTGATCTTCTCACCCAGGCGCACGCCGGCGCCGGCCAGAGCAACGTGCCGCCGCAGCGTCCCGCTGAAATCGCCGAAGGGCTGATTGACCAGTCCGGCCGGAGTCTGGGCATCCCCCCAAACGTAGCGGTGACCGCCCCGCAGCATCAAGATCCGACTCAAATCCACGATCACGTCGGCCTGCTGCTGGTTGTAGTTCACCACCAGCCGCCGGCTCGCCGTAACCTGATCCAGGCTCAGAGTCGTGTTTCCGGCCAGGAGCTGCTCGGCCAGAAGCGCCGAGCCGGCGTTGTGCAGCCGGTCGGTCATCCAACTCTCGACCACGCGCACGCGGCGGACGGGCCGCAGCTCGGCGCTGAAACTGCTCGAGGAATGCGGCTGGCGCGCCTCGGCCGCCAGCGCGTCCATCTGCGTGGTGTAGAAAGCCAGGGCCGAGAAGCTGAACAGGGTGCCCGTGGCTCGCTCGGACAGGTGAGCGTGGCTGTGCGACCGGCTGTAAAGAAACTGCCCGGAGAGGTCGGCCCAGGCGACCGGGTTGGCGGTGAACACGGCCCGGCTGTAAAGGCTGTCGGAGCTGACGCGGTAGGCCTCGTAGCCGGCCTCCAGGGACAACGGCTGGCCCAAGAAGGGCGTCGTGACGTTGCCCGTGTTTCGGCCGCCCGTCGAGAAGACCGACTGATCGTCGGCGAAGTTGATCCCGCCCTGCTCCAGGGTCAGGTGGAACCGGCTGAACTGGAAATGAAAACCGCCGCGGTAGTCGTCGGCGCGGTCGTAAAGCCGGGTGCGGAGCGGGTATTCGTTGCCGTCCAGCACCAGGTTGGTGATGCCCGACCCTTCCCCCATGTTCCGCTGGTAGGCGAAGTAGGGGACGATGCGGCGTCCCGGAAACAACTCCAACCGGAAGTCGCGCGACCGGCGAAAGGTGTCCAAAGCGCGCTGATTCAGGAAAAAGCCCCGCTCGCGCGTAGGATCGGCGAAAGAAGGCAGGAAATTGAAGTACGCGATGTTCCGGTAGTCGAAGGAGAACTGGTAAAGCCCGTCGCGCCGGACGTCGATGAGCGCCGTGTTGTACGGATCCCCGCCCCAGGAACTGGCGCGCACCGACAGACGGTCGAACAGGCGCCGCGAAGGATCCTCGAAGCGCAGGTCCGCGCCGAACAGCTTGGGCCCTGCACCCAGGTTGACCACGCTGCGATAGGTGTTGTAGTCGCCGCGCACCTCGCCGACCCAGCGGTAGCCGAAATCGAGAGTCCCGGTGAGCCAAGGCTCAGGCTTGGCAGGCGGAGCCTTCTCCTGCGGCGCCTGCGCCGCCAGCGGCAGAGCAACCAACAGGGTGAGGAGCAGTTTCATCGTCTGAGAGCCCGGTCCACGTAGGATCCGTGGATCTTGGTGTGACAGATGGTGCAATTGCGGTAGCGCGCGCTCCTCAGGTCATGAAAGGCCGGCGGCACTCCGGCAGGGGCGCCCAGGCTGGCATGGCATTCCAGGCACACCAGCCGCTGCTCGGGTCGCGTGAGCAGGCGCGGGTTGGCGGAGCCGTGCGGCTCATGGCAGGCGCGGCAGCCCTCCAGGCGCACCGGCGGATGCTCGTAGGTGAACGGCCCGCGCTTGTCGGCGTGGCACTTGAAGCAACCCGGCTGGTTGGCCGCCACCGTGCGCACCGAGGCCGGCAGTAGCCCCCCGTGAGGGTTGTGACAATCCACACAGGACATGGCGCCCTCGGGCAGCTTGTGCCGGTGAGGCCGCTGAAACTCGGCCCATTGCGAAGTGTGGCAGCCGGCGCAGTTCCGGTTGATGGCGGCGCTGGCCCGCGGCAGCATCTTCTCGGGTCCCTGATGAATCGGGTGGCAGGCAATGCAAGCCACCTGGTTGCGGGCGTGGCCCCCACGCAGGCGGCCAAGCTGCGTCGGTTGGTTCAGGTGACACATCAGGCAGCCTCGGTCCGCGGCTGCCGCCGGGCGCTTTGCCGGATTGATGATGTCCTGGGCGGAAGATGATTCGGCATGCTTGGCGCCGGGCCCGTGGCAGGACTCGCAGGCCCGCCCCTGCCAGGAGCGCCGCTGATCAGTCTCCACCTTCCAGTGCGGGTTCTTGGCAAATGCCTTGAAGAGGTCTTCGTGACAACCCTGGCAGGTGTCGGAGCCGGCATAGCCGGCCGGCGGCTGCCGGGAATCCGAGAGGGCTCCGGCGCCGCAGAGCAACATGGCCGCCACGGCCGCGTACGCCACGCGGGAACCTAGTCGGTGAGGTCCCCGTTGTAACGGAGGAGGAGTGTGGTGTGCGATTCGCGGCCGCAGCGACCAAGCCATAGAAGCCCCGCAGTCACCTTAATACCGCAGGGTCACCGCGCGTGCACCTTGGGCACGCCGAACTCGTTGCTGGTGGAGTGGCAGGCGTCGCAACTTTCGCCCAGCCGGGTGGTATTGGCCAGCGCGTGCGAGGCCGCCGCCACACTGGTGTGACAACTGGTGCAGGCGGCCGTGATCGGGCCCGTGGGGTTCACGTAGGCGCTGGATTCCACCACGTTCAGCCGGCCGCTGCCGGTCAGCGGCAACTGCTCGGAACCATTCACGTGGCAGGCCGCGCAGTTCCTCCGATCGCCCGGATAGAGGACGCGATTGAAGTTGTAGGAGCCGATGACATAGGGAATCTTGAGCTCCTCGCCGGTGTGGATGCGGTGGACCATCGTCCGGAAATCGACGGTAAGGGTTCCACCGGTCCCAGCCGTCCTGAGCGGGTTGTGGCAGACCACGCACGCCTCAATGGTATTGCGGTTGTCCCCGTGGAAGGACAGACTGTAATGGCAGGAGTTGCACTTGGCCAGCGAGACCACGGTGCGCCGCGGCGCCGGCTTCGAGCCGTCCACGGCAAAGGCAAACACTTTGTTGACGCCCGCGTCGCGCGCGGTGATCTCCGTTGTGCGTTGCATCAGCTTGATCTCCCGGCGCCCTTCGATCGCGATGCTGTAAGAGCCCTTGGCGTCGGCCGGAATGGGCGTCTGGAACGTCCACCACAAGCGGCCGTCGGCGGTGCCATCCGCTGTGCGGACATCCTCGGAGATGTAGGTCGCATAGTCGGTGTTGGGTCCCGCCAGGATCAGGTTGAGCCGGTTCATCTGGGCCAGCGGAATCGGCTTGCCGGACTTGTCCTTCACCGTGAAGGTCACGCTGGGCCGCTTGCCGGCCACCCCGTCGTTCACCGCCAGGATGTCAAAGACCACACCGGGCAGATCCCGGGAGAAGCGCGGCACGGTGTGCGCCCCGCGCACCGAAACGTCGAACTCCAGCTCGCCCTGCGGGAAGTGGCAGCTCGCGCACTGGTTATCGGAAACCTGGGGCAGGTTGGCGTGCGCTTCACCCGTGGCGAAGTTCACATTATCGTGGCAGGCCCCGCAGGCCGCGCGATTGGGCTTGAGCCATGCCGTGGCCTGGGCCGCGCCCGTGTTCTGCTCGTGACAGATCACGCAGTTGCGGGTATCAGTGGGGAAGGCAACGTGGGAGTAGTCCTGCACAGATTGCTGGTTGCCGATGATCTGGTAGGGCCGCCCCGCCACGACACTGGGCAGACCCTCCCCCCGGTGGATCTTGTGGATCATCACCGGCATGTCCACCGTGTTGCCGGTGTCGGGATCCACAGTCTGCGGGGTATGACAAAAGACGCACACCTCCATGGTGCGGCGGCTGCCGCCGTGCAGCGCCAGCGGGTCGTGGCACCGGTTGCAGCTCTGCGTGCGGATGACGTCTCGCGTTACCGTGACCTTCGAGCCGTCCGGGACGAAGGTGTACACCTCGTCGTCAGCGTTGGAGAGCATCGCCAGGTCGAACTCGGCCAGATCGCGGGTGGCATACACGCCGATGGCGTGGGTGGCCGTCTTGTCGAAACCGGCCGGCGCCTTGGTGGCGAAGGTGTAGATGTACTCCCCCTCGGCCACCTTCTGGAAGACTCCCCCGGAGTCCGTGGAAGCCTGCACCGCGCTCCGGTTGGTGATGGGGCTGGTCTGGGTACGCGTCGCGTAGGACACGTACTGGGTCTTGCCCTTGGGGATGTAGGCCGCCAGCATGCGCACGCTGATGGCCCCCGGAGTGGTGATGCCCTCGCGGTCCAGCGGCAGGCCCTTGGGGTCGGTCAGCTTGAAGCGGACCTTCATGGTGCCGTCGGCGGCGATGTCCCCCGAGATGATCTTCAAGACCAGGCCCGGCCGCACGAAGTTGATGAGGTTCTGATCGGCGTAGAAAGCCTTGTCCGCCGCGGTGAAAGCTGGTTTGTCGGAACTGCTTAAAAGCACAGCAGCTCCGACGGCAACTACGAGGGCAACAGCCAATCTGATGGTCGTCTCTATCCGCATGCAAACCCTCCCCGAGCAGTCACCCAGGACTGTCTCTGGTCGCTTTGCACCGACCGGGCCAAAGTAATCCCCCGGCAGGATGCAAGCCCCTCTTTCGGCAACTACTTTAGAGTAATACATTTCAATGTTGACTGGCAAGAGCCTGGGGCTGGCGCGGCTGGTGGCGTTGGGGGATACAGCCTCGGGCGTGGGTGAAAGTTCCCGCCGATGCGTGAAATAATCAACACGTGGTGTTGCAAAATGCAGCGGGCCCTGCCGCTCGAACCTTCGTTGCCTTGCCAGCGCTAGTGAATCTATTCTGGTAGATGGACATTGTCTTTGGCCATCCCGGGGGGCGCCCAAAGGAGTGGTTCGCGACCCGCACTCCCGCTACAGAACACGAACGCTGCACTATCCTGCGGCCGGCCCGGCCCCAGCCTCCACACGACAAGGCCAGGAAACGGCTCAGCGGTCCACACTCATTTCGCGTGCTTACACCCCAAATTGCACTTGACGAAGCAGCTAATGCGAGCTAAAGTTGCTCTAAGGGCGCAAGATCTCCACCTATTTCGGAGTATTTCCGTTGCCAATCCATCTTGCCGATACCGACGGCCTGACGAGCAGAGAACGGCAGATCCTGGCGCTGATCGGCCAGGGGAAGTCGAGCAAGGAAATCGCGGCCTCGCTCGGGGTGTCTCTGTCCACCGTTGCATGCCATCGTAAGCACCTGTGTCGAAAACTCGATCGGCACTCGACTCCCGAACTGGTGGCATATGGAGCAAACCTCCGGCGGCAGGAGCCAGGAGGACTTAGCGTTGCCGCTCGCTCTGCGACCACGGCATCCCCTTGAGAGGGGATTGACACAGAAATCGGTTCCATTCAGAATGGTGACGGTCCAGGATACCGAAGCAGGAGGGCAAGGCAATGCGGTTGTGGATGCTGGCGGCGGTTGCGTTCATATGTTGTGCGGCCGGCTTCGGCCAGCCGAACCCAGTCTTGCGGGTTAGCCCGGTGCCGCCTTGGCCGAGTGACGGGAGAGTACCCCCGGAGCTGCAAAGCCATTCCGTGTTCTTTGACCCAGCCACGAACGACTTGGTGGTCCTCCCCGATCCGGCAGGCGGAAACGCCGCGGCGAGCCCCCTGAGAATCGAGTTGCGGAATCAATCTGAGCCCGTCGTCTCTGCGAGGGTTTCCCGCAATCCGGAGGGGCTGTATGTCTATGAATACACGCTCGTCGTGGCCGGCCGGAGCAGGCGGCCGCTGGAGCGGTGGAGTCTTCTGGTCCCTACGGACCCGGCAAGGCTGGCGCCCCCTCCGTCCGGTTGGAACGCGTGGCAGGAGAGCACTGGCCTGCCCGACAGGATTGTGCCGGGTCCTGGGTTTCTGGAATACGTCCACTTCTCGGCGGCAAAGGGCAACGAGCTGCCCCCGGGGCGGGCGGTAGCCGCCTTTCGGGTGACCTCACGATGTTTGCCCGGCTATGTGACAAGCTTCTCGACCAGCCAGGCCACGCGAGAGATGTCGGCGGAACGTCTGGCCTCGCTGCCTGCTCCCATCGCCGGCAAAGTCAAAGAGATTCTCGAGTCCGAATGGAATTCTTACACGACCACCGTGCTCGGTCCCCGATTTGTGCCTGGCACCCCGGCCTTGGTGATTGCCGCCAGCCTCCATCATTCGATAGAGCACTTGACCACCGGAGGGCGCCTGAGCGGAGACTCCGCGTTCGTCAAGGCCGCGCTGACCCTCCTGCGCTCCAGGCTCGAGTCGGGCACTGAGATCTCCTTTGCCGAGAGCGATCTGGGCTTCTCGAACGCCGCTCAGACTCCGGCGGAGAAGGAAATCGCAGATGTCCTCCGCTTGAGTCTCACATCGGCTCACTAACGTGAAGATCGTCAGGAGAACCGCAATGCGAAGCAACAGATTCACCTGTCACCTCAGCCTCTGGGCGTTTAGGCTCAGTGGCTCTCTGCTGGCCTTCCTGCTGCCGGCCACAGCAGCGCACGCCCAGTCTTACAGTCCGCTTTGTCCGCCCAATTCGAGCATCTGCACGCAGTGGTGGAGCTGCGTGGACCTCTATACCGGTCGAATTATCCCTTATTGCAGCGTCAACCTGTATACGGTGTACTACCCGTACACGAACGCACACCTTCATGAAAGCTCCGGCCACCCGAGGAGCTCCATGGTGTGCGTCAACCCTGGCTTGTGCTCGCCCTCGAGCGGTCAGTGGATCGCGGGCAACACGGGCGCGTCCGGTTACCTCGGGGTCTACATCATAACAACCCTGATCGGGCAGGCGGAATACGTGTGGGGGATGAGTGCGTATGGCACCGGATACTCAAACTACGCGGTGGGGTACGGAGACGTTCACTATAACGACCACCCGGAGATCTGGATGCGCATTGGCGGCACCGACACAGGTGGGGGCACTGGTCACGGGACTACGTACTACAACCGCTACATGATGATCAACCCCGCTTACGGCCTCTATTACGCCACCTACGACTACTTGGCTTTGCACCCTGGACAAACCAAGGTTTGCACGAACGACATGGCGCTGCCTTACGGCGGCAAATTCGACATTAACCAGAACTGGACGTCGCCACATGCAGCACATGATCGCGGCACGGCGGTGGACGTCGCGGGACCCGGGAGCGCACAGTGTCCAGACAATTACGAGGTGAACGTCGCCGACTTCTTGGTCAGGTGTGTCGCCCGGGGCGCCCTAAGCGCATACTCTGTCCCTGAGGGGAATCACGTCCACTGCAACTGGGCGAATCCGAGCACCTATCCGCACTGAGCCGGCGGGCGGGACGACATGGCACCAAGGACCACTGACGTGCTGGTTTTCGCCCTAGCCGCGGCGTGCCTATGCGGGCAGGGCCAGCAGAAGGGCAAGATGCCAGTTTGGCCTGAGGATGGCCGAATTCCCCCTGAGCTGGAGCATCGGTACGTATTCATGGAAAAGGGAGGAGAGGCTCTGGTGGTGCGGGCGCCTAAGGAGCCGGGTGGCGACTTGAGTGGGGAGAAGGAGATCGTCCGGGTGCTGCTCCATAACCGGCTGGTCCCGGAGGTTGATGTCGTGGATTTGGGCATAATGCTCTCGGGGGATTTCCGTTACTCGTATCAGGTGTGCAACGACCGCTCCGCCAAGGACCCGATCGAGGTGTTCATGTTTCCTGTACCCATCGGGCAGACACACGTTTGCATGCGTCACGAGATCAGCGATGGCCCCTGGGGTGGGCCTTGCGGCCCGGGAGCTGGCGGCCGGGAAATAGGCACCGAGCAACCCTTCTTGCCCGGAACCACGGTGCGGATGTACACTGGCTGGGCTGGGGTTGTGCAGCCTCCGAACTCACCGATCGAGCCCGGAGAGTGCTTGGGGGGCTTCGTTATTGAATCCGACTACATGCCCGGGTTTGTCAAGCCCTCTGTGCGAGCTTCTGTCACACGATTTCAGCCTGACCGGAGCTGGCCGGAGCAGATTCTCGACCAATTGGGCGACTTCGAGGAGCGTTCGTGGTTTGAAAAGGAGGTCTTGACTCTCGGCCCCGCGTTCCCGCGAGACACTCCGCCATCCGCCATCGCCGCGAACTACCAGGAAGGGGTACGCCAACTTGTTCAGCAGGGGCGGCTGGAGGCCACGTCCGCGTTCACTGCCGAGTTGCTGGCGAACCTCGAGGCCTTCTCCAAAACCACTGCGGCTGCTGCGGAGGTCAACGTCAACAGCAAGCCCGGAAATAAACTGGAGTCGGACATATTGAAAGCCCTCCGGCTCAGCCTGCCAGTTCGTACCAGCGGCAAGCAGGAGTAGCAGGCTCAGCCCCATCCGGGCTGGCACCCAGCGTACTCAGCCGCAAGGGCATCCACCGTCGCCGCCATCCTCCTGCACGAGCTGCACCACTCGGCCGCACGGGCGCCGATCGTGCCGTCCGCGGAGGTCCCCGCCGGGACAATCCCGAGCACGCGGCTTAGCAGGAGGTAGCGCGGCGCGCTGAAAAACGCAGCGGTGGGTTCGCCGTTGTTCCTTCGGTTGCTTTGGCGAGTTTTTTGAATCTATTCTGATAGATGGTCGCTAAGTTTGCCCATCCACGGCGCACCCGAGGGAGTCGTCGGAAACCCGCGCTTCCGCGGCCGAA
The DNA here is from genome assembly GCA_964353255.1 of uncultured Solibacteraceae bacterium. Taxonomy (GTDB): domain Bacteria; phylum Acidobacteriota; class Terriglobia; order Bryobacterales; family Bryobacteraceae; genus VFZS01. The sequence goes on along the minus strand of CAYGVJ010000089.1, from coordinate 2,223 downwards.
CAGGAACGCCACGCTGAGAAACTATGCAACAGGCCGGTGAACAGACACCCGTAGTCAGCCCCGAGAGCTCGCCGCGGCCGAAAAAGCCGAAGCGAACCCCGAAAGCTCCACGCCAACCGTTGCCGTTATTGGACCCGGATAGACGTGCCTCCACCTGCGAAGAGGTAGCCCTGGGGTACAAGCTGGAACAGGCTGCCGCGGAGGCCCCGCGCTGCCTGGATTGCAGGGACCCCAAGTGCATTGCGGCCTGCCCCCTGCGCATCGACATCAAGAGCTTCATCGCGCGCATGGTAGAGGGCGATTTCGGCGCTGCCTTCGATAAGATCAACGAGCAGAACCCGTTCCCAGGCATCTGCGGACGGGTCTGCCAGCACGAGCTGTACTGCGAGAAAGACTGCCTGCTGGGGGTGAAGCTCGACCCGGTGGCCATCGGGTCGCTGGAGCGCTTCGCGGCCGACTATCACCGGCAGTCGGGCGAGACGCGGCTGCCGGCCGTGGCGCCGCCCAACGGCATGAAGGTCGCGCTGGTGGGCAGCGGTCCGGCCTCCCTGATCGCGGCCTACGACCTGGTGCGGAAGGGCTACCGCATCACGGTATTCGAGGCGCTGCACGAGCTGGGCGGGGTGCTGGCCTACGGCATTCCGCCGTTCCGGCTGCCGCGGGAGATCATCCGCGAGGAGATCGACCGGCTGCGGGCGCTGGGCGTGGAGTTCCGCACGGATTTCATCGTGGGGCGGACCGCCACCCTGGACGAACTTTTCAAGGAAGGCTTCTCGGCGGTTTTCCTGGGCACCGGGGCGGGCCTGCCGCACCTGATGGGGATTCCCGGCGAGAACCTGATCGGGGTGTACACGGCCAACGAGTTTCTGACGCGCATCAACCTCATGCGCGCCTACCAGTTCCCGGCCAGCGACACGCCGGTACGGGTGGGCAAGCGGACGGTGGTGGTGGGCGGAGGCAACTCGGCCATGGACTCGGCACGCTGGGCCAGGCGCCTGGGCAGCGAGAGCATCATCATGTTCCGGCGCGGACGAGCGGAGTTGCGCGCCCGGATCGAGGAAATCGAGCATGCCGAAGAGGAAGGCGTGAGCTTCGAGTTCCTGGCCGTGCCGGTGCGGCTGTTCGGGGACGAGCAGGGCCGGGTATGCGAAATGGAATGCATTCGCATGCGGCTGGGTGAACCGGACGAATCGGGCCGGCCGTCACCGGTGCCGATTCCGGGCTCGGAGTATCGCGAGGCGGTGGACACGGTGGTGATGGCCATCGGGCAGAGCCCCAACCCGACGGTGCAGCGGGCCACGCCGCAGCTTGTGACCAAGCGCGGCAAGATCGCCATCGACGACTCCGGGCAGACCAGCCTTCCGAAGGTGTTCGCCGGCGGAGACGTGGTGCGCGGCGGCGCCACGGTGATTCTGGCGATGCGGGACGGCCGCGTCGCGGCAGACGCCATCGACCTGGCGCTCCGCTCGGAGCCGCAGGCCGCGGCCACGCCTGCCGCCGCCGAGCGCGCCGCCGCTCCGGACTCGCTGAACCGCATTCTGGCGAAGCGGCAGCTTACGCCCGAGACGGCCTGGTTCGAGATCGAAGCTCCGGAGATCTCGCGGCACTGGAAGCCGGGGCAGTTCGTGATCGTGCGGCCCACCCGGGGGAGCGAGCGTATCCCCCTGACGCTGGTGGACGGGGACCCGAAACGGGGCACCATACAACTGGTGGTGCAGGCCGTGGGCAAGACCTCGCGCGAGACGGTGGCCCTGGAGCGGCATGAGCGCCTGGCCGACCTGCTGGGCCCCCTGGGCCAGCCCGCCCACATCGAGAAGATCGGCACGGTGCTGTGCATAGCGGGCGGAGTGGGCGTGGCCGAGCTGCTGCCGGTGGCTCGGGCCTTCCGCCAGGCCGGCAATCACGTGATCGCGTTGTGCGGCGCGCGCTCAAAGTCGCTCATCATCCTGGACCAGGAGCTGCGAGCGGCGGCCGACGAGGTCCGGTGGGCCACCGACGACGGCAGCGGCGAGTTCAAGGGAACCGTAGTGGACCTGATGCGCGCCTGGAGAGAGACCCATCCGGAGCCGATACAGACGGCGCACGTGATCGGGCCCATTCCCATGATGCGCGCGGCGGCGGCGGTGACGCGCGAGTGGGGGGTGCCGACGCTGGCCAGCCTCAACCCTATCATGGTGGACGGCACCGGCATGTGCGGCGGCTGCCGCGTCACCGTGGACGGCA
>CAYGVJ010000088.1:0-22719 GCA_964353255.1 uncultured Solibacteraceae bacterium | reverse complement strand
GCCTGTCCCACGCAGCAGTCACCACCCTTGAGCAGAGAAATGTAGAAACTCCAGGAACAGGCATTCTTGCCTGTTTGACGCTTATCTGGGACGGCCTACTTCACCAGCGGCAGAACCACGCGCGAAGGGTGGGCGGCGTCGTGGTAGATCGTGTTCGTCGCCACCGCCATGCGCCGGTGGGCGTTGAGGGGCTCGCCGGTGTTCGGGTTGACATCGAAGCGCGGGAAGTTGCTGCTCGAAATGTCCAGCCGGATGCGGTGTCCCGCCTTGAACAGGTTCGAAGTCGGGTAGAGCTGCATGGTGATGGGGTAGATCACGCCGGGCTTCATCAGCTCCGCCCGCTCCAGCGAATTGCGGAAGCGCGCCCGCAGGATGCCGTCTTCGAGGTTCATGTCGATGCCCGCGGGGAAGTCCGGCGTCGGGGGATGCACGTCGATGAGCTTGGCGGTGAAGTCGGTATCGAGCGCCGTGGAGGAGATCCACAGCTTCACGTCGATCGGCCCGGTGACTTCGAGGTCTTCTTTCAGCGGCGGCGTTTGAAACACCAGCACGTCGCGCCGGGCCGAAAGCGGCAGGCTGTCCTTGCAGTTCCACACGTGCGGGCCGCAGGTCTGGTCCCAGGCGCCCTGGAGCATGATGGCGGCGGCGGAGCTGATGTTGCCGCCGATGGTCGGCACCGGGTTGCGCGGGTCGAAGTCGTAGCGGGTGCGGCTGGAAGCCGCCGTGGGCTTCTGGGGGCGGAGCGTTCCGTCGGCGTGCAGGTAGTAGGGCGTGAACCGGGTCCGCGCCAGCGGCCACTCGCGCTCCTCGCGCCACCGCCCGCCATGCAGGTGCCGGTCGCCGACCCTCGCCTCGCTGCCTCCGCCCATGACGAAGATCCTCACCGGCGCGTCGTTCTCGACGCCGTTGGCGATCCCCTTGAGCCAGCGGTCGAACCAGCGCAGGCGGAAGGCCAGCCCGTCGAGGGCCGCCTCCGGCGAGAAATCCACCTGCCCGTGCGCGCTGCTGGTGTGCTGGCCGTGAATCCACGGCCCCATGATCAGCTTTTGCGGGCTGCGCTTGGCGCGCGCCAACGCCCTGTAGGTCATGGTGGTCTGCCGCGCCCAGGAATCGTACCAGCCGCCGATCAGGTACACGGGAATGTCTTTGTAGCGCTCGATATTGTCGATGACGTTAAGCCCGGGGCGCTTCCACCAGGCGTCGTTGGCGCCGTGGCTGAGAGCTTCGACCAGCCACTCCTCGTACTCCTCCGCCAGCCGTATGGGCGTCGTGCCTTTGCGCAGCGGCAGGCTCTCGAGATACTGCCGTACGTTCTTGCCGGCCTCCTGGAGCACGGCGCGCGTGGCCGGATCGCGGGCCGCGCGGCTGCCCGCGGGCCCGCCGATGTTGAAGATCCAGTTGAAGAACCGCAACTCGAAGGCGCCGCCGTTCCGCATGCCGAAGTAGCCCGCGTTGGCCACCGCATCCACGGGCGCCATGGCTTTCAAGCCGGGCGGGTTGCCGAGCGCGAGCGCGTGCTGGGTCCCGCCGGAGTAAGAGGTTCCTACAGTGCCGATGTTGCCGTCACTCCAGGGTTGCGCGACGATCCAGGTCGCGGTGTCATAGCCGTCCAGCACGTCGTCCGTCAGCATGTGCCAGACGCCTTCGCTCCCGTAGCGGCCGCGAGTGTCCTGCGCCACGTAGGCATAGCCGCGGCTGGCGAAATAGGGCGCCGAGACGCGTGCTGCGGCCTCCTTGTTGTAGGGCGTGCGTTCCAGGACCACTGGGAACTTCCCTTCGAGCCGCGTGCCGTCGCGCGCCGGCAGATAGATATCGGTGGCCAGCCGCACGCCGTCGCGCATCGGCGCCATCACGTTCTTCTCCACCACGTAGGGCTGCGTTTGCGCCCATGCGGGCAACGTCAGAAGCAGGAAGAAGCTCCACTTGGTCATAGATGGCTGGCTCACAGCGGCGTCTTGTTCTTCCTCAGGTCGTAAACGTAGATCGAGTACCCTACCTTCGCCATTGGCTTCATGGAGCGCAGCCAGTCGTAGCTGCCGGCCGGGACATAGACGTTGTACAACGGCGTCACGCTGATGGCCGCAAGGCAATCCAGGTTCTGCCGCTTGCCCACCTCGCGGGTTAAGGGCAGGTTGTGGTGCGGTATCCCGTAGTATGTCATGCTCGCATTCCCGAAGTAACACGCGCAGATTGGCTGCTGCCAGCCGATTGCCTTCAGGAACGCCCTGAGGTTCTTGAGGTCCTGCCCCCAGTCGATGTTCGAATCGAGGAGGTACCGCGGGCCGCTTTCGGGCCCGCCGGAGAAGGTGTTGAAGAACGCCAGGTAGTGAGGATGAATGCTGGCGACCTCGAACCCCTGGAACAGCAGCGCCACAGCGAGGACCACCCGCCGCGCCCGGCAGAAGCCTTCGAGTGCAGGGTGAAACAGAATGGCCGCGATGAGGATGAAAAGGAACGGATACACCGGCAGGATGTAGCGAACGCCGAGGTCGATCGTGCTCATCATCATGGCCCCGAAGTACAGCGCCGCAGGCAGGATCAGCGCGAGCCACCGCAGAGCGGGCGCGCCCCCTTGTGCCGTCGGCTCCGGGGCGGGGCGGCGGCGCAGCCAAACGGCGGCGGCCAGGGCCAGGGCCGCCAGCATCAAGATCGCCCCAGGCGTTTTTACCGCAAACGCGACGGGGAAATAGTACCACCAGCCGTGTCTTGAGTGGCTGCCGAGCAGGTATTGGTCGTGCCCGTCCTTGCTGAAGTTGGCGAGGGTCTCAGCGCCGACGAGGTAAGCATGCGCCGGGAGATCGAACCGATCGCCCAGCCATTGAAATGTGGTCCCGACAATTGTCCAACTGGTCACCGACTGAGCCAGACGCGGCCCGCCGCGCAGCGCTCTGAGGGTCTCCGGCCAGTAGGCGAGCGCGATGACGCCGACGCTGATCACGGCCGCGACCATGAGCGACAACGCCAGATGGGGCAGCGAAAGCCTCCTGCCGGGCGCTTCGCAACCCCGCCGGCGCCGCCGCCACTCGATGGCCCACTGGACGATGTAGAGCAGCGGGAGGATTACGGCCAGCAAGAGCCCTGAATACTTCGTCACGAGGGCCGCCCCCAGCGCCAAGCTCGCTATCAGGAGATCCCGATAGCGCCGGGTCTCGATGAAACTGACCCACGCGATAACGGTCAGGAAGACGAAGAGCGCCAGCATCAGGTCGTTGGTGACGTAGTGCCCATGCGCGATGAAGTTGGGGTCGAGCGAGAACAGAACGAGCGCCAACAGCGCCGGAGCCGGTCCGAAGCTCCGGCGCGTCCACAGCGCGAGGGCCAACCCAAGCAGCAGGGTGAGCAGGATGGTGACCGAGCGGCCCCAGAACAGAATCGTGTCCGCATCGACCCGGTTGCCATACATGAACTGCACGGCGAAGTCGAACGCGTTGGCCTTCGCCCAGGAAGGGTGCTGAGTCGGCAGTTCGGGCCTCAGAAGCAGCAGCGGAACAGCGGCCAGCAGCTTGAATAGTGGAGGGTGCTCCGCGTTCAACCTGAATTGGCCGGTCTTGAGGTAACTGTAACCTGCCGCCAGATGTATGCCCTCGTCCCAGGTTTGGCACTCCAGCAGCGCAGAGCTGACCATGGCGCAGGTCATGACGCCGAGAAGGATCACAACGGCGATCCAGAACGCGCGACGGTCTTTCAGGAGCCCGGCTATCTTCACAGTGACAACCCGAACGAGCAGAGTAACATTCTACCTTGTGAATGAAGTCGCCCCTTAAGGGCAGCGCCGCGCCGGGCTACCTTCCGAAACGACCCAGCAACCCGGGCTGTCGGCCTGACCGACGGCCAGCCCGTTCCAGTTGATCGGGCAGGGGACCCAGTAGCGCGGCAGGTCCAACCGCAGCTCGGCCACGCCCCGGCTGATGAGCAGCAGCTCGCGGGTGTCGGAGAGAAACTCGGCCTGGACGCGGGCTGTCTGGGCCTCCTCGCGCTTGGGCAGCACGATGCGGGTCTCGATACGCAGACGCTCCTTGCCGCGCTGAACCATCACCGCCGCCCGCTGCTCCTCCTTCACCTGATCCATGAACTCCAGGTAGGCCTGCCCATCACGGATCTCCTTGCCGGCGACGGCCACGATGCGGTCATCGAGCTTGAGCGGCCCCTGGTAGTTCTGCGGCAGCCATCCCACGACCAGCCCCGGGCCGCGCTCTGCCGGGTCGAACCCGAAGCCGCCCAGAGCCAGCGAGGCGCCGGAGCCCGGGGCCAAACGCGAAAAGGGCAAGACGTCGTTGCGGCGCGAGAAATCCAGCCTGGTCATCTCGATCCAGTAGCAACGCGCCAGCTCCGGGTTACCGGACTCGCAATCGACCTTGGGCGGGAACGGATCGCGCTCGTGCTGCGCGAGCCAGTCGAGCGCCTGCTCGAGGGACATCTGGGCAGGGTTGCGCCGCTCGATCTGGAAGCCCGGCAGGGAGCTCCGCTCGGCCCCGGAGGTGATCCAGAGCATGGGGACCAACTGCGCGTTGGCGGCGAACAGCCGGCCGGTGTCAATGGCGGGCTTGGGGCTGCCCTCGACGGCCAGCGCGGCGGCCCACAGGTCCGGCAGCCGCGCCACGAGGTAGAAAGCCGCCGCGGCGCCCCGCCCCTGGCCCGCCAGGTACACGCGCGTCGCATCCACCGGCGTGCGTGCCCTGAAATCTTCGAGAGCTTTACGGACCGCTTTGGCGAGGGCGTCGCTGGGGGCGGCAGGCGGCCCCGTCAGCAACGCCCAGCCGCGGCGCGTGGCGCTCTCCTCCCAGGCCTTGCGCTCCTGTTCGCCAGCCAGCAGCACTACCAGCGGGCGGGGCTGCCCCGGCGCAACGGGCGTCTGAGCCAGGAGCGTCGCAGTCGCCAGGACCGCCACGGCCCGCGTGATTGCCGGCGTCCGGACCGAACTCAAACCTGCCTCTCAAGAACGGGGCCAGCCAAGGGGCGCCTACGCTCCGACTATCTTCAGCGCGAACGCGTGATCGCAGGGTCTTGCCGGCGGCATCTGCACCTTCAAGCCGGCCTCGTCCTGCGTCCACTTGAGCTTACCCTTGAAGCCGAGCAGTCGCACGCTCCTGATTCGGCCCACGCCCAGCTTGCTGGTCGTGGCCAGGGGGCGCACGACCCCTTCCTTCTCCGGCCAGCCCATCAGGAACGCGTACAGCGTCTTGCCCTTCGTGGTGAAGCGAACGTCTTCCGCGGTGAGCGCCTTGCGGCTCTGCTCGTTGAAACGCGCGCCCGTGGCGGAGGCTGCCGTGCCCGGGCCGTCGCCGAAGACCTTCCAGGGACGGGTCCCGTAAATAGCTTCGCTGTTGACGGCCATCCACGCCGTGATTTCAGAGAGGATCTTCAGCTCTTCGGGATCCAGCTCTCCACTGGAGGGCAGGGGGAAGTTAAGCAGCAGGTTGCCGTTGCGGCTGACGATATCGACGAGCATGTCGATGACCGTCTTGGGCGACTTGTACTTGGCCTCCTGGTTGTAGTGCCAGTTGCCGATGCAGGTGTCCGTCTGCCAGGGGTTGGGCCAGATCCGGTCCACGATTCCCCGCTCCAGGTCGAGCACGCACGTGCCCACCTCGCAGTCTTCCCGGCGCTTGCTGGTATAGACCGCCTCCACCCTGCCGCCGTGCCGCCGCGCATTCTGGTTATAGAGATGCGCCACCAGGTTCAGGCCGTACTCCTCGAAGGGCAGCGCCCCGTCGGTGTACAGCAGGTCCGGCTGGTACTGGTCCACCAAGTCCTTGATCCGCAGGAGCCAATGGCGCTTCCAGGAGTCCGGTATGTTCTCCGCGTTCCACCCGTACTTCTCGGGGAGCCCCTTCACATCGTGATAGAGGTCCGCATACTGCGGGTCGGCCCCGTCGTATGGCACGCCGGCGTATGGCCCCGATTTGTCGCTGCCGTGGCTGACGGCGAACCACTTGTAGCTGATCCACAGGTGTTCGCTCACTCCGAACCTCAGCCCCTGCTTCAACGCCGCCTGCCGGAACATCCCCACGATGTCTTTCTTGGGCCCCATGTTCACCGCGTTCCAGCGCGTGTGCTTCGAGTTCCACAGGTCGAAGTTGTCGTGGTGCACGCCCATGCTGAAGAAGTACTTCGCACCGGCCCGTTTGTAGAGCTGCATCAGGTGGTCCGGATCGAACTTCTCGCCGCGCCAGGTCGGGATGACGTCCTTGAAGCCGAATTTCGAGGGGTGGCCATAGCGCTGGAGGTGATACTTGTACTGCCGGCTCCCTTCGATGTACATGTTCCGGGCATGCCAATCTCCGTACTCCGGAGCGGATTGCGGGCCCCAGTGGGCCCAGATTCCGAACTTGGCGTCCCGGAACCACTCGGGGACCCTGTAATCCCGGAGCGATTCGCGCGTGCCCTGGAAAGGTCCCGGCTGTATTTCAACGCCTGCCACCTGGGCGCCCAGCGCTCGCCTGAGCGTGGCGGTGGGCACGGTCGCCCCCAGCAGCCCGATGGCGTTTCGTCTCGTAACCTGCATCGCAGTTGTCCTCCTTCGCGCTCAGTCCCGAAATGACTCCAAGAACAGTGTAGCGAAAGGGCCGGGCCGGGTTCGAGTCATCTCCCGCGCGCGCCGGCGCCGGGAAAACGGTATCGCAGTGCCAGCCGCAAACTGGTGAGCACGGTCGGCCAGACCTTCATCTTGCTGGCGCCAACCTTCAGGTCGTAGCGCAGGATCATCGGCGCCTCGCACATGCGCGCGCCCATTTCGCGGAGCTTGAGAAGAATCTCGAGCATGCACGCGAAACTCCGCTCGGTGACCAGCCGGCCGCGGTAACGCTGGAAGGCTTGCTGGAGAAGCCCGGCGCGGTAGGCGCGGAAACCGCAGGTGAAGTCGCGCACTCCCGGCGTCGGCAGCAAGACCTGGAACAGGAACCGGGCGCCATAGCTCATGAGCTGACGGAAGGCGGAAACGCCGACGACCTTCGAGCCGCGCCGATATCGAGAGGCGATCACCACGTCGCCGCCCTCGGCGATGAGGCGGACCATCGCGGGGATGAGTTCCGGGGAATGCGTGTTGTCGGCGTCCATGGAGACGATCACGTCGCCGGGATCCGCCGTGGCCGCGGCCGCGCGCAGCGCGTCCTCGATCGTCTCCCCGAGGCCCCGGTTGGCGGCGTGTCGCACGACCTTGACGGGCAGCTTGGACGACCATTCTTCGGCGACCCGGCAGGTGCCGTCCATGCTTCCGTCGTCTACGACGACGATGGATGCCGCCAGACCCGCGGACAGAACTTGCCGCTGGAAGGCGGCCAGCACCAGCGGCAGCGCGCGCTCTTCGTTGTAGGCGGGAAGCGCCAGAACAACCTGCATAGAGTGTGCCCCGGACGCCCAAATTCACGGGTTCAGGAAGCCGGCCCTACCGTCCTGTCTCGCAAATCAATGAACAATGCTGCCTCGTGGGACAGGCCTTCAGAGGGTGCTGAAAAAGGCCTTGGACAAGCTGAAGCATGTCCTACGTGGGCGCGCAAACGCTTGATCTGGCGTTGTGGGACATGCTTTAGCTTGTCGTCCTCGGGCCTTGAAGTAGGCCTTTTTCAGCACCCTCCTTGAGCCTGTCGCCTGCAACGGCCCCGATTGTCAACGAACTTGCGAGACAGGACCCTAGTACCGCCGCAGCCGCGATCTGATGCGTCGCGCTATTCGCTCGATCTCCTCGGTCTTCTTGATGCTGGCGAGCGACACCACCTGGTAGTCGTTCTTCTCCAGCTCCGCTTTCAGCGCCTCGCCCAGCTTGATGATCTCAGCGGCGTCCTGCAACGATTTCTGATGCTCGGCCTTGAGGATCTCTTCTTTCTGCAATTTGCCGCTGGGCAGGCGCACCTCCGGTTCAGGCTGCTGCTGCGCCGCCAGCAGGCCGAACAGCACGAAGGCCGCAACGAATGCAGTCAGCCGGCAATGACGCTTCATGCTTCCATTATGCTCGCCGCGACGGCGAGCGTCTCTACCGGCTCAGCTCCCCGGCGATCTCCCGCGCCACCCGGCGCGCCTCTTCCACCGCCCCTTTCTCGAAGCTGATGGCGCCCACGCGGGGGTGGCCGCCGCCCCCGTAGCGTTCGCAGATGCTCGCCAGGTTGTGCGTCAGCTCCACCGGGGCCCAAGGGTTCGAGCCTACGGATACCTTGGTGCGGAAACTGGAAACGCTCACCGAGACCGTGTAGAGGGACTCCGGAAACAGGTAGTAGGGAATGAACTTGTTGTAGCCCTCCAGGTCGTTGCCGATCAGGTCGAAGAACACCACGCCGCCCCGGGCTTCCGCCTGCCGGCGGATGATCTCGATCGACTCCAGGTGCTGCCGGTAGAGGGGCCCCCAGACTTCCTCGACCGCCGGCTGGGCGGCGATCTCTTCAAGCCTCCGGCGCTGCATCCAGCGGATGATCTGCTGCACCAGCTCCGAGCCTCTCACCCCCTCGATCACCGTCATCAGCTTCAGCGGCGGCGCGGCCAGCTCGACCGCCGCCTTGGCGTCGGGATACTGCGCCCCGTCGATAATCTCCGCCCAGCTCAGCAGCTCCGCCAGATCGGGGGCCTGGAACCCCCACTTCTCGCGCGCCACCGTGGCGATGAGATTGGTGCACGAGCGGAAGCCGGGGTCGTACATCTTCTTCTCGCTCCGCTCGCGCTCGAAGTGCTCGGCGTCTTCCGGCTGCAAGAAGGCGCTCTGATGGTGGTCGAACCACCAGGTGACGCGCGGATCCGGGGAGTACTTGAAATCCACGATGGCGTTCTCCTCGCCGTCGAACATGCCCTCCTCGAACAACTCCGTAGCCTTGTGCGCCAGGCCCGTGAAGACGAACTCCGCCCCGGGATGGAACTTCTCTTCCAGGAAGCGGCAGAAGTAAGCCGCGGCGGCGGCGCCGTCAAAGCAGTGGTCGTGGTATAGCACTCGGACCCGCATAGGGCAAAGCTCTTCAGATTGCCTCAAAAGGGGTCCGGTTTGCAAGTAAATTCGGAAATGGCTTTTCCCGCACCCGCAAACGTTGCATAATGGCCGGGATGGAAGCCCTGGAGCGCGTCGTGGCCGCGGACCTGGGCGGGACCAAAACCGCGGTGGCCGTGGTCGGCTCCGACGGGACCTTCCTGAGCAAGCTGAAATACCCGGCCGAGAAGGCCAGCCCCCAGGCGTCGGTCGAGCAGCTTGTGGAGCTAGCCGGCGAGGCCCTGGCCGCCGCCTCCCTCGGCTGGGAGCAGATCGGCGCCGCCGGCGTGGCTGTGCCCGGCATTTACTTCCCCGAGACCGGCAGGGCCTGGGCCCCGAACCTGTGGGGCCGGGACCAGATCCCCCTGCGCGAGTGGCTCGCCGGGCGGCTGCCGGTGGCGGCGGTCATCGACAGCGATCGGTCGGCCTACGTTCTGGGCGAGCAGTGGCTGGGCGTGGCGCAAGGACTCGAGGATGTGGTCTTCCTGGCCGTGGGAACCGGCATTGGCGCCGGCATCATCACCGGGGGCCGGCTGTGCCGTGGGGCCGGCGGCATCGCGGGCGCCGCAGGCTGGTTCGCCCTGGACCCGCGCTACCAGGAAATCTACGGGCAGATGGGCTGCTTCGAAGCCGAAGCGGCCGGGCCGGCCGTGGCTCGCCGCGCCGCCGCTGCCGGGCTCTGGGGCTTGTCCCCGGAAGCCGTCGCTACCCGAGCCCGCCTGGGCGACCGGACGGCCCGCGCCGTGCTGGAGGAAACCGCCTCCTGGCTGGCCATGGGAGTGGCCAACATCGTCAGCCTGTTGAACCCCCAGATGGTGGTGCTGGGCGGCGGCCTGATGCAAATCGGGGACATGCTGCTGGCCACGATTCGCTCCCAAGTGCTCCGCTGGGCGCAACCCCAGGCCGCGCGGCAGGTCCGCATCGAGCTGAGCCGGCTCGGCGAGGACGCCGGTCTGCTCGGCGCCGCCCGTCTGGCCCTGCTGAAAGGAGATTGATGTCGGCCCAAAGCTGTCGAGGCCTTCACCAGGCGCTTCTTCGGCCGGCCATGAGCACCGCGGCGCTAACTTCGGCCGCCTGCGGGGGCATGCTGGTCTTCGGCATGGTGGTGGCGCTGCTGGGCGCGCTGCTTCCGCTGCTTTCCGCGCGCCTGCACGTCGAGCTGGCCCAAGCCGGCACGCTGTTTCTCACCATGAACTTCGCCATGCTGGTGACGATGCTGGCGCTGGGCCCACTCACCGACCGGTTCGGCAAGAAACTCCCGCTGGCCGGGGGCGCGGCTATGGCCGCGCTGGCGCTGCTGGTTCTGGCCGGAGCCGGGGACTACGGCACGCTGCTGGTGGCCGCCTTGATGGTGGGCGCGGGCGGCGGCGCGCTGAATGGCGCCACCAACACGCTGATCGCCGACCTCCACACGGACCCGCGCCGCAAGAGTTCTGCCCTCAACTGGCTGGGCGTCTTCTTCGGCGTGGGCGCCTTGCTGCTGCCATTCGTCATCGGCTCCCTGCTTGAAACCTTGGGACTGGCCCGCATCCTGCAACTGGGGGCGGCCTTCAGCCTGACCCTGTCGGTCGTCTGCCTGGTTCTGAGGTTTCCGCCGCCGCGCCGCGCCGCGGGCCTGCCGCTCAAGGAGGTCGCCCGGCTGGCACGGCGCCCGCTGGTTCTGCTGTTCGGCTTCCTGCTGTTCTTCGAGTCGGGCGCCGAGTTCGTCCTGGGCGGCTACACTTCGGTGTATCTGACCGGCGAACTGCACTTGCCGATCAGCCTGGCTTCCTACCTGCTGGCCGCCCTGTGGGGTTCGATCATGCTTGCCCGCGTGGTCTCGAGCCGCTTGCTGCTGCGCGTGAGCGGCCCGGCGCTGGTGCTGGCGGGCGTGCTTGGTACGGCAGTGGGCATCGCGGTGCTGCTGGCCGCGCATGACGGCCGGATGGCAGCCTTGGGAGTGGTGCTCATCGGCCTGAGCGCGGCGAGTATCTACCCGACGGTCCTCGGCCAGGCCGGCAGCCGGTTCGAGGAGCACTCGGGCACGGTTTTCGGCATCCTGTTCTCGATTGCGCTGGCCGGAGGCATGACGCTGCCCTGGCTGGTGGGACACCTCGCCCAGGCCTACGGCCTGCGCCGCGCGCTGCTGGTCAGCCTGGCCGCCACTCTGCTGGTCGGCGGGTTCCAGGCGCTGATCGCGCGAAAAACCGGGGCAGCGTCTTAGAGCAGCCAGGCCAGGGCGCCGACGCCGAACATCACCACAAAGGCGCCCGCCAGCCGCACGGCCAAGCCCGTGGTTCCGGCATACGCTGCAATCAGGCTCTTGACCACCGCATTGGCCAGCAGGCCCAGCAAGATGCTCGCCTCCGCCGCGCCCACCCCCACCACGCCGCCCCGGACCAGACTCGAGGCAGACAGCACCACGGCATCCACGTCCACCGAGCCGCCCAAAGCGCTTACCCAGTAGACAGCCACTCCCCCCAAGGCCGCGCTCGCCGCCTTGCTCAGGAACACGATCGCGCTGAAGAGCGCTCCGAACGTGAGGGCCGGCATGAGGCGGAACGGGTTGCGAAGACCCATCCCCGCCGGCAGCCCATCGCCCTTGCCGGCCCGCAGCAGCACCAGCGAAAACAGCGTCCCGGCGGCGGCCATGGCCAGCAGCGGGACGGCGCTGGCGCGGGCCAGTTCCGGGTTCACCGCGTAAAGGATCACGAGCACTCGCGGGAACTGCACCGTATTGGCCATCACTGCCGCCTGCCAGTAAACCGGCAGCTTCTCCGGTTCCTCGCGGCAGCTCCGGGCCAGCGAGGCCGTGGCGGCCGTGCTCGAGGCCAGGCCGCCCACCAGCCCGGCCAGTCTTAGCCCCGCCCGCGCGCCCAGGAACTTCTCCAGAAAGTAGCCGGCATAGGAGATCGAGGACACCAGGATCACGAAAATCCACACCTGGCGCGGCGCGAAGAAGCCGAACGGGCCGAACGCCCCCTCCGGCAGCACCGGGTAGATCACGAAGATGATGGCCAGAAACCGCAGCGTGTCGTTGAACTCGGTTTCGGTGATCGTCACCCGGATAAATTTGTGTAGCGCGCGCTTGGCATCCAGGAAGACCACCACCACCACGGTCAGCCCGACCGCAAGCTGGTGGCCCACCGTCGCGCCGGGACTCGCCGTGAGAAACCCCAGGCAAAACGTGGCGACGGCGGCCATTTCCGTGGTGACCCCGGAGCGGTCCGCCACCTGGAAGTGAAACAGCGCCAGCAGGCCCGCGATCGAGACCAGCGCCCCCACCGTCAGCCAAGGGTTCTGAAGCAGCCCGCAGATCGCTCCCACCAGCGCGATCAGAATGAAATCCCGGACTCCCGGCTGCGTCTCGCCCTCCCCGCGCGAGGATTCCCGCTCGGCGCCTACCAGGAAACCGATGAGCAGAGCCTCACCGGCGCTCCGCAGTACCTCGTGAACCTCCATGCCCCGGATTGTACCGCTCCATGAGCTTCGAGCGCGTCCTCTATAATTGTGCAGATGTCCGGTATCCAGGAGACGCTGGCGCGTCTGGCCGAGATTCCTAATGTGCACGTTTCCGCCGGAGAGCGGCTGGCCGCGCACACCCGCTTCGGAATCGGCGGGCCGGCGGACGTTTACGCCGAGAGCTCCCGTGTCGAGTGCTTCCTGGAGGCGCTGCGCCTGGCGCGCAGCAACGGGCTCGATTGCGCCGTAATCGGCGGAGGCACCAATCTGATTGTCTCGGACGCGGGGTATCGCGGCGTGGTCCTGCGGTTCACGGGCGGCAAAGTCGAGGTACGCTCCCAGCGCGTGTCGGCGGAAGCGGGGGCCGAACTCGAGGGCCTCGTGAACGCAGCCGGCAGCGCGGGCCTGGCGGGCCTGGAGACGCTGGCAGGCATTCCCGGCTCGGTGGGCGGCGCCGTGTACGGCAACGTCGGAGCGTACGGCCGCTCCATCTCAGAGGTGGCGCGCGAGGTCCACTTCTTCGACGGCGTTATGGTGCGGGCACTGCGTAACCCCGAATGCGAGTTCGCTTACCGGGAGAGCGTCTTCAAGCGCCGCAAGGACTGGGTCATCCTCAGCGTCGAGGTGGCGCTGGAGCCCGGCGACGCCAGCGCGTTGCGCCGGCGGTCGGAGGATATCGTCGCCCTGCGGCGCCAAAAATACCCGCCCGAGATGCGCTGCGCCGGCAGCATCTTCAAGAACCTGCTTTGGCGCGGGCTGCCGCAGCCGACGCGCGACTTGGCGCCGCCGGAGGTCGTCCGCGAGGGCAAAGTGCCGGCCGCGTGGTTTCTCGACCAGGCCGGCTCGAAAGGTCTGGCCAGAGGCGATGTGCGGGTGGCTGACTACCACGCCAACCTGATCTACAACGCCGGCACGGGCACGGCGCGCGATCTTTGCGCGCTGATCGCGGAGCTGAAGCGGCGCGTGAAAGAACGCTTCGGCCTGGAGCTCGAGGAGGAAGTGCAGTACCTGGGGTTTGAGAAGGAGTCAGAAGTCAGAAGTCAGGAGTCAGGAGAGATCAGATGAGGCTATTCGCAGGTTTCGTTTTGTTGGCTGTTCCGCTGCTGGCGCAGCGCCAGCCGGGCAGCCCGCTGGAGCAGCTTCCGAAGAATATCGAGGTCCTCGCGCACTTCGGCGAGCGCGCCGACATTTCCCCCGACAACCAACGCGTCGCCTTCATGAACAAGAGCTTCGGCGACGCTTTCATCATCGACCTGAAGACGCGGGTGATCCGCTGCCTGACCTGCAACGTGCCCGGCGCGGCCTTCCTGCGCGTGATGCACCTGGTCACCGGCGACTACATCCTCATCGGGCCGGAGCGCTTCAAAGACATCCGCGCCAGCCGCTCCCAGGAAAACGAGCTATGGTTCCTGAGCAAGCAGCCAGGCTCCAAGCCCGTCCGGCTGAACGACAAGATGAGCGAGGGCGCCGCCATCTCCAAGAAGAGCCTCAAAATCGCCTTCTCCGAGACCAGCGCACAGTATCCGGAGATGCCCAAGGGCTCCTCGCGCCTGGTGGTGGCGGAAGTCGATCCCTCGGGCCCCAGCATCGTCAACAAGAAGACGGTCTACGAGAGCAAGGACCGTAGCTGCACCCTCGAGGCCCAGGACTTCTACGACAACGACGCCAAGATGATCTTCACCTGCTACGAGCCCAACAACACCGCCTCGGTGATGGGCATTGACCTCCGCACCGGCGTGGTGACCAATTTCTCGAAGGCGCCCGGCACTTACAACGAGCCGGAGGGCATTTTCCCCGACGGCCAGTACACCTGCGTGGAAGCCGACCGCCAGGTTGAGAAGCTGGGCGGACGGGGCGGCTCGGGGCAGATCGATATCTGGAAGCTGCGGCTGGACGGCACGGGGAAGGACTTCACGCGCCTGACCTTCTTCAACGACTACGCGGGCTACAAAGCCTCTAACCCGGTGGTCTCAACCGACGGGCGCTTCATGGCGTTCCAGTCGGCCCGCAGCGCCGACGAAGCCGGCGTGGGCTACGGCATCCTGCTGTATTGGTTCAAGTAGGGATCGGGGCGCAGTTTGGGTGTCCCCCGGCGGGCCGCAGCTAGGCTCCCTCTGGCTGGGACTGCCTGAAGATAGCGGACCATAGTCCGTTTCTCTTCCGCTCTGGCTGGGGACCGACCAGCCGGCCGGCGAGCTCGGCCATGCGCTTCGCCAAGTCGCATTTCGGCGAGATGAGGCGGCCCTCGCCGTGAGCCTCCTCAACCTCCGGACTGTCCTCGGGCAAAACCATTTCCAGGGGCCACCCGAGTGCTTGGGCGACGTCGTTGGCCTGGACCTGCTGATGCTTGCGGACCCGGCTGAGGACCAACTGAACGCGCTCCTGGGGGTAGCCGATGGAGAGCAGCTTGAACAGGACACGCCGGGCCTGGTAGAGCGCCGGCACCTCGGCCGTGGAGACCAGGTACAGCCTGGTCAGCTCGCGGAGCAACATCAGCGAAGACCGCGTCAGGCTGGGCCCCAGATCCGCCACCACCCAGTCGTAATGGCTGCGGGCGAAGCGCAGTATCTCCAGGAGCTGTTCAGGTTCGAGGGGCTCCTCGGGCACAATGTCGGCCGGGGCCGGGACTACGTCGAGGAGGGGTTGCACGTTGATCGCCAGCCCGCTCCACAGACTGGCGTCCAGCCGGTGCAGGTTCTGGGCCACATCAAGGATGGAGTAGGTGTTTCCGGTGCGCATCCAGAATCCGGCCGTGCCAGCGACGGTGTCGAAGTCAGCCAGCAGAACGCGACGGTCGGTGATCCGGCAGAGCTCGACGGCGTAATGGCAGGCCAGGGTGCTGCCGCCGCAACCTCCGGTAGCCGAAAGGAACCCGAGGCTCGGGGCGGGCGGCCGCGGGGGCTGGCGGCTCTCCTGCCGGGTGGCGATACGTTCCAGAAGCTGGCGCAGGGCTGGTTCGTCCAGCGGAGGGTACAGAAAGTCGTGGGCGCCAGCGCGTACGGCCGCCAGGAGCGCATCCGATTCAGGCTCAGCCTGGATGGCAATGACCGCCGACTGAGAGCCATTAGCTCTGAGCGCACAGATCACACCGGGAAGGCGGTCGCCCAACGCGCTGATTTCCACGAAGACGGCATCCGGGGCGGAGCGCCTCAGCTCGCTTTCGATTATCAGTTCCTCGCTCTGCACCAACCTGGTCAGGTTCGTCACTATGCGAACCGGGAGGTCGCGCAAAGCTGCCAAAAGCAGATTCCTTAGTTCCGCGTCGGCGATCAGCAGGCCGACAGTCAGTTGCTGCACAGGTTTGCCCCCAATGGTTCCTTAGCGGAAAAGCACAGCAGCACTTGCATCGCTCGCCAGGACGGCAAACTCCCACGTTCTGGCAACCGACGGGCAAGCCCGTTGGGTGACGACAGTGCCCAGCTTCCCCGGCGCCCCAATGATTAATTTTTCAGGCGCTCTACTGCCAGGATAGAACACCGCCGCTGCGAACGCAAGTTCGCCAACCGGCCCGGGGCGCCTACTTCTCCACCCGCGACGGCCGCAGGCTCTTGGTCAGGTCGGGCTCGCTTTCGAACTCGAAGTCCTGCCCCACCAGGCGCACGCGCAGGCGGCCCTGGCCGAGCGGCTTGCCGTCGTTGGGGAAGAAGACCGCCCCGTCGGTGGACTGCCCCGGACCCAACCGCGTGTCCACCAGGGCGATAGCCGAGGCGGCTGCGGCGGCCTTGAGCTTGGTGGAGGTCAGCTCGGCCTGCGCCGAGCGGCGGCGCTGCTCGTAGCCGTTGGTCGAGCGGAGGCCGGGAATGCCGTATAGCGTGGCTTCGTAGGTTTCCACCAGCTTGATGACGTCGTCGCGGCTCCCTTTGGCCAGTAGATGAGCCACCACGCTGCGCGCCCCGGCCGCCTGGAGCTGGTTGCCGTCCGGGCGTTGGAAAACGAAATCTTCCGGACGAAGCATTGACGGGGTGCGCGAGCCGTTGGAGACGGCCACCTGCACGATCGCGTATTCACGCAGGTGAGTGGGCAGGTGGGCAAACATCACCGTCACGCCGCCCTTGCTAAGCGTCTGGTAGTTCAGCCCGCCGGACTCGAAAGTGATCACCTGCGCCGCCAGGCCGCACGCGCACAGGGCCCCCGGCACGCAGATCAGCCCCCAGCGCAGGCTCATACTGTCATTATCACCCGCTGCGCTCGCGGCCGGCAGCACTCACTTCCCCGCCAGCCCCGGCACGCCGCCCAGGGTTCGAGCCAGACGCACGGCGCGCAGAATGGATTCAGACACGGCTTCAGCGGCGGCCACCCCCAAGGCGTCAATGTCGGCCTGGCGATCGCCTAAAGACAGCGCCACCACCAGGTCGCCGTCAGACATGGTGTTTACGGGGGCGATGGTGCGCGCCACGCCGAGCTGGGCCAGCTCGGCCAGTTTCCGGGCCTCGACTTTGGAGAGACGCGCGTTGGTGGCCACCACCACCAACGTGGTGTTCTGCCCGGGGAAGCCCATGCGCACGCCGCGTTTCACCAGCAGTGCGGTGTCGGCGAACTCGCGGCTGGCCGGCGAACGGCGCGCCCCGGCGATGATCTGGCCGGTGGCCGGGTCGCGCACGTCGCCGACGGCATTCACCGCGGCGAGGCTGGCTACATGAACGCCTGCATACTTGCCCTCCAGGGAAACGGTAGTCGAGCCGATGCCCCCCTTCATGGCTTGGGACATGCCGAAGATCTTCCCCACCGTGGCCCCCGTGCCCGCGCCCACGGCGCCCTCGGCGACCGCCTCGGCAGTGGCAGCCGCGGCAGCCGCCTCACCCATCTCGCGAGTGGGCCGCACCCCAGCCTTGCCGATGCCGAGGTCATAGAGAATGGCGCACGGGACGATGGGCACCCGGGCGGCGCCGGTCTGGAAACCCACTCCCTTCTGCTCCAGGTACCGGCGAACGCCGGAGGCCGCCTCCAGCCCGAAGGCGCTCCCCCCGGCCAGCACGACGGCGTGGACGCGCGGCGCCACGTGGCCGGGATCCATTACGTGGAACTCCTGCGTGCCGCTGGCTGAGCCACGGATGTCCGCGCCCGCCACAGCCCCGCCCTCGCACACAATCACGGTGCACCCGGTGAGGGCTTCGTAGTCAGAAGCGTGGCCCACGCGGATGCCAGGTATGTCAGTCAAGCCTTTCATGGGAAATCCATCCGCAAGCTGTATGTTACCATCGAGATGCAGAGGAACAGACGGCTTGCTCGAATGGCTGAAGTCGCCCGTGCTTGCGATTCAGGAATTCTATGCGCTGGGCGGACGCGCCATCGGCAACGTCTTCCGCCGTCCCCACTACGGCTCCGACATCTACCTCCAGATGGACATCATCGGCGTGGGCAGCCTGCCGATTGTCATCATGGTAGGCTTCTTCAGCGGCGCGGTCATGGCCATGCAGTTGGCCAAGGCGCTCAACCAGTACGGCGCGGTGGGCCAGGTGGGCAACGTGGTGGCCATCACCCTGGTGCGCGAGCTGGGGCCGGTGCTGACCGCGCTGCTGGTGGCCGGGCGCAACGCTTCCGGCATGGCCAGCGAACTGGGCTCGATGAAGGTGACCGAGCAGATCGACGCCATGCGCGCTCTGGGTACCGACCCCGTCCAGAAGCTGGTCACGCCCCGGCTGATCGCCACCTGCGTGGTGCTGCCGCTGCTGACCATCATCGCCGATTTCGTGGGAATCTTCGGGGGGTTTCTCATCGCCTACTTCATGCTGAACCTGACCGCCTCGGAATACTGGAGCCGGGCCTGGCAGGCGCTGGAGTGGCTGGACGTGGCCCAGGGGCTGATCAAGCCGTTCATCTTCGCCTTCGCCATCGCTTTGGTAGGCTGCTACTACGGCTTGAGGACCACCGGCGGAACGCAGGGCGTGGGCCGCGCCACCACGCAGGCTGTGGTAGCCTCCTCGGTGGCGATTTTCTTCTTGACGTTCTTTCTGACCAGGATTTTTACGACGATCTAGTGTCCTGTCCCGCAAATTGGCTTACAGTGGCAGATCGTGGGACAGGCCTTCAGCCTGTCGCCACGCAGGCTACCAGTGTCACGGAGTTTGCGGGACAGGACGAGGGTGTCCTGCTTCGCAATTTCGTGGACAATGGGAACAGTCGCGGCCGACAGGCCGGGCGCCCTTTGGGCGCCTGTCCCACGCGGCAGCAGGCTTAAGGTATTTGCGAAGCAGGACACCAGCGACGAAATGCCGGAGCGGGAAGATTCAGTCTTGAGTTTCGAGCACGTCACGGTCCGCTTTGAAGACTTCAAGGCGCTAGACGATGTCTCCTTCCAGATGCGCGCGGGGGAGACCTCGATCATCCTGGGCGCGGCGGGCAGCGGCAAGACCGTGCTGTTGAAGACCGCCCTGGGACTGCTGAAGTCGGATTCCGGCCGCGTCTGCCTCTTCGGGCAGGACATCACAGGGCTCCGTGAGAAGGAGCTGTTCGACATTCGCAGCCGCATCGGCGTACTCTTTCAGGAAGGGGGTCTCTTCGATTCGCTCACCATCGAGGAAAACGTGGGCTACCCGCTGGCCAACCAGCGGTCCTTGTGTTGCCCGCTGGAGGAGATGCGCCGCCGGGTCGAAGAAGCCCTCAGCTTTGTGGAGCTCGAGCACACGCTGGAGAAGCTGCCCAGCGAGTTGTCCGGGGGCATGCGGCGCCGCGTGGGCATCGCGCGGGCGGTGGTCACCGAGCCGCGCCTGGTGCTCTACGATTCGCCCACGGCGGGGCTGGATCCCATCACCGCCTACACGATCATGACCCTGATCGTCAAAGAGCGGGATCTGAAGGGCACCACCACCGCCCTGGCAACCCATCGGTATCAGGATGGGAGCGTGCTAGCCAACTTCCGCTACAACGGCGCCACCGGCGCCCTGGACCACGGGGACGGCGGCCGCGCCGGGCGCACCCGCTTCCTGGTGCTCAAGGAAGGACGCCTGGTCTTTGAAGGGAACCAGGCGCAACTGGAGGCTTCCACCGACCCGTACATCTCACGGTTCGCGCGACGCGAAGAGTAACTATGCCTTCGGCAAAACGAGTCAGATGGGCCCAACTGAGAGTAGGAGTCATGGCGATCGCCGCCATGGTCATTCTGGCGGTGTTGATCTTTCTGCTCACCGGCGAGAAGAACATCTTCGCGCGGAGCGCCACCCTGTACACGTATCTGTCGGACTCGGCTGCGCTGACCTCCGGCGCGGCGGTGCGCCTGAACGGCATCTACATCGGCAAGATCGACGGGGTGGAGCTGTCGGGCTCTTCCGATCCTAACCGCACGGTGCGGCTGGTCATGTCCGTGCAGCGGAACAAGCTGGCGGCTATCCCCGTGGATTCGCAGGCCAGCATCACCGCCGAGAACGTCCTGGGCACCAAGTACATCAACATCAAGAAGGGCAAGAGCCAGGCCACCGTAAGACCGGGCGGCGAGCTCCCCAGCCTCGACGTCGAGGAATTCGAGGACCTGGTGCGCAAGGGCTACAACACGCTGGACTCTGTCAACGCCACCTTGCGCCGCATCGACAACATCGTCGCCCAGGTGGAAGCGGGCAAAGGCACGGTCGGAAAGCTCCTGGTGGATGAGGCGCTCTACAGCCGCATGCTCGCCGCGGTGACCGAAGTGCAGAAGATCACCGCTGCGGTTTCAAGCGGCAAGGGGACGCTCGGGCGCCTGGTCTACGATGAAGCCCTCTATGACCGTGTGATGGCCTCACTCCAGCGCCTGGACACCGTTATTCAAGACGTGCAGCAGGGCCAGGGGACCATGGGCAAACTGCTGCGCGATCCGGCGCTGTATGAGGAAGCCCGCGCCGCCATCGCCGAGTTTCGCCGCGTGGGCGCCGACCTGAACGCCGGCAAAGGCACCGCCGGCAAGCTGCTCAAGGACGAAGCCGCCTACCGGCAGATCCGGGACCTGCTCACCAAACTGGACGCCATGGTCGAGCGCGTGAACAGCGGTCAGGGCACCTTGGGGCAGCTCCTGGTCAACCCGCAGCTCTACGAGTCCCTCAGCGGCGCCACCAGCGAGTTGCGCACGTTGATCAAGGACGTCCGGGCCAACCCCAAGAAATTCCTGCGCATCAAGCTGGGGCTGTTTTGAGCGCGCTCAAGCGGCTGATAGTTAACGCCGACGACTTCGGCTTCACGCGGGACGTCAACGCCGGCATCCTCGAGGCCTTTGAGCGCGGCATCGTGCGCTCGACTACCCTGATGGCCAACGGCGCGGCCTTCGACGATGCCGTCCGATTGGCGCGCGAGCATCCAGAGCTGGATGTGGGCTGTCACCTCATGCTCGTTCAGGGGCCCGGTCTGCCCGCGAGCCTCCCGGAGCTGATCTGGGCCCTCGCGCGCCGCCGCCTCTCCGTCTACGAGGAGCTTTCCTCCCAGGTGCGCCGCATTCTGGACGCCGGCCTCCGGCCCACGCATCTCGACACGCACAAGCACACGCACCTGCTGCCGCCGGTGCTCGAAGCGGTCTGCCGCATCGCCCAGGAATTCCAGATCCCGTGGGTGCGCAAACCGTTCCTTTTCCGTCCGCGTGGCTGCCGGACTACGGATCATTTCGTCGGCTTCGGTCTCACCGGACGCCTGGACACACGCGCGTTGCTTCGCCTCATCCGGAGACTGCGGCCGGGCACTACCGAGTTCGTGTGCCACCCAGGCCGCTGCGGCCCCGAACTCGCCGCCGCCCCCACCCGCCTGAAAGCCAGCCGCGAACGCGAACTCGAAGCCCTCACCGCCCCGGCGGTCCGAGCGGCCCTGGAAGCCGCTCAGGTGCAACTGGTGAGCTTCCGCGAGCTGTAGAAACCCGGCGTCCGCCTCCGGATCACGCAATCGGCGGCTTCCCCGGCGCTCTCCGAACTCGGCCTCTTCCGGGAGGCCGGGATGGAAGGGGTATAAGCTTTCAATTCTGGGCAGCGAGCCCGGCCAGTCGAACCGCCAGCATCCCGCACCGCGGCTGGCCGGGTGTCCGGTTGCTCAGCAGGATCACCGCAACGTCGTCGTCCGGCATGTTAATCATCCAGGTGCACACGCCCGGCAGCGCGCCACCCCGCATGGCCGCCCGGCGCCCGTTGACCCTGTCGAGCTGCCACCCGCCGTACCCCGTATTGCCCGGAGTCCCATTGTTCAGCGCGACCGGCTGGAAGTTTCGCGCCAATGTCTTCTGGCTTAGCAACTTGCCCTTCAGAAGTGCGTCGTTGAATCTCGCCAGGTCCTCGACCGACGCGAGGCACCCCCCGGCGGCGTACAGCGCCTTCATCGTGTACGGCCGGGCCACCACCAGGCGGCCCCAGTCCGGTTCGCCGCTCGCGGTCCGCGTCGGTTCGTAAGCGACCGCGAGCCGCGGGACGTCGTTCAGGGAACTGTTGCAGAATGTGCTCTTCATGCCCAGCGGGTCGAAGATGTTCCGCTTGACGAACTCGCCGAAGGCCACTCCCGAGACCTTCTCGAGGATCGCCCCGAGCAGGATGTAGTTCGAGTTCGAGTAGACGTTCCTCTCCCCGGGGGCGAAGGAGGCCGGCCGGTCCTTGAAGGCCTCGATCAGTTGCTCGAGGGTGTACTCCTTCCGCGCCCACTCCATGGAGTCCGGCCGGTCCAGATACTCCGCCAGTCCGGAGGTGTGGCTCAGCAGGCGCCACCCACTGATCCCCTGGCCCAGGGCCGGGTACCCCAGAAGGTACTTCGCCACCGGGGCCTCCAGGTCGAGCTTGCCTTGCTCGGCCAGCATCAGCACCGCGGTCCCCGTGAAGACCTTGGTCAGAGAGGCCAGACGGAACACCGTGTCCGTTGTCACGGGCACCTTGCGCTCGGTGTCCGCTAGGCCGTAGGCTTTCTTCAAGATCACCTGGCCGGCCCTCGAGATCAGGACCGCCGCCCCGGGTTCCCCGGCGGGGTATTCCTGGGACAGGATCCGATCGATCTCCGCCGCAACCTTCGCCGGGTCGGGCGGCGCGCCACGGCAAGAGCCGAGCCAAACCAGCCACCCTGTGAACAGGGCCCGAGACAGGCCTGACGCGAGCGTTCTCACGGGAGATCTCCTCTCTCCTCCCATTCTGAACCCACCGGCGCCCGGAAGGATGCCCCCATCCCCCGCCAGGGTGCGCCAAACCACGCCAGAAAACGCCGCCCGCCGATTCCTGTTGACAGGCAACAGGGAAGTTGTTACATTTCTGTTGGATGCCTACAGGAGGGCAAGATGACGTGTAAGGCACTGGCTGTCTGGTTGGCGGCGGTTCCCGCGCTGCTTAGCGCTCAGGAAGCGCTGCCCAAAGCCGAGGAGATTATGGACCGCTACGTGGCCGTCACCGGCGGCCGCGAGGCCTACCAAAACC